>JAXDIL010000052.1:0-82664 GCA_034664005.1 Thermoleophilaceae bacterium | reverse complement strand
GCATAGCGCACGAGAAGATGTCGCTCCACGAGCGCCCGGCGGTCACCGTCACGTGCGTCGTGCGCGTGGAGGGCGGTGAGGTGGTCTCGGCGCGTGTCGCGGTGGGGTCGGTGGGCATTCGGCCGCGGCGGGCGCTCGACGCGGAGGACGCTCTGACAGGAGTGCCAGCGGCCACGCTCGACGCGGCTGTCGCGGCGGCCGCCGAGGCCGCGGCCGAGTCCGCCGAGCCGGTCGAGGACGCCAACGGGTCGGTCGAGTACAAGCGCCAGCTCGTACGCGTCCTCGTGACGCGCTGCGCGCGGCGCGCGGTCGAGCAGGCGCGCGGACTCAGCTAGGGCACGTCGTCACCGCGTGGTGATGGACGACACGGGCACGGTCGATGTCTGCCCGTGCCTCAGCCAGTGCACCACGGCGGTGCCGGCCTTCGGGTCGATCGAGCGGAGCTTGCCGAGCTCGCCGGTCGACTTCTTGCGCACGTGCCCCGGCGGGAGCGGGGTGCTCGTTCGCTCGGCCGGCTTGCGCTGGGCGCGGGCCTCCGCTTGCTTCCGCGCGGGAGCGCTCTTCCGCGCAGGGGCGGGCCGGCGGGGCTCAGGCTCCGCCTTCGCTTCGAGCTTCTCCAGGGGAACCACGTTGGCGCCTGTTCCCTTGGTGCCCGTGTCGAGTACCCAGGTCCTTCCCATTGGTTATCGAGTCTAGAAGCCGCGGGCGAAGGCGTGCGAGGCCCGGAGCAGCGAGTCCACCGTCTCCAGCTCGACCTCGTCGCGCGGGGCGTAGAGCATGACCGCCGTCCGGGGGATGAGGCCCCTTAGCGCGACGGGATGGTGCTCCGCCCAGCCGGCATCGATGGCCTGGTCCACGAGCTCGGGCGGCAGCATCGCGTGCAGGCTGTGGTCCGGCGACGGGTGCAGGTGAGCGAACTCGCGCCCGATCAGGAACGCCTCCGGCGGCCCGGTTGGCTCGTCGCCGGCCAGCACGAGCGCCCGCGCGCCCGGGACGGAGATGGCGCTCGGCTCCTCGACGACCCCGGGTAGCGCGAACGCACGCCGTGCGAGCTCCTCGACCAGGGCAGCGTCGGCGGGCTGCTGGTCGAGCTGGGTGTGAGGATTGGTGGGGGTGGTGCGGGGGCGGTCGCCACCGCGCGCGGGGAGCGCCTTGAAAGGAGTCATGTGCGGTCTAAATCTACGTGGATGAACACCGAACTCGGGGCGCACACCGGACGGGAGCTCGAGCAGGACGAGTGGGCGGCGTTCTTCGACGAGCTCAACAAGCGCATGGAGCACGGGGAGGAGCTCGAGGCGACGATCGAGATCGTCTCAGACCCGGCCGTGGGCACGGAGGCGGAGCGCCTCCCGCTGGCGAGCATCACCTACGAGGACGGCGACGATCAGATCGCGATCGGCGTCGGCGGACGCGGCCACCGCTTCCCGACCGTGCTCTGGCACTTCGTCGATCACCCCCGCAAGGTCGTCGTGACGGAGCCGGATGTCGACGTGACGGGCCTGATCATCGAGTCCGAGGACGAGACCCTCACGGTCGTTCGCCTGTTCAGCCGCTGACCTCGATACGGCGCGGCCGGGTCTGCTCGGGCTTGGGCACCCGGACCGTCAGGATGCCGTCGTCGACAGTCGCCTCGACGCCGTCGGGGTCCGTTCCCCCGGGGATCGCCACGCGGAAGTCGAAGCGACCGACGCGACGCGTGCGCCGCCGCAGGAGTCCCTTGCGCTCGCGCTCCTTGATCTCGCCGGAGATGCTCACCTCGTTGTCGCGTACCTCGACGTTGATGTCCTTGCGCTTGGCGCCGGGCACCTCCGCCTCGATGATCCAGGCGTCCTCGGTCTCCTCGATGTCGACGAGCGGCGTCCAGGCGCGGTCACCGTTGCCGGGCGCAGCGGACCACAGGCCCTGCATGAGCTGGTCCATGCGCTGATGCAGCTCCTCGAGCTCACCGGCCGGGCTCGAGAGCCCGGCGAGCGCAGAGGGCGCGGCGAGCGGGGAGCGGGATTCTGCACGGCGAACTGGTGTGGCCATCGTGTCTACCTCCTTCATCGCGCGAGCTAAGGCTGTCGCTCACTTAGGTAGGCCGCGCATAGCGCGCCCCAACCTCGCGTGCGCGTGGAACCAGGGGCCCGGCCCCGGCGTACCTCTGTTGCATGGCCTCGCGGCGCGGCATCTGGCTGGCGAGCGCGGCGGCGGCAGTCGCCGCGGCGATCGTCGTCGCGACGGGTGGACCCGGAGCGGGCGGGCGATCGGCCGCGAGCCCGGTGAGCTCCGGTCGCCTGCTGTCCCCGCCCACCGCTGAGCGTCTCCCGGGTGGGTGTCCCGTGACGCGGCCGCACTGGCGGCCCCGGCGCGGCTTGCAGAGGGGGCGGCTCTGGATCGGGTTCGGGCCCACCGGCGGCGTCTACCGGGTGCCGGCGGACAACGTCGCGCCGGACGGCTCGCTCGGCGTGAAGATCGGCTGGCAGCGTGGACCCGGCCTACGCGGCCGGGTGACGGTCGACGCGCGCAGGCTGGACGAGCGCGCTCCGGCGGTCCACCGCCGCATATCGCCTTCCGGCTATGGGCTCACCGGCTTTCAGGCGAGCGGCCTGGACTTCCCGACCCAGGGCTGCTGGCGGGTCACAGCGACCGCCGGGCGTGCCGGCCTCACGTTCGTACTGCTCGTGCTGAAGGCGGGAGCCAGCACCCCGCCCGTGCCAAGCACGCATCCGGCCGGCGTGATCGTGGACTGCGCCCGGCGCTCGGAGGCGGACTTCCCCGGCGCCTTCACCGACCGGCGCAACCTCGTGGCCGGGCCGCTGGTCCTCGCTGGCGCCGGCGAGCGGACGCCCGCGAGCGTGGTGCGCGAGTTCGGGGGCAACAAGTTCCCTGCGCTGGTCAGGGCGGGCCACAGGGTCACGGTCAGCCTGAAGCGCGAGGTCCGAGGCTTCGCCGGGCTCGCGTACGGCGGGCTCGGCAGGCGGCCCCTCCCCGAGGGGGAGGTGAGGCTTCGCGACACGGCTCACACGATGACCTTCGTCGCCTGCGAGCATGGCCCGTCGCCTACCTTCTGGTCCGGGTTCCTCGTGACCCGCAGACCGGCGTGCGTGCCGGTCGAGATCTACGTCGACGATGACCCGACGCCACGCCATGAGCGGATCGACATGGGTGGACGGCGCCCTTGCCGCGGCTAGAGCCCACCAGCGCTAGCGCCCGGCGACCCTCACGCCCTCCAGCATCCCGTGCAGGTGCGCCGCGGCCGTCTCGACGTCGAAGTACTTCCGTTGTCCCGCCCGCGACTCGGCGGCCAGCACCCCGCAGCGGTGGATGTCGCGGAAGTCGCCGTACGGGAACTTCCAGTGGGCCTTGGTCTCCTTGCGGGCATCGTCGTCGGTGGCGAGATGCCACTTGCCGTATTCGTCCCAGCCGTGTTCCTCTATGAAGCGGTTCTCGTCCTCCGCAGACGGCTGGTGCTCGCTCCAGTCGTCACGCTCGTCGAGCACGACCCTGCCGTCCTCGATCAGTCGCTTCGCGTGGTCGTAGCCGCTGTTGTTCAGCTTTACCGCCATCACACCCCCCACGGGTAGGTCTCGGGAAGCTCTCCGGTCTCCCATTCGCTTGTCCGCTCGAGCGGCTCCAGCGCGTGCGTCTCGTCGATGTGGACGAGGGCGTCGAACTGGTCCGCGAGGCGGGCCTGGAAGTAATGCGAGATGCGCTCGGTCTCGGGTCGGTAGATCACGCCGATCGCGCGCTCGAGGCGTCGGCCCGGCAGGCTCGCCGGGTCCAGCCAGAAACGCGGGGTGCCCTGCTCGTGGAGGAGCTCCTCCCAGCTTCCGGGCAGCGCGCGGCGCACGCGCTTGCGCTCCGCCGGCCCGCCCCAGTCGGAGGCGGCCGTGACGGTTCCCTGGTAGGTCGTGAAGCCGACGAGCAGCGTGTCGTCGCCGTGGCGCTCGCGGACGAGCTGCCCCAGGTTGAGCTGACCGGTCTGGGCAAGCTCGGTCGCGCGCTCGTCGCCCAGGTGCGAGTTGTGCGCCCAGACGACCACCTTCGCGGTCCCGCTGGTGCGCTCGATATGGCGCGTGAGCTCGTCCAGCGTCTCGGCCATGTGGCGGTCGCGGAGGTTCCAGCTCGTCGGGCCGCCGCGGAACATCGCGCGGTAGTACTCCTCCGCGTTCGCGACGAGCCGGGCGTTCTGCTCGGCGAAGAACGGCGCCCGCGCCCGCTGCAGCTCGACCAGCTGCTCGACGGCCTTCTGCTCGCACGGCTCCGCGCCGGCCATGCCGGCCTCGTAGGCGTAGACCTGCGGGTCGCGGCCGAACTGGTCGAAGCAGGCGTAGCGCTCGCGAGCCCGCTCGGCGGCCCCCGGATCCACGTCCTCCAGGTAGCTCACCACGGCATCCATGGACGTGTAGAGGCTGTAGAGGTCCAGCCCGTAGAAGCCGACCGTCGCCGCGCCGGTGGCCAGCGCGTCGTTGTACTCGCGCAGCAGCGTCACGAACTCGGCCACCTCGGTGTTGCGCCACATCCACACGGGGAAGCGGGTGAAGTCGGATAACGCGGTCTCGGCGTCCGCGTCGTCGCTCTCGCCGCGTACGAAGCGGTTCACGCGGTAGGCGTCCGGCCAGTCGGCCTCGACGGCGACGGCGGTGAAGCCCGCCTCGGCGATCAGGCGCTTCGTGATCTCGGCGCGCTCGCGGTAGAACTCGTGCGTCCCGTGCGAGGCCTCGCCGATGAGGACGTACTGGACCTCAAGCGCGCGCTCGATCAGCGCGTCGTAGTCGGACAGCTCCCCGGAGAGGGGGTGCACGCCTTCCGGCGGGCGCGCGGGCGGCGGGTGCTTGGCGCGCTCGAGCAGTGAGCGCACCTCGCCGTCCGGGGTGGGGGCGAAGTCCTCGTACCAGGTGCCGACCGCCTCTAGCGGCTGGGCCGTCATCAGGCAGACGACCTCGTCGGCCAGGGAGCGCAGGCCGTCGCAGACCCTCGCGTCGGCGACCGGCACGGCCACGACCAGACGCGCCGGATCGTCGGCGCGCACGGCGTGCACGGCGGCTAGCATCGTCGACCCTGTCGCGAGCCCGTCGTCGACGAGGATCACCGTGCGGCCCGCCACGTCGGGCGGTGGCCGCTCGCCGCGGTAGGCGCGTTCGCGGCGATCGAGCTCGCGCCGCTCCTTCGCGTCGATCGCCTCGAGCCACTCCGTGGGCAGGCCCAGCGACTCGACCAGCTCGGTGTCGAGGACGCGGACACCGCCCGTGGCGATCGCTCCCAGCGCGTACTCCTCATGGCCGGGCACGCCGAGCTTGCGCACCAGGAAGACGTCGAGCGGCGCGCCGAGCGCGTCCGCGATCTCGAAGGCCACGGGCACGCCGCCGCGCGGCAGGCCCAGCACGATCACGTCGTCGCGGCCCGCGTAGTGACGGAGCCGCTCGGCGAGCAGCCGGCCCGCGTGCGCCCGGTCGTGGAGCCGGGCCGCCTCGACCGTGGCCGCCATGGCTAGGGCTCGACCTTGGGACCCTTGACGTCGGCGGGCGTGGGCGCCCGGAAGTCGGGTTCGATGTGCACGTCGCGCTCCTCCCCGTCCAGTTCGTGGACGTGGATCAGCGGCTCACCGAACTGACGCGCGAAGTTGCGCGCGTCGACCTCCGCTTCCGTCAGCGTGGGGTGCTCCGACAGCGGCGTGACGTCGCCCTCGTAGCGGACCACCCAGCGGTGGCGCGAGAGCGGCACTATCTCGAGATGGTGACCGGTCATGGGTCTTGAGATAGGCCGGATGGAGCCGGAGGCCACCGCCCGGCGCCGGCGCCGGCGGATTTATCTGAACGCCTGGATCCCGGTGAGCGCTCCGCCGACGACGAGAGCGTGGATGTCCGCGGTGCCCTCGTAGGTAACCACCGACTCGAGGTTGTTCATGTGGCGGATGACCGGATACTCGAGCGTGATGCCGTTCGCGCCCAGCACTTGGCGGGCGGCGCGGGCGACCTCGAGCGCCGCGTTCACGTTTCCGAGCTTGGCCATGCTCACGTGCTCGGGGCGGAGCCGTCCGTCGTCCTTCAGGCGCCCGAGGTGCACGGCGAGCAGGGTCGCGCGATTCACCTCGAGGGCCATCTGCGCCAGCTTCGCCTGCTGGAGCTGGAAGGACGCGATCGGGCGGTCGAACTGGATGCGCTCCTTCGCATAGCCGAGCGCGGCCTCGAAGCAGGCACGAGCGGCGCCCGCCGCACCCCACACGATCCCGTAGCGGGCCTCGTTGAGGCACGAGAGCGGTCCGCGAAGCGAGGTCGCCTCGGGGAGCATCGCCCGCGCCGGGAGCCGGACGTCGTCGAGCACGAGCTCCGAGGTCACCGACGCCCGCAGCGAGAGCTTCTTGTGGATCTCGGGTGCCGTGAACCCCGCCGTGCCGCTCGGCACGAGGAAGCCGCGTACGCCCTCGTCGGTCACCGCCCATACGACGGCGACGTCGGCGATCGAGCCGTTCGTGATCCACATCTTCGCGCCGTTCAGGATCCAGTCCTCGCCGTCGCGCCGCGCGCGGGTGCGCATCGAGCCGGGATCGCTCCCGCTGTCCGGCTCCGTCAGCCCGAAGCAGCCGATTGCCTCGCCCGCGGCCATGCGCGGCAGCCATTCGTTCTTCTGCTCCTCGGAGCCCCATTTCCAGATCGCGTACATCGCGAGCGACCCCTGCACCGACACCAGGCTCCTGACTCCGGAGTCGCCGGCCTCGAGCTCCATGCAGGCGAGCCCATACGCCGTGGCGCTCGCCCCGGCGCATCCGTAGCCGTCCAGGTGCATCCCCAGCACACCCAGGCTCCCCAGCTCCGTGGCGAGCTCGCGCGGGATCGTGGCGTCCTCGAACCAGTCGCCGACGTAGGGGGTGACGCGCTCGGCGACGAACCGCCTCACGGTGTCGCGGATGTGGCGCTCCTCGTCTGAGAGGAGGCGGTCGATTTCGAGGAAGTCGGTCGGAGTGGGGGTCACTGGACGCCCTCCCGCAGTCGCTCGAGGACCATCGCGTACTCGTCCGGCCAGGTCGGCGGGATCGAGAACCCGTCGAGGTCCCGGATCTCGGCCACGTGCTCCGCGATCTCGTCGGCGGTCATGAGGCCCTCCGCTTCGGGGTGCTTGAAGTGTCCCTCCGTACGCCCGACGAAGAGGCGCGACACGCTGCCGGAGCCCACACTCCAGACCTCGCCCGTCAGCTCGCACTCGTCGGACGCCAGGTAGACCACCGCGGGTGCGACGAGATCGGCGCTCACGCTGCGCTCGGTCAGTCCCTTGTACGGCTCGAGGTCCACGTCCGCGGCCATCCGCGTCTGCGCCATCGGCGCGACGGCGTTCACGCGGATTCCGTGCCGGGCGGCCTCGAGCTTCAGAACGTGGAGGAGCCCGATGATGGCCCCCTTTGCCGCGCCGTAGACGCTCGCCCCGAGGTTGCCGAACGTCGCGACGCCGGACGTCGTGAAGATGATGCTGCCGTGCTTTCGAGGGAGCATCGCGCGGTAAGCCGGCTGGGTCACGTAGAACGCGGCGCCGAGGTGCACGTCGAGGATCCGGTCCAGCGCACGGACGTCGAGCTTCGCGAACGAGGACAGCTCGATGTTGCCGGCGTTGTTCACCAGGATGTCCACCTGCCCGAACTCGTCGAGTGCGCGCTGGACGATCGCCTCGCCTCCCTCGGGGGTCGCGACCGACGAGTGCTCCGGCACGGCGGTCCCGCCGAGGGCAGTGATCTCGTCAACGACGGTGGCGGCCGCGCCGGCGTCGCTCCCCGTCCCGTCCACCTGCGCACCCAGGTCGTTCACGACCACCTTCGCGCCGCGCTCGGCGAGCGCGAGCGCGTAGCTGCGACCGAGGCCGGAGCCTGCCCCGGTCACGACGGCGACCCGGTTTGTGAGGTCGATCACCTAACCCACTGCTGAACTTCGATGAGCACGCCGTGGGACGAGCCGGGGTGCACGAAGGCCACGTGGACCTCGGACCAGATCTCGCCGCGCCACTCGTAGTCCTTCAGCACGTGCGGCGTGTCGTCGGTGAAGCTGATGCCGTGGCTCTTCATGTGCTCCATCGCGGCCGGCAGGTCGTCTGTTCGCAGGCACAGCTCGAACAGACCCTCGCCGCGCCGCTCGATCGAGCGCGCGACATGCCCGCTGCCGGTGGTGTCCTCGACGAACGCGAGCCGGAAGTCGCCAACCCACACCCCGGTCATGTCGATGCCGATGCCGTCCTGCGGATACGACACCTTCGCGTCGACGTCGGCGTTCAGCGCCTTGCCGAACTTTGCGGCCGCCGCCTCCGAATCGCGCGTGGCAACGACCACCTCTTGGATGCTGAAGCCGAGGTCCGTCATATCTGTCTCCTTGTCATGTCTGGCCGGCGACCCGGGTCGCCTCGTACAGCTCGAGCAGCTTGCGGCGGTTCACCTTGCCGTACGCCGCCCGCGGCATGTCGTCGATGAAGATCACCTCGGCCGGGGCCTTGTTCGGCGCGATCTGCGTGCGGCAGTACCGGCGCAGGGACTCTCCGTCGACGTCGCCGTCCTCGGTTTTCACGACGAATGCGACCGCCTCCTGGCCGAGGACGTCGTGGGGAACCGCGATGACCGCCGCCTCCTGCACCGCGTCGTGCGTGGCGAGCGCGGACACCACCTCGGCGGGGTAGAACTTGAACCCGCCGCGGTTGATCCGGTCCTCGTTCCGGCCAACGATGTGGAAGAGCCCGTCCTCGTCCTCGAACGCGCGGTCGCCGGTGAAGAGCCAATCGCCGCGGAAGCGCTCGGCGGTCTGCTCAGGGCTGCGGAAGTACTCCCGCATCTGGCCTGGCGCGCGCATGAGCAGGTCGCCCTCCGTGCCGGCGGCCACGGGATTCAGGTCGGCATCCACCACCCGGATCTCGGTCGGCGGCAGGGGCCGGCCGATCGAGGACGGGTGGCGCTCCATATCCGGGCCGTGGTTCAGCGTCTGGCCGCTGCCGCTTTCGTTGAGCCCGTACCAGTTCGCGACCTGCGTGGTCGGCCAGCGCTCGCGCATGCGACGGTACAGCCCTTCGGTGAGAGCGGAGCCGCTCATGATCATCAGCTCCGGCGCCGCGCCGGGGCGGCGCTCCGGCAGGTCGCACATCATCGCGAAGAACGCGGGCACGCCGTTGTAGACGGTCGTCCCGTGGCGCGCCATCCGCTCCTCGGAGGCGGCGGCGTCGAAGCGGCGGCCCTCGAAGACGAGCTCGCAACCGGAGAAGACCGTGGGGTAGACGTTCTCGATCAGGCTCGCCGCGGTGTAGAGCGGCACCGGCGACTGGAGCACGTCGCGCTCGGTCAGCGCCTTTCCGGCGCGCGGGACCGCGTACGTGCAGTGCGAGACGCGCTCGGCGTACTGGCAAATCGCCGCCTGGCTCCAGATCGGGCCCTTCGGCGTGCCCGTGGACCCGGACGTGAACGCGATCATCGCGTCGTCGGCCGGCGCGGCGACGCGCGAGGGGGTCAATGAGCCGTCGGCGTCGCCGGCCGCCCACGCCGTCGGCGCTCCCGCGACGCGCCTGCCCGCGATCGGCAGTGCGAGCGCGTCCCAGCCCGACGCCGGAGGGGATGTCTCGAGGCCCAGCTCCTCGAAGCCCTCCGGGCCCAGCCGCTCTGCGAGTTGCGGCCCCATGACGAGCACGCGCGGCTCGGCGAGGTCGAAGAGGCGCTGGAGCTCGGGCACGGCGTAGCGGTCGTCGAGGCCCATCGAGATCGCGCCCGCCTCGAAGACCGACTGGAGCGCCGCGACGTACGTCCGCGCCTCGTCGTTCGTGAACCAGAGCGCGACGCGCTCGCCGCGCAGGCTGCCGAACGAGGAGCGGAGGAGCTCGGCGATGGACAGGCCCCGCATCCACCAGTCGCCGAAGGTCATGTCGCCTTGCACGCTGCGGACGGCGAGCGCATCCGGCGTCTCCTCGACCCGCCGCTCGAAGAGCTCGGGCAGGGTCATGCTGCTGACCTGCTCGAACGTCGTGTCTCGGGTTCTCATGCTTCTGCCGGCAGCACGACGGCCTTCGAGGGCTCCCAGCGCACCCGGCGGGTCGCCCCGACGGACACGTCGGAGGCCTGGTCGGGCTTGATCATCAGGGTGCAGGGCTCTGAGGTGGCGAAGGTCCCGCGCCAGCGCACGGTCTCCCCGAGGAAGGAGACCTCCTCGAGCGAGATGTCGACGCCGTCGCCGGCGCCGCCGGCGCCGTTCGTCTCGACCACCAGGTTCTCAGGCCGGATGATGACGACGGCCTGGGAGCCTGTGGGCAGCGGCTCGCGGCAGGTGCCGCCGACGGCCTGGCCATTGCGGAGCTTGACGACCGCCTCGCCGCCCGCGCACGACACCACCTCGCCGTGGAGGGCATTCGACTCGCCGAGGAAGCGCGCCACGAACAGGCTGCGCGGAGACTGGTAGATCTCCTGCGGCGTTCCGACCTGGGCCACGCGCCCCTCCGTCATGAGGATCACGCGGTCGCTCAGCGACAGAGCTTCCTCCTGGTCGTGGGTTACGTAGAGGATCGCGGTGCGAAGCGTGCGGTGGAAGCGCTTCAACTCGTCCTGCAGGCTGCGCCGCAGGTTGCGGTCGAGCGCGCTGAGCGGCTCGTCCATCAAGAGCAGGGGCGGCTCGTAAGCGGTGGCGCGCGCCAGGGCGACACGCTGCTGCTGGCCGCCGGACAGCTGCGCCGGGTAGCGGTGCCCGAACCCCTCGAGCTGCATCCGCTGGAGGGCCTCGTTCACGAGCGTCGAGATCTGCGCCTTCGGAAGCCGCCGCCGCTTCAACGGGAAGGCGACATTGTCGAACACGGTCAGGTGGGGGAAGAGCGCGTAGCTCTGGAACATCATCCCGATGTTGCGCCTCTGCGGGGGCACGCCGGTGACCGGGCGTCCGGCGATCTCCATCGTGCCGCCGGTCGGCTCCACGAGCCCGGCGACCATCATCAGCGTGGTCGTCTTGCCCGATCCGCTAGAGCCGAGCAGCGTGACGAACTCGCCGTCCGCGACCTCGAAGTCGAAGTCCGAGACGACCGTCTCGTCGCCGTAGTCCTTGCGCAGCCCGCGAACCACCAGCGCGGGCGGTTTCGCCGTGTTGCCGTCCTCGCTCACACGCCCTCCGGTACGGACGCTGCCGCCGCCCGCAGTCGTCGCTGGCCCAACCGCATCGCGATCCACCAAATCGCCGCCCCGGCGAGGCCCAGCAGGAGCAGCATCACCGAGACCGCCGCGACCGTCGGCTCGAGCGCGAGGCGGATCGTCTGGAAGAGCTTCACCGGCAACGTCGGATCGGTGTCCTGGCTCAGGAACAGCGCGACTACCGGCTCGTCGAAGGAGAGGACGAACGCGAGCACCGCTCCGGACACGACTCCCGGGAGGATCAGCGGCAGCGTCACGCGGCCGAACGCGCTGAGCGGCCCGGCGCCGAGGCTGCGGGCGGCCTGCTCCAGCGACGAATCCACGAGCTGGAGCGACGCGCGCACGTTTAGGAGGACGAACGGGAGCGCCAGCGCCGCGTGCGCGAGCGCGAGCGTCCAGATCGAGCCGACCAGTCCGAGGTCGCTACCGAGGGCGAAGCTGCCGAGTGCGAAGATGATGATCGGCACCACCATAGGGAGCACGAGGAGGCCGACGATCATGCCGCTGAAGCGCGGCCGAGCGCGCACGAGCGCGTAGGCGGCCGCCGTCCCGAGGACGGTCGCGACGCCCGTTGCGATCAGAGCCACCTGCAGGCTTCTCATGGCCGCGGCCCCCCAGGTGGGGTCGTCCAGCACCTCCTGGAACCACTGCCACCCGCCCCACCCGGGCGGGAAGTCGAGGAACCCGGATTCGCTGAACGCGTACGGGATAACGATCAACGCAGGGGCGACGGACACCACGCCCACGATCGCGGCGACCACCCAGAGCAGCTTCCTAGCCACGCGTCCGCTCCATCACGTGGCGTCCCTCGCTGTAGCGGTAGAAGATCGCGAAACCGATCAGCGCGGCCACCAGCAGCACGGTTGCGAGGGCGGACGCCAGGCCCCAGTTGAGCGTGGTTGTCACCTGCTGGGCGATCAGTTGGCCGAGCATCGTGTCGCCGGCGCCGCCGAGGATGGCCGGGACGATGAAGTAGCCGAGCGTGATCACGAAGACGATCGCGCACCCCGCGACCACCCCGGGGAGCGTCAGCGGGAAGTAGATGCGGGTCATGACGGTGAAGGGCCCCGCTCCTAGCGTCTGCGCCGCCTGAGAGAGCCGCTGGTCGTACTGGCGCATGGCGGCGTAGATCGGCAGCACCATCAGGGGGAGCGAGTACTGGACGAGCCCGATCAGGACGCCGATGCGGTTGTGGACGAGCTGCGGCGGCTCGTCGCTGATGCCGGTCTCGCGCAGGAGCCACCCGGAGAGGCCGTTGACGTCGAGCAGCACGAGCCACCCGTAGGTTCGCACGAGGAGGCTGACCAGGAACGGGCTGATGATCAGCGCCAGGAGGAACGTCCTGGCGCGCGGCGTCGTGGTCGCGGCCAGGTACGCGTACGGATAGCCGAGCAGCAGCGTCAGAGCGGTCGTCGCGAGCGCGATGCCCACGGTGCGCGTGAGCACGCTGACGTACAGGTCCTGGCCGAAGACGGCCGAGTACTGCTCCCACGCGCCCGCCCCCGAGGTGAGGCTCCGGAGCAGCACGACGACCAGCGGCACCACGAACACCACCACCACGAGGACAACCGCGGGCACGAACAGCCAACCGGTCCCTCTTGGCACGAGGCGCGGCCAAAATGGCCGCGCCTCGCTTCGCGTCTGCACTGTCTGAACTCCCAACGTCATCCGGTCAGGTCACGACCACCGAGTTGAACTTCTCAAGGATCGAGTCGTAGTTCTCGCCCCAGAACTCGTTGTCGATGTAGCCCGCTGCCTCGTCGACGTGGCCCGACGCCATGAGGTCGTTCGACTTCTTGTCGATCTTCGCGGCGGCGTCCGGGTTCGCCGGCGCCAGCGCGATCTCGTTCGCCACCGCCGCCTGGGCGTCGGGGTCGATCGCTGCGTTGATGAACTGCATGCCCTCCTTGGCGTTCTTCGAGCCCTTGGGGACGATCAGGTGATCGGCGGTCCGGACGTTGTCGCTGAACTCGGTCGCGACCGGCTCGCCGTCGAGCGTCAGGACCGCGCTGCGTGTGTCCCAGACGACGACGAAGTCGGCCGATCCGCCGACGAGCATCTGCTGTGAGTCGGCGCCGCTGGTCCAGTACTTCACGTCCGAGCCGAGCGACTTGATCTTCTCCAGCGCGCGGTCGACGTCGAGGGGATACATCTCGTCCCACGAGACGCCGTCCGCGAGCAGGGCAATCTCGATCATGCCGTACGGCACGCCGTACAGACCGCGCGTGCCGGGGAACTTCTCGAGGTCGAAGAAGTCGACCCAGTTGGCCGGCCGCGGGCCCTCGTGGTCCGTCCGGTAGCCCATGCAGAAGCAATACGTGTAACACGCCACGCTGTGATCGGTCACCTGGTCGCCGGACGGGCCGCCGCCGGCGACGGCGTCCAGCCGGTCCTTGTCGAGCTGGCTCTTGTCGAGCGACTCGAACAGTCCGGCATTCGCGGTTGCGTGGGCAAAGAAGCCCTCGACCACGCACGCGTCCCAGGTCACGTTGCCGGAGTCGACCATGCCCTTCAGCTTGCCGTAGTCGACCGCGGTGGCCTGGACCTTGTTGCCGGTCTCGTCCGTGAATGTCTTGCCCCAGGTCGCCATCTGCGCGTCCTGAGTCGTGCCGCCGTAGCCCGCGAAGGTGATGGTGGCCGTTTCGCCGCCACCACTGCTGCCGCTGCCGCTCTTCTCGTCGTCGTCGTCGCCGCAGGCGGCGAGTACTACGCCGCCCACTCCCAGTGCCAGGCCACCGGCCAGGCTTCCGCGCATGACCTGGCGACGTGTGAGCCGCTCGTACGCGGCTAGGTCCCCAGGTGTGCCTCGTTCTCCGTCCCTCACGTTACGTCGCCTTTCGGTTGGTATTGATGCAGCCGAGAGCGCTCCGCCGCGGGCCGCAAGACGCCGCTGCCGAACTTATAGCCGTCGATTGACGCTGTCAAGAGAACGACGTCACGTTCGTAAGGGACACAGCTGCGAGATCGCGCTTGCGGCTGCGGACCGCCGGGGGAACTGCCGGCTACACAATCCGAAAAGCGACATCGCTCTCTTGACGGAGTATCGGACCTGTGGAAACATCGCCGCTTCGTGGCGCCGAGCATGAACAGAGCGGTTCGTTTGGGCTACAAGGCCTCGGCGGAGCAGTTCGGACCGACCGAGCTCCTGCGCTGCTCGGTGCTGGCCGAGGAGCTCGGCTTCGATTCGATCGCGGTCTCGGACCACTTCCAGCCGTGGCGGCACAACGGCGGGCACGCTCCGGCGGCGATGACATGGATGGGCGCCCTGGGCCAGGCGACGCACACGGCCCTGCTCGGAACGAGCGTCCTGACCCCGACGCTGCGCTACCACCCTTCGGTCGTGGCGCAGTCGTTCGCGACGCTCGCCTGCCTGAGCCCCGGCCGGGTCTTCCTCGGGGTCGGGACGGGCGAGGCCATGAACGAGACGCCGGCCACCGGCGCCGAATGGCCCGGCGCCAAGGAGCGTCGCCGCCGGCTCGCGGAGGCGCTCGAGCTGATCACGCGCCTGTGGACCGAGGAGCGCGTGGACTTCGAGGGCGAGTACTACCGCGCCGTCCGGGCGACGATCTACGACCGCCCCGAGCAGCCCGTCCCGGTCTACATAGCCGCGTCCGGACCGCTTGCCGCGAAGCTGGCCGGCAGGATGGGCGACGGGTTCATCTGCACGAGCGGCAAGGACCCCGAGCTCTACGAGCAGCTGCTCGAGAAGGTCGAGGAGGGCGCCCGCGACGCGGGGCGTGACCCCGCCGACATCGAACGGATGATCGAGATCAAGGTCTCCTACGACAACGACCTCGATGCAGCGCGCGAGGCCTGCCGCTTCTGGGCCGCGCTGTCCCTGTCTCCCGAGGAGAAGAGCGGCATCGAGGATCCGGTCGAGCTCGAGCGCCTGGCCGATGCCAACGCGCACCGGGCGCACAGTCGCTTCATCGTCTCCGACGACCCCGAGGATGTGGCTCGGCAGATTCAGCCCTATCTGGACCTCGGCTTCTCCCACCTCGTGTTCCACGCTCCGGGCGATGACCAGGAGCGGGCCCTGCGGGCCCTGGCCGGGGACGTGTTGCCGCTGCTCCGGCGGACCGGCCCCTGATGGACGCCGCTGAGGCGCGCGCACTCGCCGACAGCGACACCGCGGAGCTCGTCGCGGCGGCCGCCCAGCTTCGAGACCGCGGGAGCGGGCGGGTCGTGACCTACTCCCGCAAGGTCTTCATCCCGCTCACCAAGCTCTGCCGCGACGTCTGCCACTACTGCACGTTCGCCGCTCCGCCGCAGCGTGGCCAGCGCGCCTACCTCGATCCCGAGGAGGTGCTGGCGATCGCGCGCGCGGGCCAGGAGGCGGGCTGCGACGAGGCGCTGTTCACGCTCGGCGACAAGCCGGAGCTGCGCTACCGGGTCGCCCGCGAGGAGCTGGCGGAGCGGGGGGCGCGGACGACACTCGAGTACCTCGCTGCCATGTGCTCGCTGGTCATGAGCGAGACCGGGCTCCTGCCCCATGCGAACGCCGGCGTCATGGCGGAGGGCGAGCTCGCGATGCTCCGCGCCGTCACCGCGTCCCAGGGGATCATGCTCGAGACGAGCTCGGAGCGGCTTTGCGAGCCCGGTGCTCCGCACCACGGCTCACCCGACAAGCTGCCCTCGGCCCGCCTGGAGGTGCTCGAGGCGGCCGGACGTCTGCGAATCCCGTTCACGACGGGGATCCTGATCGGGATAGGGGAGACGCGGAGCGAGCGGATCGACGCGCTGCTCGCGATCAGAGGCGCCCACGAGCGCCACGGCCACATCCAGGAGGTCATCGTCCAGAACTTCAGGGCGAAGCCCGGTACCAAGATGGCGGGAGCCCACGAGCCCACGTTCGAGGAGCTGCTCTGGTCGATCGCGGCCGCCCGCCTCGTCCTTGGTGCCGACATGCACATCCAGGCGCCGCCGAACCTCTCGTACGCCCGCTTCCCGGAGCTGCTCGAGGCCGGTATCGACGACTGGGGCGGCGTCTCTCCGGTGACGATCGACCACGTGAACCCGGAGGCGCCATGGCCGGAGCTCGACACCCTCGCCGCCGCCACCCGCGCCCGCGGGTTCGAGTTGGTGCCGCGCCTGACCGCCTACCCCGACTACGTCGCCGAGCCGGAGCGGTGGCTCGATCCCGTCGTGCGGCCCTACGTGCTGCGCCGTTCGGACTCCGAGGGCTTGGCGCGCGCCGACGCCTGGACGGCCGGCGATACGCGGCCCGCGCCGCAGCGTGCGCTCGACGAGCTCCGGATGCCGAGCGGGGCGCGGCGGGGCGTCGACGGTATCGGGGCCGCGCTCGCGAAGGTCGGGACTGAGCCGCTCGACGAGGCGGACATCGAGACGTTGTTCAAGGCGCGCGGCACCGAGGTGGGGCGCGTGTGCGAGGCGGCGAACGCGCTTCGGGAACGCGTCTGCGGCGACACGGTGACGTACGTCGTAACGCGGAACATCAACTACACGAACGTTTGCTACTTCCGTTGCGGCTTCTGCGCTTTCTCCAAGGGCAAGCTCGCGCGCAACCTTCGCGGGAAGCCGTACCTGGTGCCGGTGGACGAGGTGGTCCGGCGCAGCCGGGAGGCCTGGGACCGCGGCGCAGTCGAGGTCTGCCTCCAGGGCGGGATCCATCCCGGCTTCACCGGCGACCACTACCTCGAGGTCTGCGCGGCGGTCAAGTCCGCGCTTCCGCGCCTCCACGTACACGCCTTCTCCGCGCTCGAGGTATGGCAGGGGGCCGCCACGCTCGGGCTTCCGCTCACGGCGTACCTGGAGCGGCTCCGAGACGCCGGCCTCGGCTCGCTTCCCGGCACGGCCGCGGAGATCCTCGACGACGAGGTGCGACAGGTGATCTGCCCCGACAAGATCTCAACGGCCGAGTGGCTCGAGGTCCACGACGCCGCGCATGCCGTGGGCCTCAGCAGCACGACGACGATGATGTTCGGTCACGTCGAGCACCCGCGGAGCTGGGCGCGGCACCTGGTCGCGCTCCGCGGGCAGCAGGAGCGGAGCGGCGGTTTCACCGAGTTCGTGCCACTGCCCTTCGTTCACATGGAGGCGCCGATCTACAGGCGCGGCGCGGCGCGCCCTGGCCCGACGCTGCGCGAGGCGGTGCTGATGCACGCGGTGGCCCGGCTGGCCCTGCACCCGTCGATCACCAACATCCAGGCCTCGTGGGTGAAACTCGGGGTGGAGGGCGCGCAGCTCGCGCTCCGCAGCGGGGCCAACGATTTCGGCGGCACTTTGATGAACGAGTCGATCTCGCGCGCGGCCGGAGCCGCGCACGGGCAGGAGATGCCGCCGGAGCGGATCGAAGCGGCGATCCGGGCGATCGGGCGGGTGCCCCGCCAGCGCACGACGCTCTACGGCGCCGTCCCGCGCGGACGCCAGGACGCGTCCCGCGACGCGTCGCCGTTGTCGGAGCCGCTGAACCCGCCCGCGCGCGAGGCCGGCCTGCGGCCGAGGCCGCGGCTGGTTCGCTCGAGCGTGACCGCGAAGGCCTGAGGCGGACGTGCTCGCCCGCGAGCGAAGGCTGATCGCGGCCTACGGCCGTCGCCTGATCGCCGAGGGCCTCGTCGTAGGCACGAGCGGCAACCTGAGCATCGGCGATGGCGAGCTGGTCGCCATCACGCCGACCGCCGTCCCCTATGGCGAGATCGATGCGAGCGCGGTGTGCGTGGTCGACCTGGAGGGGAACCAGCTCGCGGGCTCGCTCGGGCCGTCCACCGAGCTCCCGCTGCACCTGGCCGTCTACCGCGAACGCGGGCCCGGTGCGATCGTGCACGCCCACGCGCCTTTCTCGACCGCGCTCGGATGCGTCCTCCAGGAGCTCCCGGCGACGCACCACCTGGTGGCCGAGTTCGGCGGCCCGGTCCGTACCGCCGCGTACGCGACGCCCGGGACGGACCGCCTGGCGGCCGTCGTGCTGGCGGCGCTGCGGGGCCGCTCCGCGGCGCTGCTGCAGAGCCACGGCACGCTCACGCTCGGCGGCTCGCTGGAGGACGCGTTCGCGCGGACCGTATTGCTGGAATCGCTGGCGCACATCCACTGGCTAGGCTCGATGCTCGGGCCGCCCGCGGTGCTGCCGGAAGCGGAGACCGCGCGCCTGGTTCGCCTTCGGCGCGCATCTGAGACAAGCGAGAGTGACGTCGCTCTCTTGACAGACCGGCGTGGCGAAGCGAGACTCACTCGCCTCGGCGGACAACCGCACACCTCGGACCGGAGGACTATAGGACTATGAAGTACGGCATCGCCTTCGGGCAGGACGTAGCGATCTCAGAGGTCGCGCAGTACTCCAAGGCGGCGGAGGACGCGGGCTTCACGCACGTGACCCTGGTCGACATAGGCAACCTCGCGGCCGACGTGAACGTGGCGATGACCGTCGCGCTCCAGGGCACGGAGACGATCGAGGTGGGTCACGGAGTGACCGATCCGATCATGTACCACCCCGGCACGATCGGCGGCGCCGTGGCGACGATGCGAGAGCTGGCGGGGGACCGCGTTTTCGTCGGGCTCGGCGTCGGCGGCCCATACGGCAAGCCGTTCATCCGCGCGGCGAAGATCGCCGAGCTGGAAGAGGCCGTCACGTTCCTGAAGGGCTACACCGCCGGCGAGGAGGCGAGCTTCGGCGGCAAGTCATGGCACAACGAATGGATCCGCCGGTCCGAGTACAGCGGCAAGAGCGTTCCGGTCGCGGTTGCCGTGTGCGGCCCGCGGACGACGCTGGCGGCGGGCGCCACCGCCGACGCGGCCTTCAGCATCGGTATGGACCCGAGCCTGCAGCGCTGGCGCAAGGGGCTCGTTACGCGCGCCGCGGAGGAGGCCGGGCGCGATCCCGACGAGGTCGACTTCTGGGTGCGCACCCAGGTCTACATCGCCGAGTCCAAGGAGGCGGCCTTCGAGGAGCTCGCCCCGTATGCCGCGACCTCGGCCTGGGAGCTATGGAAGGTGCTCCGCCGCAAGACGCCGGACACCGTCGCGCTCGCCGAGCAGATCGACGCCGCCCACCCCGGCCTGCTCTCCGAGCTCGAGGCCGTCTACGACAACTGGGATCCGTACTGGACCGAGCGCATCGGCGGCCCCCAGACCAAGGTGCTGACGCAGCGCGTGGTGGACTTCTTCCTCGCCTCGGGCACGCCCGAGGACGTGCGCGAGCAGCTCGCCGCGGTCGACGAGGTCGGAATCACCGGCGCGTCGATCGTCACGTACTCGGTCCGCAACCTGCACGAGATGGTGGGAAGGCTGTCCGACGAGCTCATCAAGCAGCCCGTGTGACGTTTTACTTCGCTTCAGATTCGTGATTCGATGGCCTCGGTGCCCGCCAAACCGACGACGCGGAAAGGTCTCCGCACTCGCGAGAAGATCCTCGAGGGAGCCCGCGTCGTCTTCGCGCGGGAGGGCTACGTCGACGCCCGGATGATCGAGATCGCGCAGGAGGCGGGGGTGTCGACCGGCGGCCTGTACCGGTACTTCGTGAACAAGACCGACGTGTTCGCCGCCCTCATCGAGGACCTGCACGAGGAGCTGTACGACGCGAGCGGGCGGACAAGCGCGTCGTTCAGGGACGACCCGCTCGCCGCGCTCACCGAGGCGAACCGGGGCTACGTGGAGCACTACTACGCGAATCGCGACGTCATGCGAGCCTTCATCGAGGCCGCGGCGGTGGACGAGCGCTTCCGCAGGCTCTGGTGGGAGATGCGCGACCGGCACATCAGGCGCTTCGCGCGCGCCATGCGCTCGAGTCACACCTCGAAGAGCACCGAGGGCGTGCCGGACGAGCTCGCGACGGAGGCGATGGCGTGCATGGTCGAGCAGTGCTGCTACGTCTGGTTCGCTCATGACGACATGCGCAGCGCGCCGGTCGCCGTCGACGAGGCCGTGCAGACGGTGACCCACGCCTGGCACGCGGCGATGTTCGTCGACCGCTGACCACGAAGCAGCCCGGCAGAATGAGAGCACTCAGGCAAGTCGGATACGGCGGAATCGACGTCCTGGAGGAGCAGGAGGTCGAGAGGCCGTCACCGGGTCCCGGCGAGGTCGTCGTGGACGTCGTGGCCGCGGGCGCATGCTTCCTGGACGTCGCGGTGCGGACCGTGGAGCGGCAGCGGAGCGGTCTGCCGCGGACCATCGGGCACGAGGCGGCCGGGGTGATCGCCGCGACCGGCGAGGGCGTTCCGGAGGAACGCGTCGGCGAGGCCGTGATCGTGCGGCCGAGCGTGCCCTGCTACGCCTGCCGGTACTGCCTCGGCGACCGGAGCGGCCTCTGCCCCGAGAGCGAGATGTTCGGCGAGGCGCGCGAGGGAGTCTTCGCCGAGCAGGTCGTGGTACCCGCCGGCATGATTCTGCCGTTGCCCGGCGGGGTGTCGTTCGCGGCGGGCGCGATCACCGGTTGCGCGCTGTCGAGCGCAGAGGCCGGCGTGGAGGCCGCTCGTATCGAGCTCGGCGACACGGTGCTGGTACGCGGCGCCAGCGGCGGCATCGGCATCCACACCGCCCTGCTGGCGCAGATCGCCGGCGCCGGCCGCGTGATCGGCACGACGACGCGGCCCGAGAAGGCCGACTTCATCCGGTCGCACGGAATTCACCCGCTCGTGATCGAGCGCGGTGCCGAGAAGGAGGCACGCGCGACGCTCAACGATCTCACCGGCGGCGGCCCCGACGTGATCCTCGACGTGGCCGGCGGCTGGGGCGACGTGGACTACTCGCGCTGGGTCGGGCGGGGCGGGCGGCTCGTCTTCGTGGGCGACCTCTTCGGCAAGCCGGTGCCGATCAACCCGTCGGCGCTTATCTACCGCGGCATCAGCGTGGTGGTTGCACTGGGGATGACGTTCTCGTCGATCGAGCGCTCGCTGCGCGTGCTGGAGTCCGGCCGCCTTACGCCGGTGCTGACGACATTCGAGGGCTTCGAGGGACTCCTCGACGCGCACAGGCGCGTCGAGGAGGGCTCGATCACGGGTCGGGCGGTGGCTGTCCTCAGGCCGGAGCTCGAGGCCGTTAGACCGGCTGCCTGATCAGCTCGTCGGAGATCCGGTTCATCATCTCGTCCAGGTCGCGGACGGAGTACGTCACGATCGAGACGCCCGTGATGCCAATTTCCTCCACCGCGGCTATCTGCTCCCGCACGTCGTCAGGTGTGCCGGACGCGAGGAAGAAGTCGACGACTCGCTGGGTAACGGCCCGCGTCTGCGGGCCGCCGATGCGCTCGGTCCAGTAGGGATCCCAGGCGTCGTAGATCGCCTGGAGCTCGGAGAGCAAGCCCGGGTGGGCGGCGTCGATGTCCTTGGCGAGCGCGACGGTGTCCGGCGTCTCGCGCTTCAGCACCTTCCATAGCTCCCACGCCGAGGTCGCGGCGTACGGGGCGAGCTCCTCGAAGGCCGCCTCCTTGGACTCGGCGATGTAGACCTGGGTGCGCACCCAGAAGTCGACCTGGTCGGGATCGCGGCCGGCCTCCTCCGCGGCGCGCGTAACGAGCCCCTTGCGCCAGCGCTGCAGGCTCGGGTCCATACCGATGCTGAACACTCCGTCCGCCGTCGCGCCGGCGGCGAGGCAGGTCTTGGGCCCGCAGATCGCCACGGTGACCGGAACGCTCTTTCCGTTGTAGGACGAGCGCCGGATCCATTCGTTGTGCCAGGAGTTGCCGCCGAAGCTGGCCTCCTCGCCGGCGGTGTAGCGCTTGAGGAACGTGATCGCCTCCTCGAGCTCGGCGACCTTCGCGGAACGGATGAACGGCTTGCCGTATGGACCACCGACGCCCAGTCCAACGAAGACGCGGTCGCCGGTGAGCTCCCGCATGGTGGCCACCGCGCCGCCGATCGTGCCGGGATGGAACATGATCGGGTCCGTGACGCCGTGCCCGACCGCGATCCGCTCCGTGCCCTGCAGCGCGACCGTCATCGTCACGTTCACGTCGGTCGCCAGGTTGCCCATGTCCACGAAGGTCACATGAGCGAAGCCCGCGTCCTCCGCCGCCTTGGCGTACTCGGCTGCATCGCCAATGCCCACATCCTGCCCAAACGCAATTCCGAACTTCATCCGTCGTCTCCGTTCCGGGTACCGCGTCAGTTTCGCGCCGGGGAGCGATGCTGTCAAGAGAGTGACGTCGCTCTCGCGAGAATTTGCGTGGCGCGCCTTGCAGGGTGGTGGTCGGGCTGGGAACAGTGAAAACTGACGTCGCTCTCTTGATTTCTGCCGAGCCCTCTAGGAGACTGGTTGACGTGATAACCGACGGCGCTGAGATGCAGACAGAGCGGCTGGGGGACATCGAGGTGGCGTACCGGCCGGCAGGAGAAGGCGCGCGGGTCGTGCTTCTCCACGGCCTGGCGCAGGACCACGAGATGTGGGGCGCGCAGCAGCGCGACCTGCCGGCCTCGACCCTCGCCTACGACCTCCGCGGACACGGCCGGACGACGGTCGGCGAGGCCGACGGCACGTTGGCCCAGCTCGGCCAGGACCTGATCGCCTTCCTCGAGTGCTTCGGGCCGGCGCACTGCGCCGGCTTCTCGCTCGGCGGCACGATCGCGCTCTGGGCGGCGGCGGAGCGGCCAGACCTGATGCAGAGCGTGGTGGCCGTGGCAACCTCGTCGGTCGTCGGCCGGAGGGCCGTGGCCGGCGTGCGGGAGCGGATCGAGCTCTTCGAGAAAGGTGACGCCGGGGCGATGCGCGAGGTCCTGCTGGAGGACACGCGGCAGCAGCTCGCGAGGGGCACCGCGACCGCCGAGGAGATCGTGGACGGGCGAATGAAGGCGATCGGCGATGGGCGCGGCTACATCAATGGCGCGCGCGCGATGGCCGGGATGCACGAGCAGCCGCTGAACGACGCGCTGTCGCGGATCGAGCTGCCGGTCCTTGTCGTCGCCGGGGAGCGTGACGTGGTCTGCCCGCCGCGGGCGGCCGAGATCATGCTCGAGCACCTCCCGTCGGCGGAGTACGAGGAGCTCTCGGGCGCCGGGCACCTGATCACGGACGAGGATCCCGACACGCTGACGCGAGTCCTGAGCACGTGGCTCGAGAGGAAGGGGAACGGCTGATGCGCGTGGTGATGGTGACGGCGGGCGCCGGCGCGGGAATCGGCTCCGCAATCGTGCGCGAGCTCGCCGGGGAAGGCTGGGACGTGGTGATCACGGACGCCCACGAGCGTCGCTGCCTCGAGCTGGGCGAGGAGCTCACGAGCGAGCACGGCCGGGACTTCCTCGCCATCCCGCTCGACGTGACGGACTTCGATGCCGTCGGCCGAGCCGTCGGCGAGATCATGGAGAAGAAGGGCCGGCTCGACGCGCTCGTCAACAACGCCGGGTGGAACAAGCTCGAACCGCTGCTCGAGATGGACCCGGCGACCTGGCAGCGGTGCATCGACGTCGACCTGACGGGCACCTTCAACTGCATGCGCCAGGCTCTGCCGGCGATCGTCGAGAGCGGCGGAGGGGCCGTGGTGAACATCTCGTCGATCGCCGCCTGGGAGACGTCGACCGAGCACGGCGCCGCGTACTCGGCGGCCAAGGCGGGCGTTACCGCCCTCACCCGCGTGGCCGCCGCCGAGCTGGGACCGAGCGGGGTGCGCGTGAACGCGATCGCCCCGGGCTTGATCTACAACCCGTTCCTGCTGAAGGCCGGCTACCCGCAGGAGTTCTTCGACGGCTACGCCGAGCGGCGTTCCCTGGTGGGACGCGTGGGCGAGCCGCGAGACATCGCGGCGCTGACCGAGTTCCTGCTCGGGGACCGCGCCGGCTACATCACCGGCGAGGTCTACGGGATCAGCGGCGGAGTGCTGCCGCATGCCTGAGGCCCCCGAGGCCGAACCCGTCTTCTGGCCGCTCGCCGACCTGCTCGGAGCGTTCCGCGCGCGCGAGCTCTCACCGGTCGAGGTCACGCGTCAGATCCTGGACCGGATCGAGCGCTTCGACGGCGAGCTGCGCTCTTACATCACGACCACGCCCGAGCTGGCGCTCTCCCAGGCCGAGGCAGCGGAGCGGCGCTACGGGAGCGGGGAGGAGCACCTGCCCCCGCTGCTCGGCGTCCCGATGTCGATCAAGGACCTGTTCGACGTAGCCGGGGTTCCGACCACGCTCGGCTCCCTCGTGTACCGGGACGACGTGGCCGCGGAGGACTCGGAGCCGGTCGCGCGGCTTCGCGAGGCCGGAGCGGTCTTCCTCGGCAAGTCCAACACCGCCGAGTTCGGCCAGTCGGCCACCACCGAGAACCGGCTCGGCCCGGGCTGCGGCAATCCGTGGGACCCCACACGCACCGCGGGCGGCTCGAGCGGCGGCGCGGCTGCGAGCGTGGGGGCTGGACTGGCGAGCGTCGCACTCGGCTCCGACGGCGGCGGCTCGGTCCGGCTCCCGGCCGCGATGTGCGGGCTGTTCGGGCTGAAGCCGACGATGGGGCTGATTCGAAACGACGGCCGCTTCCACGGGATGACCCCGTTCGTGTGCTCGGGGCCCCTGGCGCGCCGCGTGGCGGATGCCCGGCCCCTGCTCGAGGTCTGGACCGGCACGCGCTTCGCGCGCGGCGAGGTCGCCGAGGCGCGGATCGGCTGGTGTCCAGCTCCACAGGGCCATCCCGTGGATCCCGGTGTCAGGGCGGCGACCGCGCATGCCGTGTCGCAGCTCGAGGCTATGGGGCACCAGGTCGAGGAGATCTCCCTGCCGATCGACGGCTGGCTGGATGCCTTCGGGCCGCTCGTGCTCGCCGACGAGCGGCGCTACCGCGGGCACCTGCTGGAGTCGCACGCCGACCAGCTCACCGATTACGCGCGCAGGAGCATCGAGGCGGCCGCAGCCGTCACGGACGCGGACGTAGCGACCGCCCGCGAGCTGCACGCTGACCTCCGCGCGCGCGTCGAGGCGCTGCTCGGAAGCTACGACTTCCTCGTCACGCCGACGGCGGCCTCCGTCGCGTTCCTGCTGGGCCGCCGCCCGAAGGAGATCGACGGCCAGTCCGTAGGCAGCCTCTGGGGGCCGTTTCCCTTCACGGCGCCGTTCAACGTCTCCGGCTCGCCCGCCGCGTCGCTCCCCTGCGGCCTGGCCGACGGCCTGCCGGTCGGCCTCCAGATCGTCTCTCGCGCCGGGGGCGAGCGGGACCTCCTTGACCTGTGCGAGGCACTCGAGGAGGCACTGGCGTTCCCCGCGGACGAGCCGGCCAGGCGCTGGGCCACAGCCTCGCCGGGGGAGCTCGTCCTCGAGCGCCGCGGCGAGGTCGCGATCGTTCGCATCGACCGCCCGGCCAAGCGCAACGCGATCTCGCGCGTCGCGCTGGAGCGGCTGCCCCGGCTGCTCGCCGAGGCCGCGGGCTCAGGGGCCAGGGCAGTCGTGCTCACCGGCAGCAGGGCCTGCTTCAGCGCCGGGGTCGACCTCGAGGAGGTCCAGGGCACGGGGTCGGATGCCGCGCTCGACACGCTCGTCGGCGAGGCCGTCTCGGCCATCAGGGGCTTGCCCGTTCCAGTGGTGGCCGCGATCGAGGGGCCGTGCGCGGGCGCCGCAGTCGAGCTCGCGGTGGCGTGCGACGTGCGAGTGGCGGGCCTGGGGTCGTTCTTCCTGCTCCCCTCCGCGAGGCTCGGCCTCCTCTACAGGCCCGACGGAGCGGCGCGGCTCACCGCCGAGCTGGGCCGCCAGACGGTGGCTCGCCTCATGATGCTCGGGGACCGGATTCCCGCCGACGAGGCGACCGCCGCCGGCCTCGTCACGAAGGTGGTGGCCACCGGGGAGGCGCTCGACACGGCGGTGGCGCTCGCCACGCGCGGTGCCGACGGGCAGCGCGAGGCGGTCCGGCTGACCAAGGAGTTGATCGAGGAGGCATCCGCCGGCATGCCGGTCGCCGCCGACTGGGAGGTCCGCCGCCAGGAGCTGCTCGAGTCCGAATCGCGTCGTGACGCTGTGGCCAGCGCGAAGGAGCGGCTCGCGCGGTGACCACGGAAGGGCTCGGCGGGATCGTCGGGACGGACCTGGGCGCCCACGTCGCGAAGTACGACGAGCGCGACGCGATCCTCTACGCGCTCGCGGTGGGAGCCGGAGCCGACCGGACCGAGCTGGTCTACGAGGAGCGTCTCGAGGTGCTCCCTACCTTCGCGCTGACGCTCGGGCTCTGGTCCATAGAGGCGGTCGCGCTCGTGGCCGGCTATGACCGCGCCAACACGCTCCATGTCGGCCAGGAGCTCACGGTGTCCGGCCCGCTGCCGCGCAGCGCCGAGATCCGGACGACGGCGGCGGTCGAGGCGGTCTGGGACAAGGGATCGTCCGCGCTCGTCGTGGTCGCCGTGCAATCTGAGCTCTTCGAGGCCCGCTACACGATCTTCGTGCCGGGGGCAGGCGGGTTTGGCGGTGAGCGCGGGCCTTCGGGTGGCGGCGCCGCACCCGAGCGCTCGCCCGACGTGGAGGCGCGCGCCGAGACGACCCAGGACCAGGCCGCGCTCTACCGCCTGACCGGCGATCCGCACCCGATCCATATCGACCCCGACGTTGCCCGCGCCGCTGGCTTCGAGCGCCCGATCCTGCACGGCCTCGCCACGCTCGGATGCGTCGCGCTGTCGATGTCGGACGCGCTCGAGCGCGACCCCGGCGAGCTGACCGGCCTGTCGGTCCGGTTCGCCGCCCCCGTCTACCCGGGAGCCGCGATCGAAGTGTCGGGCTGGAACGAAGACGAAGGCACGCTGTTCACCGCCTCTGCGAACGGCACCGACGTGCTGAAGGGCGGCGTCGCGAGCTTCCGGGTCAGCTGACGCGGTTGCGCGCCAGCAGGCTTCGCCCGATCACCATCCGCTGGATGTCGGAGGTGCCCTCGCCGATCAGGAGCAGCGGCGCGTCTCGGTAGAGCCGCTCGATCTCGTACTCCTTCGAGTAGCCGTAGCCGCCGTGGATGCGGAACGCCTCCTCGACAACCTCCTTGCCGGCCTCGCACGCGAACAGCTTCGCCATCCCGGCCTCGAGGTCCGAGCGCCGGCCGGCGTCCTTCATCGAGGCGGCCTGCTGCGTGAGTAGCCGCGCCGCCTCGACCTTGGTCGCCATGTCCGCGAGCTTGAACTGGATCGCCTGGTGCTTCGCGATCGGCTTGCCGAACGCCTTGCGCTCCTGCGAGTAGCGCAGCGCCAGCTCGAGCGCGCGCTGTGCGATACCCACCCCGCGGGCGGCGACGTTGACGCGCCCGGTCTCGAGCGCGTCCATCATCTGGCGGAAGCCTTGGCCGAGCCCCTCCTCGCCGCCGAGGATGCGGTTCGCCGGGCAGCGGTACCCGTCGAAGACGACCTCGCTCGTCTCGATTCCGCGGTAGCCCATCTTCGCGATCTTCGGGGAGATGGTCACGCCCGCGAACTGCCCGCCGGGCTCGGCGACGCCGGGCTCCTTCTCGGCGATGAAGCAGGTGATGCCCCGGTGGGGCGGGTCGGCGGCCGGGTCGCTCTTCATCAGCACGAAGATCACGCTCGAGCGCAAGCTGCCGGTGACCCACATCTTCTGGCCGTGGAGCGCCCAGCTTCCGTCCTCCTGCCGCGTCGCGGTCGCCCGCAGTCCCTGGACGTCGGACCCGACCTCGGGCTCGGACAGCGAGAAGGCTCCGCGCATCTCGCCCGTCGCCATCCTGGGCAGGAAGTACTGCTTTTGCTCGTCGGTGCCGAAGGTCTTGAGCAGGTAGCACCCGATCAAGTGCGTGTTCACGATGCCGGCGACCGTGATCCAGCCGCGCGCCAGCTCCTCGATGATCATCGCGTAGGTCACGAGGTCGAGGCCCATGCCGCCGTACTCCTCGGGGATGGTGATCCCGAGGAGGCCGAGCTCCTTCATCTGCTCGAGCATCTCGTCGGGGAAGGCGTCCTCACGGTCGAAGTGCGCCGCGTGCGGAAGCACCTTGTCGTCGACGAAGCTCCGGACCATCGCGACGATGTCGCGCCGGGTATCGGCGTCGATCGTCACGCCGCCGCCCGTCGGAGCTCCCTGAGCACCCCGAGCGCGGGCGCCGGGTCGTCGCCACTCAGCAGGACGAGCGGGTGAGTGATGCCCCAGCTCACCGCCTCCTCGAGCCGCGCGACGCACTCAGCGGGTGTGCCGACGATCGTGAGGCTGTCCACGATTGCGTCGTCGACGGCGCTGCGCAGGGCCCGGACGCCGGACTCGGCGAGCGCGGCGCGGATCCGCTCGGCGTGCGCCGGGTCCAGCCCGTTGGCCTCGAGCATCGCCTCGCCGCTCGGCTCCGTGAGGACGAGGCCGATGCCTGTCTTGACCTGCGCTCGGGCGGCGTCGCGGTCCTCGTCCACAGCCATGAAGATGGGGCTCGCCACCTCCAGCGGCTTGTCCGCCGGGCGGTCCTTTCGCGCGTTCCGCAGGACGTTCTCGACGTACTCGCGCGTGCCGAACAGGAGGTAGATCCCGTCGGCGAGCTCTCCGGCCAGCGCAGACATCCTCGGTCCCGTCGCGGCGAGGTAGATCGGGATGTCCGCCCGGGGAGGCTCGAACGCGAGGCGCGCGCCCTCCAGCCGGAACTTGACGCCCGCGTGGTCGATCACCTCGCGCGCAAGCAGCCGGCGCATCAGCTCGAGCATCTCCCGCGCCGTCGCGATCGGCTTCGACGTGTCGAAGCCGAGCGGCGTCAGATAGTCGCGCGCTCCTATCCCGAGGCCCGCGACGGCGCGGCCGTCCGAGGCCTCGTCGAGCGTCGCGAAGGAGGCCGCTATCTGAGCGGGATGGCGCGTGAAGGAGTTGACCACGCCGGTGCCGAGCTCCACCCGGCTCGTGGCGGCGGCGATTGCAGTCAGCGTGACGAACGCGTCGCGCCCGATCGGCCCCTCCGCCACCCAGACCGCGTCCACGCCCGCGGCCTCCGCGGCCCGGGCGAGCTCGACGGCGCGCTTTACGCTGAGCCCGCCCTGGAACCAAACCCCGGTGCGCACCGAGGTCACTTGATCCACTGGGCGACCTCGATCAGGACGCCGTGTGCGCTCGCTGGGTCCACGAATACGATCCGCAGCTCGGAGTAGATCTCGCCGTTCCAGTCGTAGTCCGGTAGCACGTGGGGCGTCTCGCTGACGAAGCGGAAGCCCTGGCTCTTCATGTGCTGGATTGCGGCGGGCAGGTCGTTGGTTCGCACGTTCAGCTCGTAGATCCCCTCGCCGCGTTTCTCGAGGAAGCGCCCGACCGGACCGCGTCCGGACGGGTCGTGCACGAGGGCGAGGTGGAAGTCGCCGTCGCCGACCCACACTCCGCCCATCTGGAGCTCGAGGTTCTCCTCCGGGAACTCGACGATCTCGTCGACCTTCGACTGAAGCGCTCCACCGAGGCGCTCGGCCGCGGCGGCGATGTCGTTCACCGCGATGGTCACCTCGCGGATGCTGAACGTGACCTCCGCCATCCCTATCCCTGAAGCTCCTGGTAGCGCTTGGCGAGGTCGCGGCGGACGACCTTCCCGTAGGCGCCGCGCGGTAGCCGCTCGGTGACGATGATCCGCGACGGGACCTTGTTCGGCGCGACGAGCGCCTTGCAACGCGAGCGCAGGTCGTCCTCGTCGAGCTCCGTGCCGGCGGTCGGAACCACGAAGGCGACCGCGTCCTGGCCCAGCAGGTCGTGCGGGACGGCGATCACGGCCGCCTCGAGCACGCGTGGGTCGTCCTCGAGGACCGACTCGATCTCGACGGGATAGAACTTGAAGCCGCCGCGGTTGATGCGCTCCTCGTTGCGGCCGACGACGTGGATCACGCCGCTCTCGTCGAGGACGGCGCGGTCGCCGGTGCGCAGCCAGCCGTCGTGGAGCCGGCGGGCGGTCTCCTCGGGGTTCTCGAAGTACTCGCGCATCTGGGCGGGCGCGCGCGTCCAGAGCTCGCCCTCGGTGCCGGCGGGTAGGTCGGCGAGCTGATCGTCCACGATGCGGAACTCGGTTGGCGGGACCGGGCGCCCTATCGCCCCGGGCGCGCGCTCGATGTCCTCGCCGTAGCTCAGCGTCTGGCCGCACCCGCTCTCCATCAGGCCGTACCAGTTGGTGATGCTCGCGCTCGGCCAGCGCTCGCGCATGCGCCGGTAGAGCGGGGCGGTGAACGCCGAGCCGCCGCTCACCATGAGCTCGAGGCGCTCCGGCTCCGGGGAGGGCGGCAGCTCGCACATCATCGCGAAGTGGGGCGGCGCGGCGTTGTAGATCGTCGTTCCGAGGTCGTGCATCCGCTGCTCGGACGCCGCGGCGTCGAAGCGGCTCGACTCGCACGCCAGCGTGCAGCCGGCGACGACCGCGGCGTACGGGTTCTCCATCACGTGGGCGGCGGTGTAGACCGGGATCGGCGACTGGAGCAGGTCGTCCGCCTGCAGGTGCTTGCCGTTCCGCGGCAGCGCGTAGATGGCGTGCGCGGCGCGCTCGACGTACTGGCAGAGGTCGCCGTGGGTCCAGAGCGCGCCCTTGGGCGCGCCGGTGGAGCCGGAGCTGAAGAAGATGGTCGCGTCGTCACCGGGGCTGGCCACGCTGCGCGGCTCGGCGGCGGGCAGCTCCGAGAGGCGAACTGACTCGCCGCCGGGCGCGACGGCCCGGTCCGCGACGGGGACGACGTGGACGAGCTCCGCGTCGTCCACGGGCAGGTCCGGATCCAGCCCGAGCTCGGCCAGCCCGGCGGGGGTCAGGTTGCGGGCGACCGTGCTGCTCAGCACGAGCGCTCTTGGCTCGGTCTCACCCATCAGCCTCCGGACCTCGGCCGGCTTCAGCCGGTCGTCGAGCGCCACCACGACGGCGCGCTCGACCAGCGTTGCGTGCAGGGCGACGTGAAAGCCGCGCGCGTCGTCGCTTCCCATCCAGAGCAGAAGCCGCTCGCCGCGGCCGATCCCGAAGCCGTCTCTGAGCAGGGCCGCCGTGGCCGCCGCCTGCCCGCGCCATTCGGCGAATGTGAGCTCGCCGCGTACCGTGATCAGCGCTCGCGCGTCCGGCGTCTCCTCCACCCGGCGATCGAGGAGGCCTGGGACCGAGGTGTCGCCGGCCTCGTCGAGGGTGATCTGGCTGAGTGGCACGCGACTGCAGTCTTCCAAGCGCCTCGTGAAAGTCAAGAGAGCGACCTCGTTTTTTTTTCCGTGGTATAGGTGGTCACACGGTGAGCGCCCAACAGAGGATTCGCGGTCGGGTTGCGTGGGCGGAGACCGACGCGAGCGGTCAATTCCACTACTCCCACGCGTTCCTGTGGGCGGAGGCCGCGGAGTCCGCGCTATGGCGCCGGCTCGGGCGGCTCGACCTCATGGATCGCACCCCGCGCCGGTCGGTCGAGGCCGAGTTCCTCCGCTCGCTGGCGTTCGACGACGAGTACGAGGTAACGCTGTCGCTCGAGCGCCTGGGCGGTACGTCGATCACATGGGGCTTCGAGATCTCCAGCGGCCGCACCTGCAATGTCCGCGGCCGCACGGTGATCGTCTACGTCGACGACGCCGGCCGGCCGCAGCTCGTCCCCGACGACGTGCGCGAGCTGCTGACCCGGGGCTGAGTGCCGATCCATGGTGGCGGACACCCGTCTTTCATGCGCCCAGGGAGCTTCGAACTCCCACGGTCCGAACGGACCACACGGCCCTCAACCTTGCGCGCCGCCTGCCAGATCCGTCCGATGCCGTAGCGGAGCGGCCTCCGGATGCTCCTCGACGCGGAGCCCGACTTTGAAAAAGAAGCCGTCAGCGCGAGTCAGCGTGCGGAGCAGTCGTGGCGCACGGGCCCCGGACGCCGTCAGGGCTGGTGCGCGCGAGCAGCTTGGCCCAGTCGGTCCGGAGGAGCGCGACGAGGCCGGCAAGCATCGCCGCTTGGAGCGCGATCCCGCGGTGAGCCAACGGCGTCGCCGAGAACGTCGCCGAGGCTGTCCTTCGCCGCGGAGGCGGCCGTGACGTAGAGCGTGTACGAGACTAGGCGACCGGCAAAGAACGCTGCCAAGGCAGGGGGGTGCTGCGGGTGAAGGCGCCATATGGCTCGTGGCCCTACGGCACTTGCTCTAGGTCGCAGAAGCGCTACGTCCGCCACTAGTGCTTTCGTTCCCCCGGCACTCGGCACATCTGTGGGTTAGGGTGGCTCCGCTGCTCGGCGACAGACATCGTGAGCCGGACGTATACTCCATACAAGATTAAGCAATGTCAGAATCGCCAATAGCCAAGCCGAAGGGAGAGCCTGCCAGCCGCGTCCCGATGGAGCGGATCGATCCGCCACCGTCATTGGCGGAGCACGTGGCCGCCGTGTTGCGCGAGGACATCCTTTCGGGACGACTTGTTCCGTCGACGCGCGTAACAGAGATGGACGTGATCGAGCGCACCGGCGTGAGCAGGACCCCTGTTCGTGAGGGACTGCGGAGGCTCGAGGCGGAGGGCCTCGTCGTCTCATATCGAGGTCGCGGGACCTACGTGGCATACCGGCTCTCCGCTCAGGAGGCAATTCTGGTCTACGACTGTCGGCTGATCCTCGAGCCGTATCTGACACGCCTTGCCGCCGAGCGACTGACGGCCGATGAGCTCGCGGTCATACGCGGGCTGCTGGATCGCTTCTGCGACGCCATCGAGGACGCCGACTCGGCTGACGCTGTGCGCCTGGACGCCGACTTCCACCTGGCCATCTACGAGGCAGCTGCCAGCGAGCTGATCGGAATAGTGCGCGGCTACTGGGCGCGGATCCAGCTCGAGCTGTCAGAGCACGTGTATCGCGCTGAGCTTCCTCGCCGCTTCGTCCCGGAGCATGTGCAGATCTTCGAGGCTCTCGAACGCGGCGACGGAAAGGCCGCGGCCGAGACGATGTCCGCGCACCTCACGCATGGGCGGAGAGCGCTCGGAAAAGCACTCGCTCGTCCGGCCGGGGGAAAGACGCCGCGCAACGGCCCCGCCCGCGGCAACGGCCCCACCCGCCGCACTCCGTAGCGAGCCGGTCGCACGCGAGGGCCGTCGCGGGACGCACGCTGGTTAAGTCCTGAGCCAGATACTTGCCAGTGCCTTCTGTGTGGTGTATACAAAGCGCCGTGCGGAAGATGATGCGTTCGTGACGACGAAACTCGGCCTGGCCGTCGAGAACTTCACGCCTGCGCACAAGGACCCGGACATCGATGCCGTCGTGGCCTCGGCGCGCCGGGCGGAGGAGCTTGGATTCGACTCGGTTTGGGCCTGGGATCACATGTTCCTCGGCACGAAGCGGCCCTTTCCGTTCCTGGAATCGCTCTCCACCCTGCTCGTGCTCGCCCGTGAGACGACGACGGTCGAGCTCGGCACCGGCGTCCTCGTCCTGCCGCTGCGCAACCCAGCCGTCCTCGCGAAGACGGCGGCGACACTCGACATCGTCTCGGACGGCCGTCTCACGCTCGGGATGGCAGCCGGCTGGTACGAGCGCGAGTTCGACGCATGCGGCGTCCCGTTCAAGCGCCGCGGGCGCATCTTCGAAGAGAACCTCCACCTGCTGAAGGAGTTCTGGCGCGGCGAGCCGGTCAGCGGCGAGGCCGATGGAATTCCCTTCCGCAACGCGGTCATGCTGCCGCGCCCGGCACAGCGGCCGCGGCCGAAGCTGCTGGTGGGCGGCTACGTCGACAAGGTGCTGAAGCGCGCGGCGACCAAGTCGGACGGCTGGCTCACCTACTTCTACGCTCCCGACGACTTCCGGCGCTCGTGGGCCCGGATCCAAGAGCACGCCGAGGACGCCGGGCGCGACCCCGCCGAGCTTGAGAATGTCGCGCAGCTCGCGCTTTGCATCGGCGACTCGTTCGAGGCCGCCGACCGCGACGTGCGCGCCTACATCGACGACTACTTCGACCTCCCGGAGTGGAGCGATGCTACGGCCGAGAGTGCGATCCGCGGCACGCCTGAGCAGTGCGCCGAGCAGTTCGCGGAGCACGTCGACGCCGGCGTCCAGCACATCTGCCTGGTGCCGTATCGCTACGACCAGGAGCAGGTCGAGCGCTTTGCGGCAGAGGTCCTGCCGCTGGTCGAGAAGCAGAAGAGCGGCACGGCCTCATGAGGACGGCCGCCGACAAGCAGACGACGCTGGGCGAGGCGGCCACGCTGGTGCGGGACGGCGACACCGTCGTGGCCGGAGGCTGCTGCTACTCGCGCACACCGTGGGCGCTGCTGCTCGAGCTGCTGCGCGCGGAACGGAGCGACCTGACGCTGGGCCGCAACCTCATGTGTTACGAGTCGGAGCTGTTCCTCGCTCGCGGTGCGGCGACGAAGCTGATCTCGAGCTGGGTCGGCATCGGGCTCAGGTGGGGCATCCCGCGCGTGTTCCGGGATTTCGTCGAGCGCGACCCCTCGATCTACGAGGAGTGGAGCCACCTCTCCTTCGGCATGCGTCTCAGCGCCGCCTCGATGGGTCTTCCGTTCCTCCCGACGGCCTCGCTGCTCGGCTCCGATCTGCTCAAGCGGCTCCCGGCCCGCGAGATGCGTTGCCCCTTCACCGACGAGCTGCTGGTGGCGGTTCCGGCGCTCGTGCCCGACGTCGCGCTGATCCACGTCCACCGCGCCGACGTGAGGGGCAACGCGCAGGTGGAGGGTCCGGCGTACATGGACCTCGAGCTGGCGCGAGCCGCCAAGCTCGTGATCGTCAGCGCCGAGGAGATCGTGTCGTCGGAAGAGCTTGTCCGGCACAACGACCGCACGCTGATCCCAGCGCTCGTGGTGGACGCGGTCGTCGAGGTTCCGTACGGCGCCTACCCGCACGAGTGCCACGGCCGCTACGAGGCAGACTTCGCGCACTTCGACGCCTACGCGGAGCGCGTGAACGAGGCGGGCGTCGAGGGCGTCCAAGCCTACCTGCGCGAGCACGTGGATGATGCGGGGAGCTTCGCCGGGTTCCTCGACTCGGTCGGCGCTTCCGCGCTGCTCGACCAGCGCCGCAAGGCGCGCGAGCTGGTGAGCGCATGAGCTCCGAGCCGACGCCGACCGAGCTGATGACAATCGCCGGAAGCCGGCTCCTGCGCGACGGCCGCGTTGTGTTCGCCGGCGTCGGGTCGCCGCTGGAGGCGAGCGTGCTCGCCAAGCGGCTGCACGCGCCGTCGCTCACGATCGTGCTCGAGGGCGGCGCGATCGACCCGAGCATGCTGCCCGGCAGGCTGCCCGTCTCGACGAACGAGATGCGAGCTGCACACGGCGCTTCGATGCTCGCCGGGATCAACGACCTGTTCCTGTACGCGCAACGCGGTTGTTACGACTACGGCTTCATCGGCGCCGGTCAGATCGACCGCTTCGGCAACGTCAACACGAGCTACATAGGCGATCCCGACAGCCCGAAGGTCCGGTTGCCCGGGAGCGGCGGGGCGAACGACATCGTCTCGAGCTGCCGCGAGATCTTCATCATGCTGAAGCACGAGACGCGTCGCTTCGTCGAGCGCGTCGACTTCGTCACGAGCCCCGGCTACCTCGACGGCCCCGAGTCTCGCGAGCGCGCCGGGCTCGTGCGTAGCCGGCCGGTCGCGGTGATCACCGACCTCGCACTGTTCGGGTTCGACGAGGAGAGCGGCCGGCTGCGCATCGACGCGCTGCAGCCGGGCGTGAGCGAGGAGCATGTTCGCGAGAGCACCGGCTTCGAGCTGCTCGCGTCGGACACCGTGGTCTCGCTGCCGGCGCCGACGGACCAGGAGCTCGCGGAGCTGCGCTGGCTCCGGGACGGCGAGGGCGGCGGCGCCCTTCCCGCTTGCGGGAGGAAGGCAGCGGCGGTATGACGATTGGGCCCTTCATCGACATGCAGGGGGCCGTGGACGTACACGTGCACTCCGAGCCGGACCTATTCCCGCGGATCGCGGACGACGTGGGCGTGGCACGGCACGCGGCGGCGATGGGCCTGCGCGCGATCTCGCTCAAATGTCACTCCGAGCGCACCACCAGCCGCGCGTATCTGACGCAGCAGCTCGTGCCGGGGATCCAGATCGCCAGCGGGATCGTGCTGAACCGGGCCGTCGGCGGGATCAACGCTTCGGCCGTGGAGGCCGCGCTCCAGCTTGGCGCGCGCCATGTCTGGATGCCGACCGTCGACGCCGCGAACCATGCGCGCACGTTCGGCAGCACGGGCGCGTACGACAAGCAGGCGAGCACGGTCGCGCGGAGCGGCGACGAGGGAATCGAGATCGTCGGCGCCGACGGCAAGCTGTTTCCCGAGGTCTACGACGTGCTGGACCTCGTGGCCGCTCACCGAGCGATCCTCAGCACCTGCCACCTGTCCGTGCCGGAGATCGAGGTGCTCGTGCCCGAGGCTCGCGGGCGCGGCGTCGAGAAGATCATGATCACGCACCCGTTCTTCAAGGTGCCCGCGCTCGACCTAGAGACGCTGAAGCGGCTCGTCGGGCACGGCGCGTACGCGGAGTTCGGCTACTGCACCGTCTCGCCGATGTGGCAGCACGCCCAGCTGACCGCCGTGGTCGAGGCGATTCGCGCGGTCGGCGCGTCGCAGTCGATCCTGATGAGCGACGCCGGCCAGCGCCACAACCCGATGCCGGCGGAGGCCCTGCGCGTGTTCGCCCAATCGGTCTACGAGTCGGGCATCAGCGAGGAAGACGTCCAGCTGATGATCCGGCACAACCCGCTCGAGCTGCTCGAGCTGCCGCCGCCCCCGTCGCACACGGAAACGAACAACGACGGAGCGTCCGTTCCGCACTCCGCCGTCGTCGGAGGGCTGCCGTCGTGAGCACGCGCGTGGGCCTGATCGTGCCGTCGTCGAACACCGTCATGGAGGTGGACCTCTACCGCCGGCTCCCCGAGTCGGCCACCCTCCACACCGCGCGGATGCACCTGCGCGAGACGACGCCCGAGGGCGAGTCGGCGATGCTGGACGAGCACCTGCCGACGGCGATATACGACCTCGCCACGGCTAAGCCGGACGTCGTCGTGTTTGGCTGCACGAGCGCCGGCGCACTGCGCGGCAACGAGTACGAAGGCGAGCTCGTGAAGTCGATCGCCGAACAGACCGGCGCCGAGGCGATCAGCGTCGCCGCGTCGGTGCGACGCGCGATCTCGGCTCGGGGCGCCCACCGAGTGGGCGTGATCACGCCCTACGTCGAGGCGCTCAACACGCCGATCCGCGCGAGCCTCGAGGACGTCGGCATCGAGGTCGTCGGGATCCACGGGCTCGGGATCGACGAGAACTTCGCGATCGCCTCGGTGGAGCCCAGCAGCATCGTGGCCCAGGCTGTTGAGCAGTTCGGGAGCGTGGAGATCGACCTGCTGTTCGCGTCGTGCACGAACTTCCGCGCGCTGGACGCTCGCGACGAGATCGAGCGTGAACTCGGGGTTCCGGTGCTGACGAGCAACCAGGCGGCACTCGAGGCGATCGGCGATCGCCTTGCGGTGTTGACCGCGGGGAGCGGATAGCCGGGTGCACGCCGCCCCGTTCGAATACGTGCGCGCGTCGTCCTGGTCGGACGCGGTTTCGGCACTCGTCGAGGGTGGCGACGACGCTCGCGTCATCGCCGGCGGGCAGAGCCTCGTGCCGATGATGATGCTGCGGCTCGCGGAGCCGTCGGTGCTCGTTGACGTGCAGGACGCGGGTCCGCGCACGATCGAGCAGGCTGACGGGTCGCTGTTCATATCCGGGCTCGTGCGCCATGCGGATCTCGAGCACTCCTCCGAGGTGCGGGGCGCCTGCCCCGCGCTCGCGGACGCGGCAAGGCAGATCGGCAACATCCGCGTTCGGCATCGCGGCACGATCGGCGGCAGCTTGGCGCACGCCGAGCCGACCGCCGAACTGCCGTGCGCAGCCGTGGCGCTCGACGCGACTCTCACCCTGCTTGGACCTGAGGGCGAGCGCGAGCTGCCGGCCCGCGAGTTCTTCGTCACTCACTTCACCACCGAGCTCCAGCCCGGTGAGGTCGTGACCGGCGTCCGCTTCCCGATCGACGGCCCGCGCTGCGGCAGCGGGTTCGCGGAGATCGCACGGCGGGCCGGCGACTTCGCCACCGCGGAGGCGGCGGTCCGCGTGACGCTTGACGCGGATGGCTCCTGCAGCGACGCCCGCGTCGTGGTGGGCGCCACCGCCGACCGTCCGCTCGACGTATCGGAGAGCGCCGGGCTGGTGGGCGCCGAGTTGACCGAGGAAACCGCCGCAGCGGCCGGCACAGCGGTCGCCGAGGCACTCGACATCGGTCCGGGCGCGCACGCCTCCGCCGACTACCGGCGCCAGGTGGTCGCGGTCATGGTCAAGCGCGCGACGCTCATGGCGGCCGCACGGGCAGCGTCGGGGGATCCCGAGGAGGCGGGACGATGAGCACCGGCGTCGCGCTGTCGCTCGACGTGAACGGACGGCCCCTCAGCACCCACGTGGACGTGAACGAGTCGCTGGCGGACGTCCTGCGGGCGCACGCGGGCGCCACGGACGTCAAGGTGGGTTGCGGAGAGGGCGTGTGCGGCACCTGCACCGTCCTGCTCGACGGCGAGCCCGTCAACTCGTGCCTCGTCTTCGCGGTGCAGGCGGAGGGGCGCAGCGTCGCCACGCTGCGCGGACTCGGCGACGGCAATGGCGGCCTGCACGCCCTGCAGCGCCGGTTCCTGAGCCACGGCGCATCGCAGTGCGGCTTTTGCACGCCCGGAATGGTGCTCACGGCCGAATGGTTCGTCGCGCAGAACCCCGGTGCCGACCGCGACCAGATCCGCGAGGCCCTCTCCGGCAACATCTGCCGCTGCACCGGCTACACGAAGATCGTCGACGCGGTCGAGGGCTACGCGCGCGAGCTCGAGGGCGTTCCGGACGAGGTCTCCGATGTCGGTTGAGCTGGCGCCACCCCCGGTCGCCGCGCAGGCGCGTGACCGCAGCCCCGTCCACCAGGACTTCGTCCAGAAGGTCGCGGGCGAGCTCGCCTACGCGGACGACTGGGCGATGCCTGGCATGCTCCACGGAGTCGTCATCCGCGCGTCAGCGCCGTGCGGGCGCATCACGCGGCTTGACACCGGCGCGGCGCGCTCGGTTCCGGGTGTTCACACCGTCATCACTGCGGCCGACGTGCCGCACAACGTGATCGCCGAGGAGGCGAGCGGGCTGGGGCTCGACCCGATCGTGATGCCGGTCCTCGCCGCCGAGACGGTCAGGTACGACGGCGAGCCGATCGCGCTCGTGGCGGCCGAGACGCCGTGGGCCGCGGCGAAGGCCGCCGAGCTCGTCGAGGTCGAGATCGAGCGCGAGCCCGGGGTCTACGACCCGGAAGCGGCGCTCGAGCCCGGCGCGCCGCTCGTGCACCCCCAGGGCAACACCTGCGTGACCTGGCGGATGGAGCGCGGCGACGTCGATGCCGCGCTCGCGAGCGCCGACGTGGTCGTCGAGGGCGAGTACCGCACGCAGCACGTCGACCACGCTTACCTCGAACCGGAGTCGGGGATCGGCTGGATCGATGGCGACGGCGTCGTCACGTTGCGCGTCTCGACGCAGGTGATCGAGCACGCGCGCCAGATCGCCGCGATCCTCCGGCTGCCGCACAGCAAGGTGCGCGTGATCGCCGCCTACCTCGGCGGCGGCTTCGGCGGCAAGGAGGACATGACTGTCGAGCCGCACCTGGCGCTGCTGGTGGCCAAGACGCGGCGCCCGGTGCGGATGGTCTGGTCGCGGCAGGAGTCGCTCACCGCGCGGCAGAAGCGCCATCCGTTCATCATGCGCTACCGCACCGGCGCGGCCAGCGACGGGCGTATCGTCGCTCAGGACGTACGCATCGTGGGTAACGCCGGCGCGTATCCGCTGCTCAGCGCGCGCGTTCTGTTCGCCGCCGCGGTTACCGCACCAGGGCCGTACGGCGTCGACGACGTTCGCGTCGAGAGCGTCGCCGCGTTCACGCACACGGTCCCGACCAGTGCCTTTCGCGGCTTCGGCGCGATGCAGGTCGTGTTCGGCTACGAGCAGCAGATGGACCGGATCGCCGAGGCACTCGGACTGGATCCCGTGACGGTCCGCCGCCGGAACTTCGTCAAGCGCGGCGACCGGCGCGTGACCGGCGAGCCGCTCGACACCGACGTCGCGCTCGACGAGTGCCTGACCGAGGCGCTCGGCGCGCTGGGCGACCCGCCCGCGGCCCGCGACGGCATGCGGGTCGGCCGCGGCATCGCCTGCAACATGGCGCCCTACGGCAGGGCTGTTTACTTCGCCGACCGCGCCTCGTGCTGGATCGGGCTCGAACAGGACGGCACGCTCGTCATCCGCGCCGGCGTCACGGACCTCGGCGGCGGGCAGGCGGCCTCGCTCGCGCAGATCGCCTGCGAGATCCTCGGCGTGAGCATCGACCGCAGCAGCGTGCACATCGGCGACAGCGCCCTGAACCCGCTCGTCGGCGGCACCTTCGCGACGCGCCAGCTCTACATGTCGGGGAACGCGGCGCTGAAGGTCGCCCGCGAGCTCCGCGAGAAGCTCACGCCCGTCGCCGCCGACATGCTCGGCGCCGCGCCCGAATCGCTCGACTGGGCCGACGACATCGTGTGCGCCCGCGAGGAGAAGGAACGCAAGCTCACCCTCGCCGAGCTCGCCCGCGCGGCCGAGGCGGAGGGAGTCATGCCCTACTGCCACAGCACGTTCGAGGCCGAGGTCGGAGAGTTCGACCCCCGGACCGGGCGCGGCCGCTCGTTCCCGGACTACACCTACGGCGCACACGCGGTCGACGTCGGCGTCGACGAGGAGACGGGCGAGGTGAGCATCCTCGGCTACGCCGCCTGCCACGACGTCGGTCGTGCCATCAATCCGCAGCGCGTGCAGGGGCAGATCCAGGGCGCCGTGGCCCAGGGGGTCGGCTACGCCCTGAGCGAGCAGATCGACATCGAGGACGGGGTCTGCACGTCGCTCCTGTTCGCCGATTACCTGGTCCCGACGTCGGTGGACCTCCCGGACATCGTGCCCGTGGTCCTCGAGCGTCACCCGGGCAAGGGTCCGCTGGGGGCGCGTGGGATCGGCGAGCCGCCGATCGGCCCGGTCGCGCCCGCGCTCGCCGCGGCCATCCACGACGCCACGGGCGTGTGGCTGACGAAGCTGCCGATGACTCCCGAGCGAGTGCTCGCCTCCCTTCGGGCGGACGCTGACGCCGATCCGGAGACGGCCGCGGCATGACCGGCGCCGCCTACATGCCGGGCGCCACGGAGCGGGTGCTCGTGCGCGAGCGCGCGCCGGACGCCCTCGCGCCGGGGGCACCGACCGGCGCGCCGCTCCCGTTCCACTCGACCATGCCGGGCTACGCCCCGACGCTGCTCCGCAGCGCGCCGGGGATCGCCAGCCGGCTGGGGATTGCGGAGGTGCTGGTCAAGGACGAATCGGAGCGCTTCGGACTGCCCTCGTTCAAGATCCTCGGCGCTTCGTGGGCGGTTCACCGCGCGATCGTGGACCGGCTCGGCGCCTCGCTCGAGGACGTGCGGAGCTTCGACGATCTGGCGGAGGCGGCGCGCGCGCTCCAGCCGTTTGCACTCAGCGCGGCCACCGACGGGAACCACGGACGCGCCGTCGCCCGGATGGCGACGCTGCTCGGCTTCGACGCCCACATCTACGTGCCGTCGCAGATGGCACAGGCCCGCATCGATGCGATCGCGGGTGAGGGCGCCGACGTGACGGTTGTCGACGGTGGCTACGACGACGCGGTCCGCCGCTCGTCGGAGATCGCCGGCGAGCGCTGTCTGGTGATCTCAGACACATCGTGGCCGGGCTACGAGGACGTGCCGCGCTGGGTGATCGAGGGGTACAGCACGATCTTCCTGGAGGTCGAGGATGCCCTGGCGCAGAGAGGCGCCGAGCGCCCCGACCTGGTCGCCGTGCAGATCGGCGTCGGCGCGCTGGCGGCCGCCGCGGTCGCGCACTTCTGGGGCGCCGCAGGCGCGCGGCCTCGGCTCGTGGGCGTCGAGCCCACCACGGCGGCGTGCGTGCTTCACTCCGTCGAGCAGGGCCGTATCGTCGCGCTCGAGGGCGACGCGCAGGCGTCGATGATGGCCGGCCTCAACTGCGAGACGGCGTCCCTCGTGGCGTGGCCGCTCGTATCGCGCGGGATCGACGCCTACATGTCCGTCGACGACGCACGCCTGCCGGAGGCGATGACGCTGCTGGCGGCCGAGGGCATCGTGGCCGGCGAGACGGGCGCGGCCGGCCTCGCCGGAATGTTGCGGCTGGCCGACGACGGCGTGCCGAGCGGTAGCCGGGTCCTCGGAGCAGAGACGCGCCTCCTCCTGATCTGCACCGAGGGCGCAACCGACCCCGAGAACTACGCACGCCTGACCGGACAGCCATCCACATGACGGCGCTCAGTCTCCAGAGCATCTGGAAGCGCTACGGCGACGTCGAGGCCGTGCGCGACGTCTCCATCGACGTCGAGGCCGGCGAGCTGCTTGCCCTGATCGGCCCGTCCGGGTGCGGAAAGACCTCTACCTGCAAGATGATCGCCGGCCTCGAGGACATCAGCGACGGTGACCTGCTGCTTTCGGAGAGGCGCGTCAACGACCTGCCGTCAGAGCAGCGCAACATCGCGATGGTCTTCGAGGACTACGCGCTCTACCCGCGCATGAACGTGTTCGAGAACGTCGCGTTCCCGTTGCGCGTGCGCAGCGTTCGCAGGCCCGAGCTCCGCGAGCGGGTCGAGTCGATCCTCGAGCGGATGGAGCTGACCGACGTGCGTCACGCCCGTGTCCAGGACCTGAGCGGCGGCCAGCAGCAGCGCGTGTCGATTGCGCGCGCGCTCGTGCGCGAGCCCACCGTTCTGATCATGGACGAGCCGCTGTCGCACCTGGACGTGAGCCTCAAGGGCCGCCTGCGGTCAGAGATCCGCGTGCTGCAGCAGCAGCTCGGGCTCACCGGAGTGCTGGTGACCCACGACCAGGCGGAGGCGATGGCGATGGGTGACCGAATCGCCGTCATGCACCTCGGCGAGCTGCGGCAGTGCGACACGCCGCACGCGGTCTACGACGAGCCCGCGGACATGTTCGTCGCCGGGTTTATCGGAGAGCCGCCGATGAACTTCGTGCCCGGACAGATCGCCGGCGAGGGCGGCGCCGTCAGGTTCGTCTCGGAGAGCCTCGAAGTCGAGCTTCCGGCGCGGACGGTGAAGCGGTTGACGGACGCCGGCGTGCTCGGCAACGACGAGCGCGAGCCAGCGGTCATCGTGGGTATCCGCCCTGAGCACATCTCGGTGGCGCGCGCCGACGCGCCGGCCTCGGGCGCCGGCTCGGTGTTCTTCGCTGAGTGGTTCGGCTCGTTCCAGGCCGTAATGCTCAGCCACCGCGGCAGAGACGACCACTGGCTGACACTGCTTGCCGAGCCCGACGACGACTACGCGATCGGTCAGCCGGTGAAGTTCACGGTCGACCCAGAGCAGCTCACGTTCTTCGACCCGTCCACCGAGCGCAACGTCTTGGCGGACGACGCCGTCGGGCCGCTCCTCGAGAACAGCGTGGCGAGCGAATGAGCGCGCTCGCGCTGATGGACATCAGCAAGCGCTTCGGTAAGCAAACGGTGCTGGAGGACGTCTCGTTCGATGTCGCGCCTGGCGAGATCGTCGCCCTCGTCGGCTCCTCCGGCGCTGGGAAGTCCACGATCTTGAAGATTGCCGCGGGCATCGAGCGGCCCACCAGCGGCACTGTCCTGATTGGTGGCCAGGACGTCGCGCGGCGGCGCGCGTGGAAGCGCCAGACGGCGATGGTGTTCGAGTCCTACGTCCTCTATCCGCTGCTGTCGGTGCGCGAGAACATCGCGTTCCCGCTGCGCGCTCCGGCTGTACGCGCGCGCTATTCGGACGCGGAGGTCGATCGGCGCGTCCTCGAGATCGCCCAAATCTGCCAGATCGACGACCTGCTCGAGCGCCGGCCGCTCGAGCTCTCGGGGGGGCAGCGCCAGCGCGTGGCTCTCTGTCGTGCGCTGGTCCGCGACCCCGCCGCATATCTCATGGATGAGCCGATCGCGCACCTGGACGCCAAGCTGCGCCACTGGCTGCGCGGCGAGCTGCGCAGGCTCCTCTCAGCCCGCGAGGTGCCGACGATCTGGGTCACGCCGGACGGCGTGGAGTCGATGGCGATCGCCGACCGCATCGCCGTGCTGGTCGACAGGAAGATCGTGCAGCTCGGCACGCCGCGCGAGATCTACGGCTCGCCGGCGACCATCGGGGTCGCGCGCCTCCTCGGAGACCTCGGCATGAACATTCTCGACGCACGGACCGAAGAGGGCGGCGGCCTGGTCCTCGACGGCGCTGAGCACCAGCCCCTGTTCGTCTCCAACGGGAGCGGCCGACTACCCGCCGGCCCCGCCAAGGTCGGCATCCGGCCAGCGGCCCTGCGCTTGCGCAGCGAACCGGGGCCGACGGCCATCGCCGCCGAGGTGATCGGCACCGAGTCAGGTAGCCGGCAGAGCGTCGTGATCGTACGCGTAGGGGCGGATCAGTCGACGAAGGTCGTCGCCGAAAAGGGAGAGCTGCCGCAGGTGGGGCAGCGCGTCTACATCGACTGGGAGCACGCGCCTGTGCACGTGTTCTCACCGGAGGGCGGAAGGCGCAGTACCGGCCGGGTCCATGGGGGTTCGAATGAGGCCGGCTGAGTTGGCAAACAACGAGGAGGTCGACGATGTACGCGGTACCTAGGGTCCGGCGCTCGTGGCTGATCTGCGGCTTGGCGATTTGCATTTCGCTTCTGCTCGCGGCCTGTGGCGGAGATGATGGAGATTCCGGTGGTAACACCGGCGACAGCAAGGTCAACGCGAGCAACTGGACGCTGAAGTCGGCGGCGGCGCCGTACAAGGGCACCGAGATCCGCGTGCTGGACGAGGTCACCGGCCTTCAGCCGGCGATGAAGGAGCTCATCCCCGACTTTGAGAAGGAAACGGGGATCAAGGTCAGCTTCGAGCTGGAGCCGCACCCTGACGTGATTCGCAAGGGCGAGGCCGACCTGATCTCGGGCCGCGGGGCCTACGACGCGGTGATGATCCACGTCGCTCAGAAGGGCCGGGTCCTGGCCGCTGATGCCGTCCAGTTCATCGACGACTACTACGACAACGAGGCGCTGCGCGACCCGGACGTCAAGTTCGAGGACTTCATCCAGCCTCTGACCGACAACGCGACGAAGTTCGGCGACAACAGGCTCGGCTTCCCGAACTGGAACTACAACGTCGTCTGGTGGGGCCGCCAGGACCTGATGGACGACCCGGGCGAGCAGGCCGCGTTCAAGAAGGAGTTCGGCCGCGACCTCGAGGTTCCGAAGACGCTGCAGGAAGTGCGGGACTTCGCGAAGTTCTTCACGCGTTCGAAGGGCGAGAAGCTCGCCGGCAAGACCGTGGAGCGGGACTTCCCCGGCTTCGTCATGGAGGGCTCGCAGCTGAGCGCCGCGACGGAGACGCTCGACCCGATCTACCTGCGTCAGTTCGGCGGCGGCCTCTGGGACGAGGACGGAAAGCCCGCCGCCACGAGCCCCGGCAACGTCGAGGCGATGAAGCTGTGGGCCGAGATGTGGAAGTACGGCCCCGCGGGACAGGCCGAGATGTCGCTGATCGACATCCCGGTCGTAATGGGTGAGGGCGGAGCAGCCTCGGGCTGGATCTGGAGCGACTTCATCTTCCCGATCGACGTGGAGGGCGGCTCTCAGTACGCCGGCAAGTTCGTGTACGGCGGCGCACAGCCCAACGGCGAGGATCCGGAGACGCGGAGCACCTCCGCGCAGCCGGGGACGCTCGTCATCGGTGCTGGGTCCAAGAACAAGGAGGCGACGTACCTGTTCCTCCAGTGGATGGCATCCAAGGAGACCCAGGACCGGTGGGTGGAGTCCGGAGCGTTCATGCCTGTCCGCAAGGACACGCTTGAGAGCCCGGCTGTCACGGACGGCCCGCGGGCCAACCTGTACGCGGCCGTCAAGGAGTCGCTGGCGCACGGTACGCCGTGGCCCGCGGGTCTGAAGCTCTATGAGCTGTTCGACGCGGTCAACCGCATGCAGCAGGCGGTCGGCCAGGGCAAGGCAAGTCCGGAGGACGGACTGGCCAGCCTGCAGTCGGACATGGAGGAGATCTGCGGAGACAGCTGCCTGTTGCCGCAGGAGTAGGACGAGGCAAGCGAGCACGAGGAGCTAGACACGATGAGTGCCATTAGTGCAGAACCCGCGGCACCCACCGGCTGGAGGCTGCGCGCAGCCGACTGGCTGGAGGGCCGTGCGTTTCCGTACGTGCTGATCGCGCCTATGCTCCTCACGCTCGTAGTCGTGGGGGTCATCCCCTTCCTCTACACCGTCTACCTGAGCCTGCACGAGACCGAGTTCACGCGGGTCGCGGACTTCAACGCGTTCGCGAACTTCGGCGAGCTGCTCAGTGACGGGAAGTTCTGGAAAAGCATGGAGGTGACCGCGGTGATCATGGTCATCGCGGTCCCCCTCCAGCTCTTCCTCGGGCTCGGCTTCGCGCTGCTCTTCAGCCGTGGCGTGGTCGGCTCGCGCGTGTTGTCTCCAGCTCTACTGATCCCGTCCGTGCTCGCACCGACCGTCGTGGCGATGGTGTGGAAGATCATGCTCGCGCCGCAGTGGGGGTTCTTCACCCACGAGGTCATCGAGCGGTTCGGGATCCTGTCGGGCACCTCGATCTTCAGTGAGCCCGGCAGCGCGGTGGCGGCGATCATCCTGATCGATGTCTGGCAGTGGACGCCGTTCGTGACGCTGGCCGTGTTCGCGGGCCTCCAGGCGCTCCCGCTCGGGCCCTACCGCGCGGCCGCGGTGGACGGCGCGTCGCGCTGGCACACGTTCCGCTTCATCACCCTGCCGGGCGTGTACCCGATCCTCGCGGTGCTGCTGCTGATCCGCGTGATCGACACCTTCAAGATCTTCGACACGATCTACATCCTTACCGGCGGCGGGCCCAACGACGCGACCCAGACGGTGAGTGTCTACCTCTACAAGAACGTCTTCGACTACTACGAGGTCGGGCTCGCGGCGGCGGCGGCGGTGGTGATCTTCATCCTCTTCTTCATCGTCGCCTCGCTCGTCTACCGGCTCTTCAGCCGAACGCTGAAGCTCTTCTAGGAACGGACGAATGGCCAACGACAACACCCTCAGGCGCTGGGCCAGGACCACCGTCCTGCTGCTGCTCACGCTCTTCTTCATCTTCCCCGTGCTCTGGACGCTGTCGATCAGCATCCGGCCGGCCAACAGCGTGTTCGCGCAGCCGCCCGAATTCATCTTCAGCCCGATCACGAAGCATCTCGAGACCGTCTTCAACAACAGCGAGGTCGCCCACGGCCTCACGAACTCGCTGCTCGTCGCGGGCCTGAGCACGATCCTCGTGGTGGTGCTCGGCACGCCGGCGGCGTACGCGCTCGCCCGGCTCAGGGTGCGCGGCCGCGACGACATCATGATGTTCGTGCTGGCGTCGCGGATGGCGCCGCCGGTCGCGATGATCATCCCCTTCTTCCTGATCTACAAGGAGGTGGGGCTGCTCGAGACGCAGCTCGGGCTGATCATCGCCTACCTCACGTTCAACCTGTCCTTCTACGTCTGGGTGCTCGGCATCTTCATCAAGGAGATCCCGGCCGACCTCGAGAGCGCGGGTCACGTCGACGGCTACGGCCCGTGGCGGGTCTTCACGCGCGTGGTCCTGCCGCTGATGCGTCCCAGCGTCATCGCCACGGCGATTCTCGTCTTCATCTTCGCCTGGAACGAGTTCGCCTTCGCGCTGATCCTGGGTGGCCGCGAGGCCGAGACGCTCCCGATCGTGATCTCACGGGCCATCACGCCGAGCGGCGTGAACTTCGGAGAGCTGGCGGCGATGGGGGTCATCGGCCTCGCGCCGATCCTCCTGATCGTGTTCCTGCTCCACAAGCACATCATCCGGGGGCTCAGCATGGGCGCGGTGAAGGGTTGAGCGAGACCTTCCTGCTCGTCCACGGCTCGTGGCACGGCGGCTGGGCCTGGGAGGGCGTCAGCGAGCATCTCGAGCGAGAGGGCCATCGCACGGTCGCGCCGACGCTGGCGGGGCACGGCCCGGGCGCGTCGCGGGCCGGCGTCAGGCACGCCGACTGCGTCGACACGGTCGCGAGCGCCGCGGAGAGCATGGAGCTCGACGACATCACGCTCGTCGGCCACAGCTTCGGCGGCTCGGTCATCAGCAAGGTGGCCGAGCGGATTCCGGAGCGGATCGCGCGGCTCGTGTTCTTCACGGCCTTCGTCCTCGAGGACGGCCAGAGCATCGTGGACAACCTGCCGCGCGAGCAGGTCGAGGAGTTCGAGCGGAGCGCGGCGGCGAGCTCGGACAACACCGTGGAGTGCCCATGGGACATCTTCCGCGACGCGTTCATGCAGGACGCCGGCGAGGAGCAGGCGCGAGCCGTCTGGAGCCGTCTGGCGCCGCAGCCGTACGCAACCTGGACCGACAAGCTCGACCTCGGGCGGTTCTACTCGCTCGACATCCCGCGGACCTACATCGCCTGTCGCGACGACCTGGCGCTGGACCCCGGCGGGTGGCACCCGGGGATGTCCTCGCGTCTTGGCAGCTTCGACCTTCGCGAGATGCCTGGAAGCCACGAGGTGATGTTCACGAACCCGGAGGCAGTCGCGCAGGAGCTGATCGCTGCCGCCGTCCCGACCAGAGAGGAAGCACTGTGACCACGGCAAACCTGGCCGCGTTCGGCACCAACCGTCTGCACCACGTCTCGAGCGAGAACCGGCGCTACGGATTCGACAACAGCGTCGAGCCGGTGCTCACCGTGAGCTCCGGCGACACGGTCGTCTTCCAGTGCCGGGAGGCCTACGACGGCCAGTTCACCCCCGACGCGACGCTCGACACGCTCAAGGAGCTCGACTGGGACCGGCTGCACGCGATCACCGGACCGGTCGCGATCGAGGGTGCCGAGCCCGGCGACGTCCTGAAGGCGGAGATCCTCGAGTACGAGCACGAGGGCTGGGGATACACCACGATCTCGCCCGGCTTCGGGCTGCTCGCGGACGATTTCGGCGACCACTTCGCACTGCACATGTGGCAGGTGGGCGATGACGGCCGCGTCGGGCTCACACCGTCCGTGCGCGTCCCGATCGAGCCGTTCTGCGGCGTGATGGGCGTGGCGCCCGAGGAGTCGGGGCTGCATCCGACCCTGCCGCCGACCCGCCTCGGCGGCAACCAGGACAACCGGCACGCGTGCGCGGGAAGCACCGTCTACTTCCCGGTCGAGGTGCGCGGCGCGCTCTTCTCGATCGGCGACGGGCACCTCGCGCAGGGCGACGGCGAAGTCTGCGGCATCGCGATGGAGGCGCCCCTCACCGTGACCGTGCGGCTGAGCGTGGTCCGCGGCCGAAGCATCCCGAGCGTCCAGTGCGAGACGCGTGGCCGTACGACCGCCAAGGCCGACGGGATGGGCTACTACGTGACCACGGCTTCCGGCGCGGACATGCACGAGGGGGCTCGCAACGCCGTGCGCTGGATGATCGACCACCTCGAGGCCACGCACGGTCTGACGAGGTCGGAGGCATACATGCTCTGCAGCGTCGCGGGCGATCTGAAGATAGCCGTGCCGGTGCTCGCTCCCGGACACGCGAGCAACGTGACTTTCCACATGCCACGCAGCGTTTTCGTGTCTTGACCTTACGGGGGCGGCGGAGCTAGGGTGCTCCGACAGCCGATTGTATACAACACGCACTGAGCAAAAAAAGGGGAAGCTTTGTCGAAGATTCGGGTCAACGATGTGGAGCTGTGGCACCGCGTCACAGGTGACGGGGAGCCGGTCGTACAGATCCACGGCTCGGGCTTCGGACACTTCAACTTCGACCCGGTGTCGCCGCTGATCGCCGAGTCGTTCCAGGTCATCGACTACGACCAGCGCGGCTACGGCGAGTCGGACCGGCCGCTTCAGGACTACAACATGGAGGTCTGGGCCGACGACGTGGCCGGTCTCATGGATGCGCTCGGCCTCGAGACGGCCCACATCCACGGGACGTCGATGGGCGGCATGGTCGCGCTCGTCTTCGCCGGCAAGTACCCGGACCGCGCCCGCAGCGTGATCATCAACTGCGCCGCAGCGAAGCTCAACGCAGTCGGCCGGCTGATATTCAAGAACCACATCGACATCGTCGCCCTGGACCCCGACGGCGTGGGGAGCCGGGTGCTGGCCGAGCTCGTGACCTGGGAGGCGCTCTCCGCGCACCATCTCGCGTCGCCCGAGGGCGCGGACGCGGCCGACCACATCCAGCAGATCCTCCGCGACTCGAACCGGCCCGAGGTCTTCACGGCCGCCTGCCAGGCGCTGCTCGACATGGACCTCACGCCCTGGTGCGAGAAGGTCACCGCGCCGGCGCTGGTGATCGGCGGCGCGGACGATGTGATGACGCCCTGGGAGCAGCCTCCGGACGGGGCCGGCCAGGAGGCCATCTACCAGGGCATCGAGGGCGCGGAGAAGTGCGTGCTCGAGAAGTCCGGCCACTCCAGCATCTTCGACGCGACGGAGGCGTACGCCGAGGCGGTGCTCGACTTCCTGCGCAGGCACTCGGCCTAGGCGGAGCGGCACGGTGAAGCCCGGGCGCTTCAAGTACCACCCGCCGTCGTCAAAGGCCGAGGCGCTCGAGCTGAAGGCCCGTTACGACGTGGACGGGTCGTTCCTGGCCGGCGGCCAGAGCCTGATGCCGATGATGAACATGCGGCTCGCGCAGCCCGAGGCGCTGATCGACCTGAACCGCGTGCCGGAGCTCTCGTATGTCGAGGAGCGCGGCGACCGGGTGGTGATCGGTGCGCTCACGCGCCACGCGGAAGCCGAGCGCGACGCCCTGCTCGGGGCGGCCTGCCCCCTCATGGGCGAGGCGCTGCGCCACGTGGGACATCAGGTGATCCGCAACCGCGGGACCATCGGCGGCTCCGTGGCGCACGCCGATTCGGCCGCCGAGCTGCCGGCCGCCCTAGCTGCGCTCGAGGCGCAGATCACCGTCGAGAGCAGCAGCGGCGAACGCGTGATTGAGGCGACAGACTTCTTCGAGTTCCACTTCATGACGAGCCTGGAGCCGACGGAGATGGTCACCGCGATCTCCGTGCCGCGTCTCGCGCCCACCACCGGCTTCGCGTTCCTGGAGGTGAGCCGCCGTCACGGCGACTTCGCCGTGGCGGGCGTGGCCGCGCTCGTACGCGACGGCAGGGCGCGCCTGGCCTTCGCCGGCGTGACGCCGAAGCCGCTCGTCGTCGAGACGAGCGACCCGGATCCGGCCCACGACGCCGTCGCGGCCGCCGACGAGGTGGGCCTGGCCGACGACCTCGCCGGCAGCAGCCGCTACCGGCGCCGCCTGATCGCCGTGCTGGCTCGGCGGGCCACCGAGCGCGCCCGCGCTCGCGCGCGTGGAGCGGGGGAGGGCTCATGACGGATCTGACGGGCGACGAGGTCACCGAGCTGACGCTCACCGTGAACGGCGAGCGCTTCACACGCGAGGTGCCCGTCCGGCGCCTGCTCTCGGACTTCCTGCGGCACGACCTGGGGCTCACCGGCACCCACGTGGGCTGCGAGCACGGCGTATGCGGGTGCTGCACGGTCAGGGTCGACGGCACGGCCGTGCGCTCGTGCCTGATGCTGGCCGTCCAGGCCGAGGCAGCCGATGTCGTGACGATCGAGGGCCTCTCGAAGGAGGGCGAGCCGCTGCACCCGGTGCAGCAGGCCTTCCAGGACGCTCACGGCCTTCAGTGCGGCTTCTGCACGCCGGGCTTCGTGCTCGCGGTCTGCGGTGTGCTCGAGGACGACTCGCGCACCGAGCTGCTCGGCGACGACGAGATCCGCGAGGCGATCAGCGGGAACCTCTGCCGCTGCACCGGCTACCAGCACATCGTCGAGGCGGTGCGCATCGCCGACGCGAAGATGCGGCCGGGCGCGGCCGCTCCGGAGTCGCGGGCGTGAAGGAGCGCGTATTCGGCAAGCGCATGCCGCGCACGTCCGACGAGCGTCTGCTGCGCGGACGCGGCATGTACGTGGACGACGTGCCCGTGCGCGGCGCGCTCGAGGTGGTCTTCGTGCGCAGCCCACATGCGCACGCCCGCATCACCGAGATCGACCTCGAGGAGGCGCGCGCGACCCCCGGCGTGCACGCCGTGTACGGCGCCGGCGACCTCGGCGCCTTCGATCGCCCGCTGCCGCTCCTGTTCCCGCATCCCGACCTCGTGGAGCCGCGAACGCAGAACCCGATCGCCTCGGACGAGGTGCACTACGCCGGGCAGATCGTCGCGATGATCGTCGCGGAGGATCGCTACGTGGCCGAGGACGCACGCGAGCGCGTCCGGCTCGAGCTCGACCCGCTCCCGGTGGTGGTCGACGTGGACGCCGCGCTGGAGGACGGCGCCGACCAGGTCCACTCCGACATGGAGGGGAACGTCTCCGGACACATCGTCCAGCAGGTCGGCGACCCGGACGCGGCGTTCCGTGACGCGCACCTCGTGCTGCGCCACCGCTACATCCTCGAGCGGAGCGCCGCGATGCCGATGGAGACGCGCGGCATGGTCGCCGAATGGGACCCGCGCGGTGAGGAGCTGATGCTCTGGAACGCCACGCAGGTGGTGCACCCGCTGCGCTCCGGGCTCGCCCAGTTCTTCGACATCCCGGAGTCACGCATCCGCATAACTGCGCCCGACACGGGCGGCGGCTTCGGTGTCAAGGGCTTCTTCATGTACCCGGAGGAGGTGCTGGTGCCGTGGGCCGCGCGCGAGCTGCGCCGGCCGGTGAAGTGGATCGAGGACCGCGTCGAGCACTTCACCGCCTCGCACCACGAGCGGACGCAGATCCACGACGTCGAGATCGCCGTGACCGAGGACGGCGTCGTCACCGCACTGCGTGACGAGTTCCTCGTAGACACCGGCGCGTTCGTGCCGTACGGGCTCGAGCTCGGCCGCATCACGGCCGGCCAGATCGGCGGCGCGTACCGGATCCCGAACATCCACGTGGGCTTCCGCGGGGTCTACACCAACACAGTCGTCTGCACGCCCTACCGCGGCGCCGGGCGCCCTCACATGTGCTTCGTCACGGAGCGCGCGCTCGACGACGTGGCGCGCGCCCTGGGGATCGACCAGTTCGAGGTGCGGCGCCGGAACTTCGTGGGCGACGACGAGTTCCCCTACCGCCGCGACGGGCTCGTGACGGCCGATGGCTTCACGGTGATCATGGACAGCGGCGCCTACTTCACGCAGATGTCGATGCTCGAGGAGGCACTCGACATGCCGGCGCTGCGCGAGGCGCAGGCGGCGTCGCGCGAGACGACCAAGCTGCTCGGGGTGGGGCTCGCGTGCTACGTGGAGTCCACCGGCGGCGGGCCCTACGAGGGCGCCCACGTGATCGTCGAGCCTGACACCGGCACCGTGCGCGTCACGACGGGCTTCACAGACCAGGGACAGTCACACTCGACCACGCTCGCCCAGGTGGCCGCGGAGCGGCTCGGCGCCGACCTTGCCAGCGTCCAGGTGGAGCTGGGCGACACCGCGAAGTTCCGCTGGGGCATCGGCACCTACGCGAGCCGCGGGGCGGTGCACGGCGCGAGCGCGGTCGACCGCGCCGCCGGCACCGTGCGCGACAAGGCGCTGCGGCTGGCGGCGAACATGCTCGAGGTCTCGCCCGCGGACCTCGAGGTGGAGGACGGCCGCATCTCCGTGAAGGGATCGCCCGGAACGTCGGTGACGCTGGGCCAGGTCGCGAAGGCCGCCAAGCCGGACCGCTACGGCTTCGACAACGACCTCGCGGCGCTCGCCGCGCTGGGCCCGGCGGTCCCGCGCGAGTCGAGCGACGAGGGTCCGCTCCTGCACAGCGACGAGGAGCCGGGCCTCGAGGCCACCGGCTTCTTCAGCCCCCAGAACTCGACATGGGCGAGCGGTGTCCATGCCGCGGTGATCGAGCTCGACACGGAGACCGGCGCGGTTCGCTTCGTCCGCTACGTCGTGGTGCACGACTGCGGCATCGTGATCAACCCGCTCGTCGTCGACGGCCAGGTGATCGGCGGCATCGCGCAGGGCGTGGGCGGATCGTTCTACGAGCGGCTCGCGTACGACGCGCAGGGACAGATACAGAACGCCTCGTTGATGGATTTCCTGATCCCGTACGCCACCGAGGTCCCGGAGGTCGAGCTGCATCACCTGGAGACGCCGTCGCCGCTCAACCCGCTCGGCGTCAAGGGCGCCGGTGAGGGCGGGGCGATCCCGGTACCCGCGGTGGCGGCCGCCGCAATCGACGACGCGCTGAGCGCGTTCGGGGTCGCGGTCAGGCGCATGCCACTCGACCCCGAGGAGCTCATGGACCTCGCCGCCGCCTCGGGCGCACATTCAGACAAGGGAGACAGATGAAGCCAGCACCGTTCGAGTACCACGCCCCGGAGACGGCCGTGGAGGCGGCGTCGCTCCTGCAGGAGGCGGGCGGCGACGGCAAGGTCCTCGCGGGGGGGCAGAGCCTCCTGCCGCTCATGAACCTCCGCCTCGCACGTCCATCCGTCCTGGTCGACCTGGGCCGCGTGCAGGGGCTCGACGGCACGCTTGCGAACGGCGGCATCCGGATCGGCTCCATGGTCCGGCACGGCCACGTGCAGCGCTCGCACGAGATCCAGTCCCGCGTGCCGATGCTCACCGAGGCGATGCGCCACGTGGGCCATCCGGCGATCCGCAATCGCGGGACGCTCGGAGGCAGCCTCGCGCACGCGGACCCGGCGGCCGAGGCGCCGCTCGTGGCGGTTGCGCTCGGCGCGGAACTGGTTGCGCTCGGCGCCGGCGGCACGCGCACCATCCCGGCGGACGAGTTCTTCCAGGGTCCGTTCATGACCGCTCTCGCGGACGACGAGCTGCTCACCGAGATCCTGTTCCCGGAGGCGCCTGCGAGCGCCGGCTGGGGCTTCCGCGAGGTGGCGCGCGCGCACGGCGATTTCGCGCTGGTGGCCGTGGCCGCCGTCGTGTCGGTCGAGGACGGCAGACTGCGCGACGCGCGGATCGCCGTGGCCGGAGCGGCCGACCGTCCCACGCGCATCGCCGCCGCCGAGCAGGCGCTCGAGGGCGCCGCCTGGGACGCCGCCGCGCGCTCGGACGTGGAGCAGATCGTTCGTGACGCGCTGTCGCCGGCCGGCGACTCGCACGCGAGCGCCGAATACCGCAAGAGCGTCGCGGGCGTGCTCGCCGCCAGGGCGCTCGACGACGCAACCAAAGCGACAGGGAGCACAGCATGAGGACGGTCTCGCTGACAGTGAACGGCAACCCGGTGGACGAGGAGGTCGAGCCACGGATGCTGCTGTCGGACTTCCTGCGCCACGAGCTCGGCCTCACCGGCACGCACGTGGGCTGCGAGCAGGGCGTGTGCGGCGCATGCACCGTGCTCGTGGACGGGGAGACCGTCCGCTCGTGCCTGACGCTCGCGTGCCAGGCCGACGGCACGGCCATCCAGACGGTCGAGGGACTCGCGCCGGACGGCGGACTGAACGTGCTTCAGCGCGCCTTCCAGGAGAACCACGGCCTCCAGTGCGGCTTCTGCACGCCCGGCTTCCTGATGGCGGCGACCGCCCTGCTGGAGCGAAACGACGATCCCTCCGAGGAGGAGATCCGCGACGAGCTGTCCGGCAACATCTGCCGCTGCACCGGCTACACCGGGATCGTCCGGTCGGTGCAGGCGGCCGCGCTCCAGCTCCGAGACGGCACCGTAACTGCGAGCGAGGGGACAGCGGAATGACGACCTCCCTGCCAATCGACCACGAGCTGCACCCCGCGGGCGCGCAGTACGTCGGCGCGAAGATCAACCGCGTCGAGGACCCGCGCTTCCTGCGCGGCGAGGGCCGCTTCGTGGACGACATCTCGCTTCCTGGGATGCTGCACGCCGCCTTCCTGCGGAGCCCGGTGGCGCACGCCAACATCACGTCCATCGACACGAGCCGCGCCGCCGCGCTGCCGGGCGTCACGGCCGTGTTCACCGGCCAGGACCTCGAGGCCGAGGGCATCCAGCCGATCGTGTCCCGCGCGTTCCTGCCGGGCATGGGCGACAACCTCCGCGAGCCGCTGCCGACCAAGAAGGTCCGCTACGTGGGCGAGGCCGTCGCCGTCGTGGTGGCCGACTCGCGCTACATCGCCGAGGACGCCTGCGAGCTGATCGAGGTGGAGTACGAGCGCCTGCCCGCGGTCATCGACCCCGAGGGAGCGCTCGACCCCGGCGCGGCCCTGCTCCACGAGGATCTGCCCGCCAACCTGATCGGCCGAAAGAGCGAGTCGCACGGCGATCCCGAGCGAGCGTTCGCCGAGGCCGACCACGTCTTCAGCCATCGCTTCGTGCATGGCCGCGTGGCCGGCGTCCCGATCGAGTGCCGCGGCGTGATCGCGGAGTACGACCGCGGCCGCGGCGGTTTCCTGATCTACTCGTCCACGCAGATCCCTCACCTCACGCGCTCGGTCGCGGCGGAGTGCTTCGGCCTCGCCGAGTCTGATCTTCAGGTGATCGCCCCCGACGTGGGCGGCGGATTCGGGATCAAGGCCCACCCGTACATCGAGGAGGTCGTGATCCCGTTCGCGGCCCGGCGCATCGGGCGCCCGGTCAAGTGGATCGAGGACCGCTACGAGCACCTGGCCTCGGCCGTGCACGCGAAGGAGCTCGTGATGGATCTCGAGCTCGCGGTGGCGGCCGACGGCACCTTCCTCGGCATGCGCGGGCGCTACAACGCGAACGCGGGCGCCTACGGCTGCTTCCCGCAGACGGGCATGGTCGACGCGATGTGCGCGGCCACGCTGCTGCCGAGCCTCTACAAGGTCGACCACGTCTCCTACGAGATCCTCGCCGTGTACACGAACAAGTGCATGACTGGCACCTACCGAGGCGTGGGATGGGGCGCCGGGCACACCGCCCGCGAGGTGCTCATCGACGACGCCGCCAGGGCGCTCGGACGCGACCCGCTCGAGCTGCGCCTGCAGAACTGCATCCCCTCCGAGCCCTACCGCAGCGTCGTGGGGATGAACTACGACGGCGGCAGCTACCAGGAGTCGATGGAGCAGGCCCGCGACGCGCTCGACTACGACGCGCTGCGCGAGCGCCAGGCAAAGCTCCGCGAGGAGGGGCGCTACATCGGGGTCGGCTTCAGCCCCTTCGTGGAGCCCGCCGGCTTCGGCAGCAAGGCCGCGGCCGCCGTCGGGCAGAAGCACCAGGTGACCTACGACTGGGGCTCCGTGACGCTCGAGGGCGACGGCACGGTCACCGTGCGGATGGGCTTCCACTCGCACGGGCAGGGCCACGAGACCACGTTCGCGCAGGTCGCGGCCGACCAGCTCGGCGTGCGCATGGAGGACGTGCGGATCAAGTACGGCGACACGGAGGGCGTGCCGTACAGCACCGGCACCTTCGCGAGCCGCAGCGGGGTCATCGGCAGTGGGCTGATCATGCGGGCCGGCGGCGACGTGCGCGACAAGCTCCTCCGACTCGCGGCGCACCTGATGGAGGTGAGCCCCGCGGACATCGAACTCGCGGGCGGCAAGGCGTTCGTGCGCGGAGCGCCGGACACCGCTCGGACGATCAAGGAGGTGGCCCAGTACGCGTACTTCGGGCCCGGTTCGCGCCAGCTCGAGGGCGACATGGCCCTCACCTCGACGCGCTCCTACGACCCGCCGGAGAGCTACTCGAACGGCACGATCGCGGTGGTCGTCGAGGTCGATCCCGAGACGGGCAAGGTCACCATCGAGCGCACGGTCGCGATCGAGGACTGCGGCGTGATGCTCAACCCGACCATCGTCGAGGGCCAGGTGGCCGGGGCGGTCGCGCAGGGCATCGGCGGCGCGCTCTACGAGGAGTTCGTCTACGACGACGACGGCAACTTCCTGTCCGGCACGCTGCTCGACTACCTGCTCGCCTCGAGCATGGAGGTCGGCCCGATCGAGGTACACCACATCGAGACGCCGTCGCCGGTCACCGACGGCGGGATCAAGGGGATGGGCGAGGCGGGCACGCTGGCCGCGCCCGCCGCGGTCCTCAATGCCGTCGCGGACGCGCTGTCGCCGTTCGGCGTGACCTTCACAAGCACACCGATCACGGCGTCGCTGATCCGCGACGCCGTCGCAGCCAAACGCGAAGGAGAGCAGTAGATCCGATGGAGATCACCAACGAGTTCACCGTCCAGGCACCGGTCGCGCAGGCCTGGGCGATCCTCACGGACGTCGAGCGAATCGCGCCCTGCATCCCCGGGTTTCAGCTCGAGGAGATCGAGGGAGACGAGTACCGCGGCACGATGAAGCTGAAGATCGGCGCCGTCGTGATGTCCTACGCGAGCCGCTTGACCTTCGTTGAGAAGGACGAATCCGAACACCGCGTCGTGATGCGCGGCGGCGGCCGCGAGCAGCGCGGGCAGGGCACCGTGGACGCCACGATCGTGTCGGTCCTGCAGGCCGCGGGCGACAACGAGACGCGCGTCAACGTGACCGCCACGCTCGACGTGACCGGCCGCATCGCCGGCTTCGGGCGCAGCATCATGGGCGATGTCAGCGCGCGCCTGATCGACCAGTTCGTGCAGTGCCTGGAGACGCGCGTGATGGCGGGGACGCCGTGACCGCCGAGGGCTCGCCGGGCGTGCGCAAGGTGAACCACGAGCCGGCGGAGCCGGTCGACGTGATGGCGGTCGCTGGCGGCCCTGTCGCGAAGCGCGTGGCGCCGGTGCTGATCGGCGCGGCGCTGCTCGCGCTGCTGATCGTCCTGATCCGCAACCGGGCGTGAGGCTGGGGGCGACTACGCCGGAGGCGGCGAACCTCGCCCACGTCGAAGACGTGACGCGCGCGCTTCGAGAGGCGTCCTACATCGCCGATCGAGGGCTCGCCACGGCGGTCTTCCTCGCGCTGAAGGCGGAGCGCCCGCTGCTGCTCGAGGGGCCCGCCGGAGTCGGCAAGACCGAGGTGGCAAAGGCGCTCGCGAGCACGCTCGGCCGCCGGCTGATCCGTCTCCAGAGCTACGAGGGCCTCGACGCCGGTCACGCGCTGTACGAATGGGACTACGCGCGCCAGCTGCTGCACGCGCGGCTTCATACGCTCGTCGAAAGCGACAGCTCGGGTCCCGGCTCGGCGATCGAGAACGCGGAACGGTCGCTCTACTCGCAGCGCTTCCTGCTGGAGCGCCCGCTGCTCGCCGCGGTGCGCGCCGGGAGCGGCGCCGTGCTGCTGATCGACGAGCTCGATCGCGCGGACCACGAGTTCGAGGCGTTCCTGCTCGAGTTCCTGGCGGACTTCGCGGTCACGATCCCGGAGCTCGAGACGATCCGCGCCGAGTCGCCGCCGCTGGTCGTGATCACCTCCAACCGGACGCGCGAGCTCCACGACGCGCTGAAGCGCCGCTGCCTCTTCCACTGGATCGACTATCCCTCGGCGGAGCGCGAGCAGGCGATCATCGAGCTGCGCGTTCCCGGGATCGCGCCCGCGCTCGCCGCGGGCGTGGCGCAGGCGGTCGCGCGCCTGCGCTCGATCGGTCTCGTCAAGCCCCCGGGCGCCGCCGAGGCCGTCGACTGGGCGCGTGCGCTCGCGCTGCTCGGCGCGGACGTGGTGAGCGCGGAGGCGGCCTACGACTCGCTCGGCTGGGTCGTGAAGAGCGTCGAGGACCTGCGGACGGTGCGCACCCAGCTGGACGCGATCCTCGATGGCTGAGCCGTTCGCGCAGCTCACCGCATTCGCGCGCGAGCTGCGCGAAGCGGGCGTCCCGAGCGGTGCCGCCGAGCTTCAGGACTTCGTGACGGCCGCGCGGCTGCTCGGGCCGGCCGACGTGTACTGGGCGGGCCGCATGACGCTGCTCACCGACGCCGACCAGATCCCGCTCTACGACGCCGCGTTCGCGCGCTACTGGACGGACGCCGTGAGCGACGACCGGCCGGCGCCGCCTCCGCCGCCGGTCGACCGCGACCACCCCGGGGCGGAGGGCCTGCGCAGCGCGCGCGGGAACGAGCGCGGGAGCGAGGCGCTCGAGCCGAGCGCGCTCGAGCTGCTCCGGCACAAGAGCTTCGGCGACGTCGACGACACGGAGCTAGAGATCATCGCCGAGCGGCTGCGCGCGCTGATCCAGGAACTGCCCGCGCGGCGGACGCTGCGGTCGCGGCCCGGCGGCCACGGCGAGCTCGACCTGAGGCGCACCGCCGCGCGCGCTCTGCGCCACGGTGGCGACTCGCACGAGCTGGTCAGGCGGCGGCCACGCATGAGGCCACGCCCGCTCGTCCTGCTGCTCGACGTGTCCGGCTCGATGGCGCCCTACGCGCGAGCGCTCATGATCCTCGGGCACGCCGCCGCGCGCTCGGGGCGGCGCTGCGAGACGTTCTGCTTCGCCACCCGCCTCACGCGGACGACCGGGGGGCTCAGGGAGCGCGATGCCACGGATGCGATCGCCCGCGCAGCGGAGGAGGTCTTCGACTGGGACGGCGGCACGCGTATCGGCGAGTCGCTGAAGGCGTTCCTCGACCTCCACGGTCACGGGGGGATGGCGCGCGGCGCCGTGGTCGTGATCTGCTCCGATGGCCTCGAGGTGGGCGACCCGGCGCTGCTCGGCGCGCAGATGGCTCGCCTCCAGCGGCTGGCCAGCCGCGTGATCTGGCTGAACCCGCTCAAGGCCCAGGCGAACTACGAGCCGCTGGCGCAGGGGATGGCTGCCGCGCTCCCGTACACGGACACGTTCTCGAGTGGGCACAGCCTTGCGGCGCTTGAGGCGCTGATGGTGCCGTGAGCGTCGCGAGCCCGTCCGCCGCGCGCATCGAGTCCGCAATCGGCGAGCTCGCCTCGCCCCCGTACACGGGCGAGGGGCCCGGGATCACGCGCCACGCGTACACGGACGCCTACCGCAACACGCTCGAGTGGTTCGAGCGCGCGTTCCGTGAGCTTGGGTTCGATGTCTGGCAGGACCCGGTCGGAACGCTCGTGGCGAGCAATCGCGCGCCCGGGGAGGCATGCTTCGGGATCGGCTCCCACTGCGACTCGGTCCGCGGCGGCGGTGCGTTCGACGGGACCATGGGGGTCGTCTGCGCGCTCGAGGTCTGCCGGCTCGCGAGCGAGCGCGGCCTCGACATCGGGCTGCGCGTGATCTCGTTCCTGGAGGAGGAGGGATCGGGCTTCGGGCAGCTGCTGCTCGGAAGCCGGATCGTCGCGCAGGACGTGTCCGAGGACGAGCTGCGCTCGTACCTCGACGAGGACGGCGTGTCGTTTGTCGAGGCCGCTCGCCGCGCGGGCCACGAGCCGGAGCGCCACCGCGAGGCGGGCGCCGTGCTCGACGGCCTGCACGGCTGGATCGAGATGCACATCGAGCAGGGCAGGGTGCTCGAGAGCGAGCGCCTGCGGCTCGGCATCGTGGACGCGATCGCCGGCTACATCCACGCGGACCTCGTCATCAGCGGGCGGCGCGACCACGCCGGCGCCACACCCATGGACATGCGCTCGGACGCCGGCATCACCGCGGCCGAGCTGGTGATCGAGCTCGAGCAGCTCGCGCGCGAAAGCTCGCCGGACACGGTCGGCACCGTGGGCGAGCTGAGCCTGGAGCCCGGGGCGATCAACGTCATCCCCGCGACCGCGCGCCTGTCGCTCGACACGCGCTCGGTGTCGGGGGACCACGTCCGGGTGGCGGAGCGGATCACGGAATCTGCGCGCGAGCGCGCGGCGCGGCGGGGCCAGACGGTCCACTACTCCGAGCGACAGCGGGTCGCGCCCACGGTGCTCGATGCGGAGGTGGCCGCGGCGCTCGAGGAGGCCGCCCGGCGCGCGGGGGTGCCGGCTCGCCGCATGCACTCGGCGGCCGCCCACGACACGATGATGGTCGCGCGGCGTGTCCCGGCCGCGATGGTCTTCGTGCCCTGCGTCGACGGCGTCAGCCACTCACCCGAGGAGCAGGCCGACGCCGAGGACGGCGCGATCGCCGCCGCGGTGATCTTGGAAGCGATCCAACAGCTCATGCCGCAATGACGACCAGGAGGACGACATGAAGAAGCTCGTACGGGGCGGGACCGTTGTGACCGCCACGGAGATGTTCGACGCCGACGTGCTCGTCGAGGATGAGCAGATCGCCTGGGTCGGGCGCTCCGAGGACGCCGAGGCCGACGAGGTGATCGACGCGTCCGGGTGCTTCGTCCTTCCGGGCCTGATCGACAACCACACGCACCTCTCGATGCCGTTCGGCGGCACCGTCACGGCGGACGACTTCGACACCGGCACCGCGGCGGCGGCCGCCGGGGGCACCACCTGCATCGTCGACTTCGCGCTCCAGACGGACGGCAGCCTGCTCAAGGGGCTCGAGACCTGGAAGGCCAACGCCGAGGGCCGCGCGCACGTGGACTACGCGTTCCACCTGGCGGTGTCCGAGGCCTCGCCCGAGGCGATCCGCGAGATTCCGCGCGCCGTCGAGGAGGGCGTGTCGACCTTCAAGCTGTTCATGGCCTACAAGGGCGCTCTGATGGTCGACGACCTCGAGATGCTGAACGTGTTCGAGGCGATGGCCGAAACCGGCGCCCTGCCGATGGTGCACGCGGAGAACGGCGACGCCATCGTGTTCCTCCAGGAGCGCGCTGCCGCCGCTGGTGAGCTCGCGCCCCGGTTCCACGCGACGACGCGCCCACCCGAGGTCGAGGCCGAGGCCACCTCGCGCGCGATCCGGCTGGCCACCTGGGCCGGCTCGCCGCTCTTCGTCGTACACGTGAGCTGCGAGCCAGCGGTCGCCGAGATCCAGCGCGCGCGCGACGCCGGCTTGCCGATCTACGGCGAGACCTGCATCCAGTATCTCGCGCTCACCGTCGAGGACCTGGCTCGCGAAGGGTTCGAGGGGGCCAAGTTCGTGTGCTCACCCCCGCTGCGTGAGGCGTACAACCACGACGTCCTCTGGAGCGCTCTCCGCCAGCAGGCGCTGCAGATCGTGTCCACCGATCACTGCCCCTTCAACTACGAGACCCAGAAGAGCCTCGGCCGTGACGACTTCCGCCTCATCCCGAACGGCCTGCCGACGATCGAGTCGCGCCTCGCCGTCATGTACGAGTACGGCGTTCGCGGGGGCAAGATCACGATGCCCGAGCTCGTCCGCATGGTGTCCACGGCGCCCGCGCAGCTGTTCGGGCTCGCACCGAGCAAGGGCGCGATCGCCGCCGGCGCCGACGCGGACCTGGTCGTCTTCGACCCGAGCGTCGAGACGACCATCAGCGCGGCGACGCACAAGATGAACGTCGACTACAACCCGTTCGAGGGCCACGCCGTGCACGGCGAGCCCCGTGTCGTGCTTGCCCGCGGCGACGTCGTGTTCCGCGACGGGGACGTGGTATCGAGCCCAGGACGCGGCCGTTACGTTGCCCGTGACTGCGTGAGCCTCGGCAGCTGACCGTGTCCGTCGAGCAGCTCACCACCGACACGCTGCGCCGCTGGGTCGACGAGCGAACCCGCTTCGCGGCGGCAATGCTGGTCGAGGTGATCGGGTCCGCGCCGCTCGACCCGGGCGCGATCATGCTCATCGACGAGCAGGGCAGGATCGAGGGCTCGGTGACCGGAGGCTGCGTCGAGGGTGCCCTCGTCGAGGAGGCGATCGGCGTGCTTGCCGGCGGGCCGCCGCGACTGGTCACCTACGGGATCTCGGACGAGGTGGCCGGCGGGGTCGGCCTCATGTGCGGGGGAACTGTCCGGATCCTGGTTCACGAGATAGCGGGGGAGACCGCCGACACATGGCTCGAGGCACTCACGGCGGTCGACGAGGGACGGCCGGGCGCCCTGGCCACGGTCCTCACCGGCCCGCTCACCGGCGCCACGTTGGGCGTCCTCGAGGGCCGGAAGCTGGGTTCGCTGGGACTGCCCCTGCTCGAGCACGGCGTCGAGCGGGACGCTGGGGCGGCAATGGCGCAGGGCCTCTCCATGCTGCGCAGGTATGGGAGCGACGGAACGGTGATGGGCAGCGAGCTCGAGGTCTTCATTCGAGCGTTCGGCGCGCGCCCACGCATGGTCATCGTCGGCGCGGTGGACTTCTCGGCCGCGCTGGCCCGCTTCGCGCGCGAGCTCGGCTTCGACGTGACGATCTGCGACGCGCGGGGGCCGTTCCTGCAGAGCAGGCGGTTCACGTCGGTCGCCGATGTCGTGCAGCAGTGGCCCCATGAGTACGTCGCGAGCCAGGTCCTCGGCGAGCGCGACGTCGTCCTCGTGTTCTCCCACGACTCGAAGTTCGACGAGCCGGCGTTGCAGGCCGCGCTGGCTACCGACGCGGGGTACATCGGTGCGATGGGCAGCCGGAAGACCCAGGCTGACCGTACCGAGCGATTGCGCGCGGTGGGGGTGACACAGGCCGAGCTGGAGCGGATTGCCTCGCCCTGCGGCCTCGACATCGGCGCGGCGAGCCCCGCCGAGACCGCGGTCTCGATCCTCGCCGAGGTGATCGCGCTGCGCACGGGTCGCGGCGCTGACCGGTTGAGCGACACCAGCGGAAGCATCCGCTCCAGAACCCAGGCGACGGAGGTCTGATCGTGACCACGAGCATGCAGCGAACGTACGAGCAGGTCTGTGCGCAGCACAGGTGGGAGGTGCCGGAGCACTACAACATCGCCACCGACGTCTGCGACAAGCACCCGGCCGACAAGCTCGCGATGGTTCACGAGCACTACGACGGGACCATCCGGGAACTGAGCTGGGGAGAGCTTCAGGAGCTGGCCGCCGCCGCTGCCGGCTGGCTCGACTCGCTCGGCGTGCGCAGGGGCGACCGCGTCGCGGTGGTGCTGCCGGCGAGGCCGGAGACCGCTGCGCTGTTCATGGGCGTTTGGAAGCTCGGCGCGATTCTGCTCTCGATGTCGGTCCTGTACGGCGACGAGGGGATTCGTCACCGCCTCGACGACTCCCAGGCCAAGGTGCTTGTGACGGACGCCGACAACGCCGGCCGCTTCGACTCCTCGTGGGTCGAGCAGATCGCGGTCATGGACTCCGAGACGCTGGCGGGCGCTGAGCGGCGCTACGAGACGGCCGAGACGAGCGCGGACGAGCCTGCGCAGCTCTACTACACGTCCGGCACCACCGGGCTGGCCAAGGGCATCCTCCACGCGCACCGCTTCCTGCTTGCCCACGAGGAGTTCGAGTATTGCCACGAGGTGCAGGACGGTGAGCGCTTCCACGGGATGGGGGAGTGGGCGTGGGCGGCGGGGATCGCACCGCTCCTGGGCGCGTGGCGGCTCGGGGCCGTGCAGTGCGTCTACCAGCGTCAGGGCGGCTTCGACCCCCGCAAGCAGCTGGAGTTTCTGTCGCGCCACGAGGTCAGCAACGTGTTCACGACCCCGACCGCGATGAGGGCGATGATGGCGATCGAGGACGCCTCCACTCGCTATCCGCAGAAGTTCCGCCGGGTCTGCAGCGCCGGCGAGCCGCTCAATCCCGAGGCGATCCGCTGGTTCCGCGACCAGTACGGCGTGACCGTGCTCGACTACTACGGCCTGACCGAGTCATATCCGCTCGTCGGGAACTTCCCCTTCATGGAGGTCCGAGAGGGATCGATGGGCAGGCCGATGCCTGGCTGGGACGTCGAGCTCCTCGACGAGGACGAGCAACCGGTCGCTCAGGGGGAGCGCGGCGAGATCTGCCTCCGGGCGCGCTCGAACCCACACTGGCCGATCGGCTACTGGAACAACCCGGACGCGAGCGCGGCGACGTTCGGCGGCGAGTGGTTCCACACGAACGACGCCGCCACCCAGGACGAGGACGGATACGTCTGGTACGCCGGGCGGGCCGACGACGTGATCATCTCGGCCGGGTATCGCATCGGCCCGTTCGAGGTCGAGTCGGCATGCCTCGAGCACGACGCCGTGCGCGAGGCCGCGGCCGTCGCGTCACCGGACGAGGCCAAGGGGCACGTCGTGAAGGCCTACGTCGTACTCTCCGACGGTTTCGAGCCAGGCGACGACCTGGCCGAGGACATCAAGCGCTTCGTACGCGGGCGCCTATCCGCATACGCCTACCCGCGCAGGATCGAGTTCGTCGAGGACCTCCCGAAGACCCTCACGGGCAAGATCCGCCGCATCGAGCTGCGGAAGGCCGAGCTCGAGTCCGGTCCGTAGTCGGCGCCCGCCGGGCCCGCCGCGTCCACGCAGCGCGCAAGTTGCAATCGTCGGCGGCTACGTTGCGTCGACTCTGATCATGATCCTCGGCGCACCCGCGCAAGGGCGCGCTACAGCCGGGCAGTGACGCCGTCTTGAAGCGCGCGCGCGCTGGGCGCCGTTGTCGCGCCAGCGGACCACCCATGCGCCGCGGTCGGGGTGGGCGCTCACCGCTCTGCCCCCGGCCTGAGATGTTCCCACCCATCGGCGAGGACGGCACGGGTCCACAGACAGCAGAAAACCCCACGTTTGCGGGGCTTTCCTATGCGCCCAGGGAGATTCGAACTCCCACGGTCCAAACGGACCACAAGGCCCTCAACCTTGCGCGTCTACCAGTTCCGCCACAGGCGCGTCGACGGCTGAGTATAGAGCCGGGCCTTGCGGCCCTTGAAGTCGTCCGGGGGCCGGGGTACTCTGCGAACACATGTTCGGATTACGTCAATTCATACGGCTTCGGCGGGAGGTCTGATGGTCGAGCTCAACCTCACCAAGCGGCAGCAGGAGATCTTCGACTACGTCAAGAGCTACGGGCGCGACCACGGCTATCCGCCGACCGTTCGCGACATCGGCAAGGCCATCGGCCTGACCTCCTCATCGACGGTGCATGCGCACCTCGCCAACCTCGAGAAGCTCGGGTTGTTGAAGCGCGATCCCACCAAGCCGCGCGCGATCGAGGTCCTGGTGGACAAGGCCAAGGCGGTCGTCACGCCGAATGGGCTCCCGCTCGTGGGCCAGGTGGCGGCCGGTCAGCCGGTCCTGGCCGAGGAGAACATCGAGGAGTACGTGCCCGTGCCGCAGATCGCGGGCGGCGACGAGGGCGAGTTCGTCCTGCGCGTGAAGGGCGACTCGATGAAGAACGCCGGCATCTTCGAGGACGACTACGTGGTCGTGCGGCCGCAGAGCACCGCCATCAACGGCGAGATCGTCGTGGCGATGCTCGACGGCGAGGCCACCGTGAAGCGCTTCTTCAAGGAGAAGGAGCGCGTGCGCCTGCAGCCGGAGAACGACACGCTCGAGCCGATCTACGCACGCGACGTGGAGATCGTCGGCCGCGTGGTCGGTGTCTGCCGGAGGGTGGCATGACGGGCGCGGTGCTGGACAGGCCAGCCCCGGCCGGAGGCCTCGGCCCCCGCAGCGGCGGGCGGCCCGGGCTGGGCGGGCGGCCCGCGCAGGGCGAGCGGCCTGCGCAGGGGGAGCGGCCGGCGCCGCGCGGCCGGCTCACGCTCGAGGAGCTCCTTACGACAACGCTCCATGAGGCGCTGGCGAACGGCAGCACCGAATGCCCCGTCTGTCACGCCCGCATGACGCCCGCGCGCGCGGGAGCCGCCGTAGGGTGTGGCGGCTGCGGCAGCGTCTTGAGCTAGCGGCTGGCCTAGCCGCAATATGCACGGCAAGGGGCGACACGGTGCGCGTTCGGGCCTAGAATTGATCGTTGCCGGCCAAGCAGCCGCGGGAGGGTCGGAGAGACAACCGGCCCCTCGAGGAAAGTCCGGACACCGCAGGGCAGGGTGGTCGGGGGACCGACCCGGCGAAAGCCGCGGGAAAGTGCCACAGAAATACACCGCCTAAGCGCCGAGCCTCACGTGAGTTCGGTGCCGGTAAGGGTGAAATGGTGCGGTAAGAGCGCACCGGCGTCACGGCGACGTGGCGGCCAGGCAAACCCCACCCGGTGCAAGGCCAAGCAGGAGCGTCGACGCTGCCCGCCGAGCTCCAGGTAGGCCGCAGGGCCGCAGGGCCCCGCCCGCTGGCAGCGCCCCTCGGGGCGCGGACCGGCGGCCGAGATGGATGGCTGCTCAAGACAAGATCCGGCTTATCGGCCGGCTAAGGGAAGGGCCCCGCGAGGGGCCCTTTCTATTTCGGGCTGCTGTCCTACGCAATTCCGCCCGCCGGCCTACATAGGGGTTTGGTCGAGAGAGGTCTCGGCGAAGAGACAAGTACCAGGGGCCCGATGCCATCCGCGACGCGTAAGAAGAAGCAGGCAGCAGGCGACGCCTACTGCCCGCACTGCCACCTCCTCATCGAGCGGAAGGTCGGTGAGACGTGGCCGGAGGAGCCCCAGCGCTGCCCGCACTGCCGCCTGCTCGTGGGCGCGGGACGGGCCCGTCCCACCTCCGCGGCCGAGCCGGGCGCGCGTGGAAGCGCGGCCGGCGTCTTCGCGCATGAGGCGAAGCGAGCTGGTGGCGACTCGACGACGTCCAAGTCAGAAGTCTGCAAGGCGATCAGGGACGTGGCGGACGAGATCGGCTCGCGGCCCGAGCGGCTCCTGATGGTCGACTACCAGCAGCGGGTGTCCGACGACGACAGCATGCCTGCGCTCAGCGACGTCTTCGCCGCCTACGGCAGCTGGAAGCGCGCGCGCCGGGCGGCGGCGAACGCCACCTAGGCACCGGCTGGCGCCAGCGCGCGGCCGGGGCGGGGAACCCGCGCGAGGCGAGCGCGGAAGCCAGCGACCGCGGCCGGTATTGTGCCGCCCTCGATGGAAGTCCTGCTCGTACTCGTGCCCTTCGTCATCGTCGGGCTGTCGGTCATGTTCATCGCGTTCTGGGGCGGCCCGAGCGCGGCGCGCGAGGCCTATCTCACGCGCGGGGGCCGCTTCTTCACGGTCGCGATGCTCGCGCTCTACCTCGCGCTTGGCGTGGCGGTGCCGGCTGCCGTGATCGCCGCCAGGGGCGAGTCGGAGGGCGCCGTGGGCAGCCTGCGCGACAAGGAGATCACGGGCAAGGAGGCGGAGGGCAAGGATCTCTTCATCCAGACCTGCAAGAGCTGCCACACGCTGGCGGCGGTCAACGCGCACGGCGTGACCGGGCCGAATCTAGACGAGCTCGGCGGGCTCGACAAGCAGCGCGTACTCCAGGCGATCAAGCGCGGCGGGACCGGCAGCGGCAGGATGCCGGCTGAGCTGCTCGACGGCGAAGACGCAGAAGCCGTGGCCATCTACGTGGCCGACGTCGCCGGCCGCTAGGCGCCTCCGGCCCGTTTGCAACCCCGGTTGCATTTTCCCCGCAAGCACCGGGCTTTTCCGTCCGACGCATCCGCTCTGCTGCTAGCATGGCCGCGTCATCGAAGCCGAAGCCCCGGGGGAAAAAACGGGGCGTGGGGGACCCAAGTTGGCCGGTCGGCCAGGGGCGAATCCGAAGTCCGCGTAGCGCATCTCTTTCAGCGCGAGCCCGTCAGCTAACCCCGCAGGCGAAGAGAGAGAGAACCGATGCATAGTGCCGGTGCCCGCGCCGTGCGGGAGCATGAAACCGAAGACCTGAGCCGCGAAGCGGTGCTCCTCCAGTGGGAGCGCAAGATCGAGGCTGCGGAGCGGCGTCCGAGCCGTGTCGACCGCGAGAGCGCCGCCGCCGACGGCGAGACCGACGGCGAGGGCGGCACCGTCGCGGAGCTCCGCCCGTCCGAGGACGCGACCCACGAGGAGCCGCGCCGCTTCGAGCGCCGCGCGGTCGAGCTGCTCACCGAGCAGCCGCTCTCCGAGCGCCGCACGGTCACGATCACCGGGCATCCCACCCCCGCGCGCAGGCGCGCTCACTCCGTCATGGAGAGCCAGATGGCCCAGCCCGAGCGGCTCGGCCTCTGGGCCTTCCTGCTGGGCCTGTTCCTCATGGTCGTGGCCGCCGGCACCGCGCACGCCTAGCGCGGGACCGCTTATGCCTGACCAATACTCCTGACTGGCTAGTCAGCCAGGCCGTTGTGACGTACACTTACGCCAGGTAAGTAAGGCGTTACGCGGAAAGCAGAGCGGAATGAAGACGAAGGAGAGCAGGTTCCAGGTCCACGACGAGTTGACTGCCCCCGAGGGCAGCGTGCCGATCCTCAAGGGCGCGCTGGCGGGCGGCGGACAACTCCCGAACTTCATCGGCGTAATGGCCGGGTCGCCGGCGGTGCTGCGCTCGTACGCGCGCTTCCGCTCCGAGCTCCGTAACGGGTCGCTCGCCTACGCGACCCAGCAGCGCATCGCGCTGGCCGTCGCCGAGTACCAGCGCAGCGAGTACGCCCTCTCGACGCTCCAGCGCACCGGCCGCGACGCCGGCCTCGGCATGGACGAGATCGCGCTCGCGCGCGAGTTCGACTCCTATGACGAGAAGGAGGCCGCGCTGCTCCGCTTCGTGAAGGCGGTGCTCGAGTCGGCGGGCGCGCCGAAGCGCCACCTGCACGAGGAGGCGCGCGAGGCCGGCTGGGACGACGAGCAGATCCTGGAGGCGATCGCCCACGTGGCGCTCGCCAGCTTCGGCAACCTCGTCACCCGCGCGAGCGACGTCCCCAACGACGGCTCCACCGAGGACTCCCGACTGGCTCAGGCGGCCTAGGTCCCCGGCCGCCGGGGCCCGGGTTTACGATGTGCGCAATGGCGACACAGCGCACCGTCGTCGTCCGCCGGGAGACGTGCTGCACGTCCTATCACCAGGCCGTCGAGCTGGTCGGCAAGCGCTGGACGGGAGCGATCCTGTTCGTGCTGCTGGACGGCCCCACGCGCTTCTCCGAGTTCAAGCAACTCGTGCCTGACCTGTCCGACCGGCTGCTGTCCGAGCGCATGAAGGAGCTCGAGGGCGAGGGGATAGTCGAGCGGCGCGTGATCGACGACACGCCGGTGCGCGTGGAATACCGCCTCACCGAGAAGGGCGAGGCGCTCGAGCCGGCCGTGCGCGCGCTCAAGCGCTGGGCGCGTTCCTGGCTGTAGTCTGCGGCGCTCCGTACACCCCTCAAGGAGCCGCCCGATGGCCGACCAGCCGCAGACCGCCGAAGACGTACGCGCCTTCGTCGAGGACCGCGACATCCGCTTCGTCCGCCTCTGGTTCACGGACATCCTGGGCCAGCTGAAGAGCTTCTCCATCAACGCCCAGGAGCTGGAGGACGCCTTCGAGGGCGGCATGGGCTTCGACGGTTCCTCGATCACCGGCTTCAACGCGATCGAGGAGTCCGACATGATCGCCATGCCGGACCCGTCCACGTTCAGGGTCCTGCCCTGGCGCCCGGAGGACAAGGGCGTGGCGCGCATGTTCTGTGACGTAGTCACGCCGGCGCGCGAGCCCTACGAGGGCGACCCGCGCCAGGTGCTCCGGCGCACGCTCGAGCGCGCCGAGGCGATGGGCTTCACGAACTTCAACGTGGGCCCAGAGCTCGAGTTCTTCTACTTCCGCAACGCCCGACCGGAGAGCGGGATTCCGGAGGTGCTCGACGAGGGCGGCTACTTCGACCTCACCACGCTCGACGCCGGCTCCGACGTACGCCGCGAGACGGTGCTTGCGCTCGAGCAGCTCGGCATCCACGTGGAGTACACCCACCACGAGGTCGGCCCCTCGCAGCACGAGATCGACATGCGCTACGCGGACGCGCTGAAGATGGCGGACGACTGCATGACCTATCGCATCACGGTCAAGGAGTACGCCATGAAGTACGGCTGGCACGCGACCTTCATGCCGAAGCCGCTGTTCGGCGAGAACGGCTCGGGGATGCACACACACCAGTCGCTCTTCCGCGGGGACTCGAACGCGTTCTACGACGCGAACGACCAGTACTACCTGTCGGAGACCGGCAAGGCCTTCATCGCCGGCCAGCTCAAGCACGCGCGCGAGATCTGCTCGGTGTTCGCGCAGTGGGTCAACTCGTACAAGCGGCTCGTGCCGGGCTACGAGGCGCCGGTGTACTGCGCGTGGTCGCGTCGCAACCGCTCGGCGCTCGTGCGGGTGCCGCTCTACCACCCCGGCAAGGAGCAGGCCACGCGCATGGAGCTGCGCTGCCCGGACCCCGCCTGCAACCCGTACCTGACCTTCGCGATCCTGCTGGCCGCCGGGCTCGAGGGCATCGAGAAGGGCTACGAGCTACCGGAGCCGATGGAGAAGAACCTGTACCACATCAGTCCGGAGGAGCGGCGCCGGCTCGGCATCGAGCAGCTGCCCGAGACGCTCGGCGAGGCGATCGAGCTGACGGCCGAGTCCGAGCTCGTCCTGCGGACGTTCGGCGAGCACATCTTCAACCGCTACATCGAGATCAAGCGCCAGGAGTGGGAGGACTACCGCGTCCAGGTCAGCCAGTGGGAGCTGGACCGCTACCTCTCGATCCTCTAGCCGAGCCGCTTCTCGAACCAGTGGTCGGCGAACGGCTCGTCGTTGAAGGGCGCGATCTCGCGGTACCCGGCCGAGCGGTAGAGCGATATCGCCTCGACGAGCGCCCCATGGGTGTCGAGCCGGGCGGCCGGGGCGCCGCTCTCGGCCACGAGCGCCTCGAGCTCCTCCAGCAGCCGGCGCCCGAGCCCGAGCCCGCGGACGGACGGCGAGACCCACAGCCGCTTGATCTCGGAGGCCTCGCCGGACGGATGGTGCCTGACGGCCCCACAGCCGACCGGCTGGGCGTGCAGGTACGCGATCAGGAGACAGCCGGCAGGCGGCGTGAGCTCGTGCGGCGCCACAAGGCTGCTCACCGTCGGGTCGAAGCCCGTTTCCGACCGGCGGCCCAGCTCCTCGAAGTAGGCCCGGAAGCACTCCCTCGCGTCCGGGTGCGCCGGCTCGACGCGGCGGATCTCGATCGCGCCGAGGGTCAGCAGCCGCTCGACCGTGCGCATGGATTCGACCAGCCGCTCACGCTGAGGCGCATCAAGCGGCGCGAGCATCGAGGCCGCGAGCTCGTCGCTGCGCGCATCGAGGAGAGCTCGCTGGGCCCGGCCCGCGCGGGTCAGCGCGGCGACCCGCACGCGACGGTCGGAGCGGCTCGGCTCGACCCGGACGAGCCCGGCGGCCTCGAGCGCCCGCAGCAGCCGGCTCGCGTGCCCGGAATCGAGTCCCAGGCGGTTGCGAAGCGCACGCACCTCGCATCCCTCCTCGCCGATCTCCCAGAGCAGTCGCGCCTCGGCAAGCGGACGGTCGAGGGCGAGGAACGAGTCGCTCAGCGCGCCGACCCGCTGTGTGACCGTCCGGTTGAAGCGGCGCACCTGCTCGGTCGCCGCGGCATCGGCCATTGCCTGACTTTAGTCAGAGATCAGCGGGAGCGCAACGCTTCGGCCACCATGCGGCGCGCCGCAACGAGCGAGGTCTGCCTCAGCCGTGACGGGCGGTCGCAGGCCATGTGCCGGCAGGGCTCGCCGCCCGCGCCGACGCCGAGCTTGACCCCCGGCAGGCCGCTCAGCTGGAACTCGCGGTGGTCCGAGTTGCCGGTGCTCTCGTCGCGCACCCAGCTGACCTGGGTGCCGACGCGACCGGCGGCCGCCAGCAGCTCGGTCTCCACGCGCGAGCGCGGCGCCGAGACCGGCGAGCGCAGCCAGAACGGGTAGTCGCGGCCCACCTCGTCGAGCGAGAGCGCCCACCGGAGCCGCTTGCGGGCGCCGTGCGCGCGGGCGCGGCGGGCGAGCGCGAGGGCGCCGAGGTGGTCCGGCGAGCCGGTGTAGCCGCGCTCCTCGGCGCCGGTGGCCACGAGCCAGACGTCGCACCAGGGCCGGATCAGGCGGAGGCGGCGCGCGAGCGAGGTCACGACGCCCACGCCGGAGGCGTTGTCGTTCGCGCCCGGCCCGGCCGGCATCGAGTCGGTGTGCGCCATCACGAGCCGCAGGCCGCTGCGCGGCGTGTCGTAGACGCCGATCACGTTGCGCGAGCGGCCGTGGCCCGGCACGCGGAACTCCTGGACGCCCACTCGCAGCCCGGCGGCCCGGAACTCCTGGCGCACGAGGCGGTGGGCACGCGCCTCGCGACCGCTCGTGGCGGGCCGCGGACCCGATCGCGCGATCTTGGTGGCGATCCCGTAGGCGTCGGCGGCGATTGGCGCGGCAGCGGCGGTGACGCCCGCGGCGCTCCCCGCCCCCGCCACCGCGAACGGCACCGCGACGGCCGCCGCCGCGGCGACCACGCACCCCGCGAGAAGGAGCCTCACGCCAAGAGCTCCTCGAGCTCGCCCGGCTCGGTCACCGGCGCGCGGCATGCGAACTGCTCGCACACGTAGGCGGTCGGGCGGCCGTCGACCGGGGCGCGGCCCTCGAGCAGCGGCACGCCGTCCGGCTCGCCACCGGCGAGCACGAGGTGGGGGCGGAAGGCATCGCGCACCACGCGCTCGAGCGGACGCACGTCCGGGCCCACGAGCGCCACCTCCCTGACCTGCGCGAGCCGGAAGTCGAGCGCCTGGAGCAGGTGGCCGAACGCCTGCGGGTGCTTCGGCGCCAGCTCGTGGAGCAGCCGGAGCACCGACTCGGCGCGCGCGCCGTACTCGTGCTCGCCCGTGAGCGCGGCGAGCCGCAGCAGCCCGTAGGCCGCGCTCGAGTTGCCGGCGGGGATCGGGTGATCCTCGAGGTCCTTGCGGCGCGCCAGCAGCCGCTCGTGGTCGGACGAGGTCTCGAAGAATCCGCCCTTCTCGTCGTCGGCGAAGCGCTCGATCATGGTGTCGGCAAGTGCCCGCGCCTCGCCGAACCAGCGCGGCTCGAAGGTGGCCTCGTACAGGGAGATCAGCGCCTCCAGCAGGAAGGCATGGTCCTCCAGGTACGCGTTCAGCTTCCCCTGCCCGTCCTTCCAGCTCCGAAGCAGCCGGCCCTCGGCATCGCGCAGCTCGTTGAGCACGAAGTCGGCGGCGCGGCGCGCGGCGTCGAGGTAGTCCTCGCGCTCGAGCGTCGCCCCGGCGTCCGCGAGCGCGGAGATCATCAGCGCGTTCCACGAGGTGAGCCGCTTGTCGTCGAGGCCCGGCCACACGCGCTTCGAGCGGACCTCGTAAAGCAGCTGCCGCCACTCGCCGCGGCGCTCCGGCTCGCCCGGCCCGCGCACGGGGATGTTGCGGCCCTCGAAATTGCCGCGGTCGGTGGCGCCGAACCAGGCGATCGCCTCGTCGGCGTCGGGCTCGCCGGCGAGCGCCTCGCGGAGCTCGTCGACGGTCCAGACGTAGAACTTCCCTTCCTCGCCCTCGGAGTCGGCGTCGAGAGCGGAGTAGAACCCGCCCTCGGCGCCGCGCATCTCGCGGAGCGCCCAGTCGAGCGTCTCCTCGGTGACCGTGCGGAAGAGCGGGTCGCCCGTGACCTGCCAGCCGTGGAGGTACGCGCGCGCGAGCAGGGCGTTGTCGTAGAGCATCTTCTCGAAGTGGGGGACGAGCCAGTGGGTGTCGACCGAATAGCGCGCGAAGCCACCGCCCACCTGGTCGTACATGCCGCCGGACGCCATCGCCCGCAGCGTGTGGGCGGTCATCTCCGTCTCCCCGCGGCGCAGCAGGAACTCGACCGCCGAGGCGGGCGGGAACTTGGGGGCGCTGCCGAAGCCGCCGTTGGCAGGGTCGTACTGGCGCCGCAGCGCCTCCGCCGCGTCGTCGAGCACGCTCGGGTCGAGGTCGAGCTCCGACGGTTGCAGGAGCGCGCCACCGCCGAGGCGCTCCGCGATGGTCGTGCCGCCTTCCCTGATCTCGTCGCGGCGCTCGTCCCACGCCTTCGCCACGGCGTCGAGGACGCTGCGCCAGCTCGGCATGCCCATGCGCGAGTCGGGCGGGAAGTAGGTGCCCGCGAAGAACGGCACCTGCTCAGGCGTGAGGAACACGTTGAGCGGCCAGCCACCCTGGCCGGTCATCGCCTGGCAGGCCTCCATGTAGATCGAGTCGAGGTCGGGCCGCTCCTCGCGGTCGAGCTTGATGCACACGAAGCGCTCGTTCATGTGCGCCGCCGTCTCCTGATCCTCGAACGACTCGCGCTCCATCACGTGGCACCAGTGGCAGGCCGAGTAGCCGATCGAGAGCAGGATCGGCCGCTCCTCTTCACGTGCGCGCGTGAGCGCCTCCTCGCCCCACGGATACCAGTCCACGGGGTTGTCCTTGTGCTGCAGGAGATACGGCGAGGTCTCGTGAGCGAGCCGGTTGGCCACGAGCTTGAGGCTACTCAGCGCCCCGCAGCTCCGCGCGCTTGATCTTGCCGCTCGGGGTCTTCGGCAGCTCGGTCGCGAAGTCCACGATGCGCGGGTACTTGTATGGCGCCGTCTGCGACTTCACGTGTTCCTGGAGCTCGCTGACGAGCTCGGGGCCGGGGCTGTGGCCGTCGCGCAGCACCACCACCGCTCGCACCACCTGCCCGCGCACCTCGTCCGCCGCGGCCACCGCCGCGGCCTCCGCCACCGCGTGGTGTGACACGAGCGCCGACTCCACCTCGAAGGGGCCGATCCGGTAGCCGGCGGAGATGATCACGTCGTCGGTCCTGCCCTCGAACCAGAGGTAGCCGTCCTCGTCCTCGCGCACGCGGTCGCCGGTGCGCCAGGGGTCGTCGCGGCGACCGTCGATGAAGAAGGTGGGCACCGTCGCGGGGTCCACCAACAACTCGCCCTCGTCGATCCAGGCGCGGACGCCGGGAAGCGGCCTGCCCATCGACCCGGGCCGTACGGGCGGACCGATCGGCATCCCGGTGAGGTGGCCGGTCTCGGTCTGGCCGTAGCCGTCGTGCACCCCTACGCCGGCGCCCTCCTCCCAGGTGCGCACCACCTCCGGGTTGAGCGGCTCGCCGGCGGCGCATGCATGCCGCAGCGCGGGGAGCGTGCGCAGCTCGGCGCGCTTTGCGACCGCGCGGTACTCGGTGGGGGACATGCAGAGCACGTTCACGCGCTCGCGCTCGAGCAGCTCGAGCCGCTCCTCCGGCTCGAACCGAGCGTCGTGGAGCAGGGCCGCCGCGCCGCGCAGCCAGGCCGCGACGAACGCGTTGCGCGCGGACAGCGACCAGCCGCTCGCCGCCGTGCACCAGCAGAGGTCGCCGGGACGGGCGTCGTACCAGTGCTCGGCCTGCAGGCTCTGACCGGAGAGGTAGCCGTGCCCGTGCCGCACCGGCTTCGGCTCGCCGGAGGTCCCGGACGTGAACACGATCAGCGCCGGATGACGCTCCTCGAAGCGCCCCGCCGGGACGGGCTCGTGATCGAAGAGGCGGTCGTCCGGCACGGCGAGCACCGGGCCGCTGAACCCCGACTCGGCCACGAGATCGAGATCGCGAGCGTCGGCCACGACGGCGCGTGGCTCGACGGCGTCCATGCGGGCGCGCAGGTCGGCGGGCCGCAGTTGCTCCGTGCACGGCTGCGCGACCGCGCCGAGCCGCCAGCAGGCCAGCATCGCGTAGGCCCACTCGGGGCGGTTGCCGATCACCGTCATCACCACGTCGCCCGAGCCGACGCCGCTCGCCGCCAGTGCTCCCGCGAGGCGCGCCGAGCGGTCCGCGACCTCCCCGAACGAGATCTCGCTGCGCTCTCCGTCGCGCGCGAGCGCGACCAGCGCGAGCCGCGACGGCTCCGCCGCGTCGACGACGTCAGCTACGAAGCTCATTCAGCCGGGGACCAGCGCTCGCCGCGGCTGAGCCGCTCGAGCCCGACCCAGGCGAAGTCCATCGCGATCTGAACGAGCTGGGTGCGCGGGGCGTCCGGGTTGTCCGTCCACCAGTGCGCCATCGACTGTGCACCTCCGACGAGCATCTCCGCGAGCAGTCGCAGGGCGCGCTCGTCGCCCACGCCGGCCAGCGCCCGCGCGCCGGGATCCTGCGAGATCAGGACGGTCACCTCGGCCGTCACCTGCTCGACCATCCGGTCGCGCACGGCGGAGCTCTCGGGGTCGGAGGCGTCGCGGAACAGCATCCGCCAGGCGTCGCGGCGCTCCTCGACGAACGCGAAGAACGCCTCGAGCCCGATGGCGAGCCGCTTCACGCCGGACTCGATCTGCACGCCGGAGAGCGCGCCGGCCACGCGCTGCGTGAGCTCCCGCGCGTTGCGCGCGATCAGGTCGCCGTAGAGCTCCTGCTTGGAATCGAAGTGGTCGTAGATGAGCGCCTTCGACACGCCCGCCTCGCCGGCGATGTCGTCGAGCGACGTCGCGTGGTAGCCGTGGCGCGAGAACGCGGTCAGGCCAGCGTCCAGGATGGCGGTCCGGCGCTCCTCGGCGGTAAGGCGGCGTCTCGTTGGAGTTGCGATGTTTTTGGCTTTCGGAAGCCGCAAAGCGGCTCTGTGACCGACCTCACGGTTAACTAACTGACTGGTCAGTTAGATATTGCCCCGATCTGGGCAGAACCACTCCCGACGCGGAATCGAACCGGAGGAGCAAAGCAGATGGTAGGCAGGTTGCTGGCCCTAGGAAGCGCCGTGCTCGGCACGCTCATGGCGGCGGGGCCGGCGTACGCCCAGTCGACCGGCAAGGAGCCCGCCGGTGGCGCCGCCATCGGCGAGGCCATCGGCGCCACAGCCGGCGCGCTCGTCGCGACGGCGTTCGTGGTCCTCCTGATCGCGAGGCACCGCAGTGGCCGCTGGTCCGTGCTCAAGCGCCTCGGCGACTTCGCCGAGCGCCACACCGGCCTCCCGGCCTGGTCGTCGGTGCCCTCGATGTTCCTCGGCATCTCGCTGCTCGTGGCCGTGCTCGGCATGTACTGGGACATCTCCCTGCACATCGACAACGGACGCGACGCGGGCCCGCTCGCCAACCCGGCGCACTACCTGATCCTGGTCGGTCTATACGGCGTGCTCGTGGCGGGCGTCCTCAGCATGGCGCTGGCCGGCACAGAGCGGCCGACGCAGACCGCGGTGCACCTCGGCGGCGACTGGTGGGCGCCGATCGGCGGCGTGATGATGACCGCCTGCGGCGCGTTCGCGCTGCTCGGCTTCCCGCTCGACGACATGTGGCACCGCCTCTTCGGCCAGGACGTGACGCTCTGGGGACCGACCCATCTGATGCTGATCGGCGGCGCGTCGCTCGCGACGCTCGGCGGGATGGTCCTCATGGGCGAGGCGATCACCACCCTGGGCAGCGACCCCGAGCGCCAGAAGGCGCCGTGGGCGTTCCGCCTGCGCCGCGCGTTCCTCGTGGGCAGCCTGCTCGTGGCCCTCTCGACCTTCCAGGCCGAGTTCGACTTCGGCGTGCCGCAGTTCCGCGCCGTCTACCAGCCGATCCTGATCATGCTCGCCGCCGGTATCGCGCTCACCACCACGCGCCTGTTCGCGGGCCGCGGCGGTGCGCTGCTCGCGGTCGGCGGCTACATCGTCATCCGCGGCTTCCTCAGCATCATGGTCGGCGGCGTCTGGGACGAGACCACGCCGCACTTCCCGCTCTACATCGTCGAGGCGCTGATCGTCGAGGCCGTGTTCGCCCGCGCGGGCGGTCGCAGCCCGGTCGTGAACGGCGCCATCGCCGGCGCACTGATCGGCACGGTGGGCCTTGCCGCCGAGTGGGGCTGGTCGCACGTCTGGATGCCGATCCCGTGGAACGACTCGCTGCTGCCCGAGGCCGCGATCGCCGGCTTCGTCACGGCGGTGGCCGCGGGCGTCGTCGGCGGGTTCATCGGCGGCTCGCTCGTCGGTCGCAGCGGCACGATGATCAGCCGCGAGGACGGGCGCAGGCTCGTTTCGGCCGACCGCCGCGCCGCGCTCGTCGCGGGCCTCGCCCTGATGGCCGTGATCGGCTGGGCGCTCCCGCTGTCGGAGAACGGCCCCGACCGTGCCCAGGTGGCGCTGAAGACGATCGATTCCGGCAAGGAGCGCACCGTGGCGGCGACGATCCGGCTCCAGCCGCGCGACGCGGTCGACGATCCCGAGTTCATGAACGTGACCGCCTGGCAGGGCGGCGGCAGCGTCGTCGACCCGCTCGAGCGGGTGGGCCCGGGCATCTACCGGACCACGAAGCCGATCCCGGTCTACGGTGGCTGGAAGGCGACCCTGCGCATCCAGCAGGGCGACGGCCTCGTCTCGATGCCGCTGTTCCTGCCGAGGGACCAGGCGATCCCCGCCAAGGAGGTTCCCGCGGAGGCGAACTTCACGCGCGCCTTCCAGCCGGACATCCAGGTGCTGCAGCGCGAGCGCAAGCAGGACGTGCCGAGCTTCCTCACGCTGCTGGCGTACCTCACCGTGCTGGCGATCGCGCTGTCGCTGATCGCGCTGATCGCCTGGGCGCTGCTGCGGGTGGACAGCGGCGGCCCACGGTCGCGACGCCGGGGGAGGACCCCGAGCGCTCGGGCCGAACTCGTGTGATACAGCACTAAAGAACCGGCGACGCTCGCCGAAACATCTGGTAGCTTCACCGTCACGCCGAGTCCGCGCAGTGCGGAACGGGGGAACCAAGGTGGCCCGCCAGGCCACTGGGGCGAACCTTCTACCGAAGGCGCGCAAGCTCTTTCAGCGCGAGCCCGTCAGCTAACCCCGTAGGCGTTCGAAAGAGATGTCTTCCGCCCTCAGTCACAAGCTGATCGTCGCCGCGCTTTCTGTCGCGTGCCTGCTCGTGCTCGCGCCCGCCGCGATGGGGCAGAGCGCCGCCACGAGCGGCGGCGGCGCGAGCTTCGTTCCGCCCCCGCCACCGCCCGCGAAGGGCGCGCTCGTGAACGGCCGGCTCGTCGCGCCCGCCTCGGCGCCCACCCGCGTCAAGCGCGTGATCGCGGCGGCGAACCAGATCGTCGAGAAGCCCTACGTCTACGGCGGCGGCCACCGGCCCTTCCGCAGCAGCAGGCTCGACCGCGGCTACGACTGCTCGGGCGCCGTGTCGCATGCGCTCCGCGGAGGCCGCTTCCTGCGCTCCCCGCTGCCGAGCGGCGCGCTGATGAGCTGGGGCACCAGCGGCCCTGGCACCTGGATCACCGTCTACGCGCACGGCGGGCACGCGTACATCGTCGTGGCGGGCTACCGCTTCGACACCTCGATGCACGACGCCGACGCGCCAGGCCCCGGAACCGGACCGCGTTGGAGCAGGTCGCTCCGCCGCTCGTCCGCCTTCGTCGCGCGCCACCCCTCCGGCTACTAGCCGGCCGCGGCTCCGAGCCACGCCTGGAAGGAATGCTCGCCGTTCGGTAGGCGCTCGATCTCCACGTGGTGATCCGGTAGGAGGCTCGCGAACTCCTCGACCGACCCGCCCATGGCGTCCTCGTGCAGCTCTCCCACAAGCGCGCGAATGCGGCCGCGACCCTCGTACGCCCTCATCAGCGTGTACTCGGACCCCTCGACGTCGAGCTTCACCAGGTCCACTGCGCCGCCGCAGGGACCCTCCACGAGCCAGTCGAGCGACACGGCCGTCACCCGAACGGCATCCCCCGCGGGCTGGGGGATCAGCGAGTTGGTCAGGGTCCAGTCAGACCGGTAGAGGCTCACCTCTCCGCTCTCCGCCGCGGCGGCGAGCTGAAGCGGGCGGACGCGCGTGAAGGGCTCGACGTTGCGCGCGAGCCGTCCGAAGGCGCTCGGGTCAGGCTCGAGGACGACGATGGCGGCGTCCGGCCAGCGGGTGGCGAAGTAGACCGTGGCTGCCCCGATGTTGCCGCCCAGGTCGAGGATCGTGGCCGGGTCGCGCGGAACGTCCAACGCGTAGTCGCCCTGGACGAAGACCTCGCGCAGCCCGTACAGCTCGCCCAGGTCACCGACCTCGAATGCGACCGGGACGCCGTTCGCGAGCAGGCGGACGTTCCGGGAGCGGCGGGCCGGATGGCGGAGCTTGTGCCGCGCCGTGAGCTCGGCGAGCGTGGCCCAGAACAGGACCGTGGCAAGCGGCCCGGGGGCGAGGCGGGCGAGTGGCCGCCAGAACGCGGCAGAGAGTCGCACCCGGGATGTGAGCTCCCTACTTGCCATCGTCGTAGTGGCTCAGCACGGTTGCCGGAGCCAGCGCGGCGCTGTAGAGGGCGACCTCGTCGAGCCTGCCGTCGAGCCAGCGCACCGCGCGGTTCAGCGCCTTGTTCTGGCTTCCCAGGGCGAGCTCGCGGGACACGTTGTAGGTGATCCCGCCGGTGTAGGCCGCCGCCGCTCGCTGGACGCCGTTCACGTAGAGCCGCGCCGTGGATCCGTCATAGGTGGCAACCAGGTGGTAGATCGCCCCGGGCGTGAGCGCCACCGACGAGAGCGCGGCGACGCGCGTCGTATCGGAGCGCGCGACGTAGAACTGCGGCCTGTTCGCGGCGTCGACAAGGAGCGAGAAGCCGTCGTTCATGTCGCTGAACGCATCCGTCACCAGGAAGTGCAGGCCCGCTCCGGTCTTCTGCGTGTCGATGCGCACCCAGGTCTCGACGGAGAACTGCGACGGCGTCCCGAAGCCCGCCGGCGTCAGGTCCACGAGGTCGTTCACCCCGTCGAAGTCGCGAGCCGAGCCGGTGCCGGCCGAGATGAGCCCGGCAACACTCGCGGGACCGCCCACGTAGGTCCCAGTGTTGGTGCCCTTGCCGTCGGCCGCGGAGCTGCCCGTATCCTCGAGGCGCCACCAGTTCACCAGCCCAGCGGTCGCGGCGACCCGCTCGGCATAGGTCGGCAGCGCGATCGTCCAGGTGCGACTCGCGGGCGTCGCGTCCACGTTGCCCGACGGGTCCGTGGCACGGACCTCGAAGCTGTGCGAGCCGTTCGCGAGCCCGCTGTAGGCCTTCGGCGAGCTGCATGCTCCATACGCGCCGCCGTCGAGCCGGCACTCGAAACTGGAGCCTGCCTCGGTCGAGCTGAACTCGAAGCTCGCGGAGGGCACCGTCGTGGTCCCGGTCGGCCCGGAGCCGATCGTGGTGTCCGGCAGAGTGGTGTCGATAGCGCCGCCGGGCCCGAACGCGCGGAAGTCCCAGAACGAGATCCCGTACGGGGTCGCGCGCGTGTCGCCGATCAGGCGGACGTAGCGGACGCTTCTCACGGGGAAGGTCGTGCTCTCGAGCCGGGCGGAGGGGATCGAGACCGTCGCGGCCGTCGTGAAGGTCGTGCCGTCGCTGGAGGTCTGGATGCGGTAGGTCGAGGCGTAGGCGGCCTCCCAGTTGACCTCGACGCGGTCGACGTTCCTGACGGCGCCGAGGTCGACCTGCCACCACTGGTTGT
>JAXDIL010000082.1:0-25383 GCA_034664005.1 Thermoleophilaceae bacterium | reverse complement strand
TGACGAGCTGTCGGGCGGCATGCGCCGCCGGCTGCTGCTCGCTCGCGGGCTCACCCACGACCCGCCGCTGCTCCTGCTCGACGAGCCCACGGTCGGGCTCGATCCCCAGATCCGCACCGAGCTCTGGTCGCTGATCGACTCGCTGCGCTTGCGCGGCACCACGATCCTCATGTCCACGCACTACATCGAGGAGGCCGAGCGGCTCGCCGACGAGGTGGCGCTCATGGCGCACGGCAAGATCATCAGCCGCGGCAAGCCGTCGGAGCTGGTGGCGCAGCACGCGGGGCGCGAGACCGCTGAGGTCTACGCGCCGCCCGAGCGGCTCGCCGAGGTGCGAGCGGTCGCCGAAGCGGCTGGACTCAAGGTGCGCCCCGCCGGCCCCGCGATAGCCATCGTCGGCGCCGAGAAGGCCACGAACGGCGTGGTGCCGCCCGAGGCGATCCGCCGCGCGGCCTCGCTCGAGGACGTCTTCGTGCTGCTGACCGGGGAGGAAGCGGAGTGAGACGGCTGGAACCGGCTGCCATCGGTGGCGTGATGAGCCGCGAGGTGGCCAACTTCCGCACGTTCTGGAAGGCCACCACCTTCTCGAGCGTGCTCGAGCCGGTGATCTACCTGCTCGCATTCGGCCTTGGGCTCGGCACCACGGTCGTCAACCGCGTGGACGGGCTCTCATACGTGGAGTACGTGGGCACGGGCATGGTCGCCACGGCCGTGATCTTCTCGAGCGCGCTGCCGGCGATGTTCGGGACGTTCGTGAAGGAGCGCTTCCAGCGCACCTACGACGCGATCCTCGCCGCGCCCGTGGACGTGGAGGAGCTGGTGACCGCCGAGATGCTCTGGATCGGCCTTCGCTCGGGGTTCTTCGGCTGCTTTCCGCTGCTCGTCTCGATGATCTTCGGGCTCGATCCGTCGTTCGGGATGCTGCTCGTGCCGTTCTTCTGCTTCTTCACGGCGCTCGGCTTCGCGGCCTTCGGCATCGCGGTGGCGGCGAGCGTGGCGAAGATCGACCAGTTCAACTACGTGACGACGCTGTTCATCACGCCGCTGTTCCTGGTGGCCGGCACCTTCTTCCCGATCGACCAGCTGCCGATGGCCGTCCGCGTCGCTTCGCAGCTGAACCCGCTGCACCACCTCGTGGAGCTGGTGCGCCACGCCGCCTTCGGCTTCGAGTCGACCGACCTGCTGCGGATCACGTTCCTGATCGTGTTCGCCGTGACGCTCTGGCGCGTGGCCGTGAGGCGCATGGAGAAGCGCCTGATCGACTGATCAGCGGGGGGGAAGCGGGCGCCAGTCGATGCCGATGACGACACTCTCGTCGCCGATGCGGTCCGTCGTGACCCAGCTCTTGGAGACGCCGCGCACCCGCCGATGCCGCAGCCCGATCCGGTACAAGAAGGTGTCGTCCTCATGCTCGCCGGCCGGCTCGTCGCGCAGGTACGCGACCTGCCTTCCGTCCGGCGAGAAGACCGGCATGTGGCCCCTGGTCAGTCTGCGGGCGCGGCCCCCTGCGAGCGGGACCGTCCACAACGCACCCTCGCGTGTGAACGCCACGCGCCGGCTGTCGGGCGAGCAGGACGGCTCCGAACCGCCGCGCCAGGTGAGGCGGCGCAGGCCGCCGTCCGGTTCCACGACACGAATCTCGCCGTACTGGACGACGATCACGCGTCCGTCGGCACACCAGTCGGGCTGCGAAGCCTGCGCGGCAACCAGCTCGCGCTCCGATCCGTCTGGGTTGAGTACGACCACGGCGGAGTCGTCGTCCTCCGGATAGAGACCGCGCGAGGCGACGAGCGCTGACGCGTCGGGCGCCCAGCGCACCTTCCAGTAGAAGGTGGTCACCGGCCGCGTGTTCACACGCCTGCCCTGCGGGTTGAGGAACCACAGCGAGAAGTACTGCGGTCCAAAGTTCGGCGCAAAGCTCGGCGACTCGTAGACGAAGGCCACGAAGCGCGATCCGTCCGGCCTGAAGGCCGGCCCGACCAGCACATCGCACCTCCGCGGCATTCCGGCGTGGCCGCAGATGTCGTGTCGTGTCGGGTCGCCCAGGCGTGGCGCGAAGCGCAGCAGATGAAACGGTTCGACTGAGCTCCTGTCCGTGATGTCCTTCATCAGGGCGATCTCACCGTTGCGGCCGGGAAAGCTCGCCGTGGCGGGCTCGGCGGCAAGTACGGCAAGCCCGAGCGCGATGCCGACAAGAACCGTTGAGCGTTTCGCCATACCGCTCCAACTCTCCCACGGCGCGCAAGTTGCGCGCCGGCTAGAGCGGGAGCTGCGTTCCGAGGCCGGCCTCGGCGGCGCGGCGGTGGAGCTCCGCCGCCACCGCGACGTCCTCGAGGGCGATGCCGAGCGGCACGTAGACCCTCAGCCCCGGCGGGTGGTCGGCCGCCGGGTCGAGCGCGTCGCAGAGCTCGACGGGGTCGTCGGGGTAGCCCGCGAAGTAGCCCTGCTCGCGGTAGTGGCGGTACTGGGGCACGTCGTCCACGACGAACACGGCGGCGTCCTCGAACACGTCGTCGGACAGCGAGGCGTCGAAGTCGATCGCGCATGCCACGGTCGTCTCGCCGAGCTGCGTGCGGTGGAGCGGGCGCTCGGGCTGGCGCACGATCGCCGCGCAGGTGATCACCACGTCCGCGGCCGCGACCTCCCGCGCCGTCCGCATCGGCTGGACGTCGAGCCCGGGGTGCGTCGCGGCCATCGCCTCCGCGCGCTCGGGGTTGCGGTCGAACAGAAGCGCGCGCCGCAGCGTGGGGAAGACGTCCGTGGCGAGCTCCAGGTGGGCCTGACCCTGCCGCCCGCAGCCGAGGATGCCGATCGTCTCGACAGGCCTGGCGGCAAGCGCCCGGACACCCAGCATGCTGGCGGCGGCGGTGCGCACCTCCGTGATCCAGGTCGCGTCCATGACGGCGAGCGGGCGGCCCGTCGACGCCTCCGAGAGCACGAACAGACCATGGATGTACGGCAGGCCGAGCTGCGGGTTGTCCGGGTAGCCCGCCACCCATTTGATCCCGACGGCGTCCATGTCCCCGAGGTAGGCGGGCATAGCGTGGATGAACGCGTCCTCGCGCGGATGCACCCCGATCTTCGCCGGCAGCTCGACCGCGCCCGAGCGCTTGGCGCGGAACACGCCGTCGAGGATGTCGATCACGTCCGTGCCGGCCAGGCCCGCGGACTCCACATCCGCGCGACTGAGATACCGGATCGTCTCGCCAGGCATCGGCGGAGCCTATTCAGAGCGCCACCCCTGTTGAAACGCCTCGATCGCAGCTAAGCTCAACTGTTTGTCCGCTGACCCTCATCAGAACGAGCCCGTGCCCGCCTCGGGCCGGGTATGGCTCCTCGAGGACAACCCGCGCCAGCCTGAGCTGGTCTTCGACTTCCCGTTTCACGAGGAGCTGAACGAGGCGGTCAAGGAGCTGCCGCGGCGCTGGTTCGACTGGCGTCGCAAGCACTGGCGCGTGCCCGCGCACCCGCGCGTGGCGAAGCCGATCGAGGGCCTGTTCGAGCGCTTCCCCGACCTCGTGCCGAGCCCCGAGGTGCTTGCCTGGCTGAGCGATTCGGACCGCTGGCGCGCCGTCTGCACCGTCGTCGCGCGCGAGGGCCGCGGTCACTTCCTCGTGCGCACGATCCAGGGTGAGCGTCCCGAGGAGCTCGACGCGGCGCTCGACGCGGGCGACGGCCGCGTGCTGCTCCCGTTCGAGGAGGACAACGCCGCGCTGCTCCAGCAACTCGACGGCGTGCGGCTCGACGACCTTGCGCGCGTTTGCGCGCGCTCGCTTCGTCACGGCGAGCTGCCGCCCGCGGCCGAGCTGACGATCCAGATGGGCGAGGACGGCGAGCCTCATTTCACCGTCTTCCACATCTGGGACCGCGCGCCCGCCACCGCCTTCCGCGAGCTCTCCGAGGCGCATCCGGTGCACCGGCCCGGCCGCTTCTTCCTGCGCGACGCTCCCTGGGGCGTGGCGGTGCCTGCCGACCCGGCGCTCGCGCCGCAGCTCTCCGAGTTCGTCGAGACGCACCCCGAGGTGCGCGTGGAGGAGCCCGCGAGCGAGCTGCTCGAGGAGCTGGTGGTCGAGCACAGGCGGGCGTCCGCGACGGTGGAGCTGTCGTATGCCGAGGACGCCGAGCTGGACGAGGAGCTGGAGCTCAAGCTCGGCGGCGAGCTGCACCCGTTCCAGCGCGCGGGCGTGCGCTACGCGCTGGAGCGGAGGCGCACCTTCATCGCGGACGAGCAGGGGCTCGGAAAGACGGTCCAGGCGCTCGCGGCGATCGAGTCCGACGACGCCTTCCCGACCGTGGTCGTCTGCCCGGCGAGCATGAAGCTCGTCTGGGAGCGCGAGGCAAACCATTGGCTGCCGAACCGCAGGGTTGCGGTGCTCGGCGGCCGCACCGACTCCGTCTGGACCGAGGAGACGGCCTCCGCGGACATCGTCGTCCTCAACTACGACATCCTCGACTGGCACGCGGAGCGGCTCATCGAGCTCCAGCCTCGCTGCCTCATCCTCGACGAGTCGCACTATGTGAAGAACGCGCGCGCCGCGCGCACGAAGGCGGCGCTGTCGCTTGCCAGCCAGCTTTCCGACGACGCGCTCCGGCTGGCGCTGACCGGCACGCCGATCCTGAACCGGGCGGAGGAGCTCGTCTCGCAGCTCCGCGTGCTCGGCCGGCTGAAGGACTTCGGCAGCGGGACGCGGCTCACGCGCCGCTTCCGCGCCGCGGGGAGCGACGACCGCCTGCACTGGAACCTGCGCGCGCACTGCTACGTCCGCCGTACCAAGAAGCAGGTGCTCCCGCAGCTGCCCGCCAAGCGCCACGACACCGTGCCGGTGCTGCTCTCGAACGAGCACGAGTACCGGCTCGCCGAGCGCGACGTGATCGCCTGGCTCCAGACGCTTCCGCTCGACCTGCGCACCATCGACGCGAAGGTGGCGGCGGCGCTGCGCGCCGAGCAGCTCGTCCGGCTGAACAACCTGCGCCAGCTCGCCGCGCGCGGCAAGCTGCCCACGGCGCTGGCCTGGGTCGGAGACTTCCTCGAGTCGGGCGAGCCGCTCGTGGTTTTCGCCGAGCACGTGGCCACCCAGAAGGCCGTGCTCGAGCGGTTCCCGAAGGCGCTCCACATCCTCGGCAGCGACACCTCGGAGGCGCGCCAGCGCGCGGTGGACTCGTTCCAGGAGGAGGACGGGCCGCAGCTGATCGTCTGCTCGCTGAAGGCCGCCTCGCAGGGCATCACGCTCACGCGCGCGTCGAACGTCGCGTTCCTGGAGCTCGACTGGACGCCCGCCCGCCACGACCAGGCCGAGGACCGCCTGCACCGCATCGGGCAGGACAGCGCGGTGACCGCCTGGTACCTGCTCGCGCCGGACACCATCGACGAGACGATGGCCGAGCTGCTTCAGCGCAAGCGCAGCCTGATCGACGCCGTGACCGACGGACGGGTGCACGACGAGGAGCGGCTCGTGGACGCGGTCGTGCGCGAGCTCAGGGGCCGGCCGTTCCGGCACCTGCGCGTGGTCGCATAGGGGTCAGACCCCGTGAGGGTGGTCGAGGGTTCGCGCATCGACTGGCTCGGCAATCCGCTGCGCGCACCCGCAGGCGGCGCGCCTGACCACGACGACGCACCGTTCCGCTTCCACCGCGGTCTGCCGGGCTACGCCCCGACGCCGCTGATCGACGCGCCGCAGCTTGCCGAGGAGTGGGGAGTGGGAAGGGTCCTGCTCAAGTTCGAGGACGACCGCTTCGGGCTGCCGGCCTTCAAGTACCTCGGCGTGTCGTGGGCCGCCGAGCGCCTGCTCGGCCCGCCGCCGCACGAGCCTGGACTCGAGCTGATCGCCGCGACGGACGGCAACCACGGCCGCGCGGTGGCCCGCGCGGCACGGCTCGCCGGCCTGGGGGCGACGATCCTCGTGCCCGCCGAGACGGTCCAGGCCCGCATCGACGCCATCGCCGCGGAGGGCGCCGCCGTGCAGGTGGTGGACGGCTCCTACGACGACGCGGTGCGGCTGAGCGCAGAGCTGGCGAGCGAGCAACGGCTGGTGTTGTCGGACACCTCCTGGCCCGGCTACGAGGAGGTGCCGCGCTGGGTGATCGAGGGGTACTCGACGATCTTCCACGAGGTGGACGAGCAGGCCGAGGGGGGTGTCGATATCGCATTCGTGCCAATCGGGGTGGGTGCGCTGGCCGCCGCTGCGGCCCATCACCTCGCGGGCAGAGCACGGCTCGCCGGGGTGGAGCCCGTCGCGGCCGCGTGCGTGCTCGAGTCGGCTCGGGCGGGCCGGATCACGGAGGTGCCGGGCCCGCACGGGTCGATCATGGCCGGCCTCAACGCCGGCCTGCCATCACTCGTGGCGTGGCCCGTCGTTTCCAGGGGATTCGAGCTGTTCAGCGCCGCGGAGGACGGGCTCGCGGAGGACGGGATGCGCCGGCTGGCGAGGCTCGGACTCGAGGTGGGGGAGTGCTCCGGGGGCGCGGCGGGCGCGGCCGCTGAACTGCTCGCGGACCAGGGCGCGCGCGACGTGCTCGGCGCGCGCGGCGACAGCAGCGTGCTCGTGGTCCTCACCGAGGGCGTTACGTCTATCTGACTCTCTACCTTCGAGCGGATGTCAGGGGTACGTGTCTCGCTCGTCGTAGTGCTCGTCTGCGCCGCCGCCGTGCTCGGCGGTGCCGCCTCGGCGCCCGCGGAGGAGCCGGGCAATCCGCTGGCGGGGGTCCGGCTGTTCGTGGACCACGAATCGCCGTCGTGGCACCAGTGGCGCCACTACCGGCGCACCGGGCAGCGCCACAAGGCCGCGCTGATCCGGAAGATCGCCAGGGAGCCGAAGGCGCTCTGGCTCGGGCGCTTCACGCGCCCGAACTTCCGGACCAAGGTGCGCCGGCTGATCGTGGCCGCCCGGCGGCGAAACTCGGTGCCGATCTTCACCGTGATGCGCGCGGTCTCCAACGGCTGCAGCCCGGGCTACATGGCCGGCGGGCCGGCGGAGGACGCCCGCACGCGCGCCTGGTACCGCAGGCTCGCTCGTACCATCGACCACGCCCGCGTGGTCATAGCCTTCGAGCCCGACTCGCTGGGCACGATCGACTGCCACGCGCGCAGCCGCCGCGACGACCGGCTCCGGCTGCTCCGCTACGGCGTGAAGGCGCTGTCGAGGCTGCCGAACGCAACGATCTATCTCGAGGCGGGCGCCTCCGACTGGGAGCCGGCGCGGCGCACAGCACGCCAGCTCCGCGCGATCGGGATCGCGAGGGTGCGCGGGTTCATGCTGAACGCGACCCACCAGGACTGGACGCGCGCCAACACCCGTCACGGTCTCCAGATCTCGCGCCTGACCGGCGGCAAGCACTTCATCATCAACACGGCAGAGAACGGTCGCGGCCCGGTTCACCGGCGGCTCTCGAACGGGCGGCGCCTCACGGTCTGGTGCAATCCGCCCGGCCGCGGCCTCGGGCCGCGCCCGACCACGCGCACCTCGCATCCGCTGGTGGATGCGTACCTGTGGATCAACCGCCCCGGCTACGCGCAGCGCTGCCAGGGACGCCCGATCGCCTGGTACCCGCCGCGGGCGCTGGCGTACGCGCGCAACGCGACGAGCTGGGAAGCGCCGCCGCAGGGCAGTCGCTAGCGCTTCTCGTCGCAAACTTGAACGGAACTTGTGCGGCCTGCCGAGCCGCGTCACCCCGGGGTACGTCCAAGCCGTGCGTGGGGTACGTGTCCTTTTCCTATTTGTCCTGCTCGCTCTCGGCGCGGTCGTCTTCGGCGGCCCATCGGCGCCTGCCCAGTCTGGCGATCCCAACCCGCTCGCGGGGGTTCGCTTCTATGTGGACCGCGAGTCGCCCGCATGGGAGCAGTGGCGCTCCTACGACCGCTCCGGGGAGCGCCGCAAGGCCGACCTGATCTGGAGGATCGCGCGTGAGCCGAAGGCCATGTGGCTCGGCCGCTTCACGAGTCCGAACTTCCACGTGAAGGTGCGGCGTCTGATCGACGCCGCCATCGCCGACGGCTCCGTGCCGATCTTCACCGTGCTGCGGGCCCAGTCCACGGGCTGTGGCCGGAGCTACACGGGCGGCGGGCCCGCGGAGGACGCTCGCACGCGCGCCTGGTACGACGACCTCGCTCGCGCGATCGGGAACGACCGCGTCGTGATCGCCTTCGAGCCCGACTCGCTGGGCACGATCGACTGCCACGCGCGCAGCCGCCGCGACGACCGGATCCGGCTGCTCCGCTACGGCGTGACCGCGCTGTCGCGGCTCCCCAACGCCACGATCTACATCGAGGCGGGGGCGTCCGACTGGGAGTCCGCGAAGCGGACTGCCAAGCAACTCCGCGCGGTCGGCATCGCGAAGGTGCGCGGCTTCATGCTGAACGCGACGCATCAGGACTGGACGCGCGCCAACATCCAGCACGGTCTCGACATCTCGCGACGGACCGGCGGGAAGCACTTCGTCATCAACACCGCGGAGAACGGCCGCGGGCCGGTCCACAGGCGGCTGCCGAACGGGCGCCGCCTGACGGTGTGGTGCAACCCACCGGGCCGCGGCCTCGGCCCGCCCCCGACGACCAACACCGCGAACCCGATGGTCGACGCATACCTGTGGATCAACCGCCCCGGCTACGCGCAGTCATGCCAGCGCCGGCCAATCGCGTGGTACCCCCCGCGGGCGCTGGAGTACGCGCGCTGGGCGACCACCTGGGAGGCGCCGCCAAAGGGCACCCACAACGGCCACTAGAAGAGCGGCTTGCGGCACTCAAGCCGGGCGTGGGACGATGAACCCATGCGCCCCCGCCGAACCACCACCGCCGCCCTCACCGCCATCGCTCTTGCCGGAATCGCCACGGCCGCCCCGGCCACCGCGACAGCCGCCCAGCGCATCACCGCCACGCCCAAAACCGTCAACCGCGCCGCGGTCCAGACGGTGCACGGCTTCGGCTGGCCGGTCATCGAGTTCTGCTCGCGGACCGTGCGCGTGTCCGTCCGGAGCGCTCAGAACTCCGCGCCGATCGCGCAGCGGCATGTGCGCGACAACGGGCGCTTCACGTTCCGGTGGGTTCCCAACAACAAGAACATCGGCCCGGGCACCTGGCGGCTCGTGGCACGGATGCGCTGCGAGAGCGGCAAGGACGGATCGACCCACTTCGTCCGCGCGAGCAGGCTGATCACCATCCTGTAGCGTCGCTCGCGTGAGCGAGCGCTGGGACGCCGAGGACATCCCCGACCAGTCCGGCCGCACCGCGATCGTCACGGGGGCGAACAGCGGGCTCGGGCTCGTGACCGCCCGCGAGCTGGCGAAGCGAGGTGCGCACGTCGTGCTCGGCTGCCGGAACATGGAGAAGGGCCGCGCGGCGTGCGCTCAGGTGGAAGGGGGCGAGCTGATAGAGCTCGACCTCGCGAGCCTGGCCTCGGTGCGGTCGTTCGCCGAGAGCTTCAAGAACACCCACGACGGGCTCGACCTGCTCATCAACAACGCCGGCGTGATGGCCCCGCCGCGGCGGCTGACAGCCGACGGCTTCGAGCTCCAGTTCGGCACGAACCACCTCGGCCACTTCGCGCTCACCACGGCGCTGCTGGATCAGATGGAGGGCCGCGAGGACGCGCGCGTCGTGACGCTCTCGAGCACCGCCCACAAGATGGGCCGCATCAACTTCGACAACCTGAACGGCGAGCGGCGCTACTTCCGCTGGAACGCCTACGGCCAGTCCAAGCTCGCGAACCTGCTGTTCGCGCTCGAGCTCGACCGCCGGCTGCGGGCGTCCAAGTCCACGGTGAAGAGCCTCGCGGCCCATCCCGGCTACGCCTCCACGAACCTCCAGAGCGCCGCCGCTCCGCTGGTGGACCGGCTCGTGATGAAGGTGGGGAACGCGATCATCGCCCAGAGTGACGAGATGGGCGCCCTTCCGCAGCTCTACGCCGCCACCGAGCCCGGCGTCGAGGGTGGTATCTACGTCGGGCCCGACGGCCCGGGGGAGCAGCGCGGGCATCCCACCGTCGTCCAACCGAACGGCCGCGCACGCGACCCGGAGAGCGCCCGCCGGCTCTGGCAGGTGAGCGAGGAGCTCACGAGCGTTCGATGAGGTTGCGCATCTCGCGCACGGCTACGGGGAGCGTCGTGAGGTCGTAGCTCTGGCCGCTGCGCACGTCGCCGAGCGTCTGGAGCGCGCGCTCGGACGCCGGGTTCGACTCGATCCAGTCGTCGACCATCGCGTCGGCGTCGACGTCGGAGACGGCGGTGCGGAGCAGCTCGGTGGTGAGCTCGCGGTGGATCGCGTAGATGTCGTCGCGGAGCGCGGCACGGGCACGCGCCCGCCAGCGGTTGTCGCGCGGCAGGGCCACGATGCGGTCGCGCAGCCAGTGCAGGCCCAGCCGGCTCCCCAGCCGGAAGTGGACCGCGCCGACGTGCTCCACCGGGAGCTCGGTCTCGTCGGCCACGGTCACGATGTCGAGCGCGGAGAACATGATCGGCAGCGCGGCCACGCGCGTGGCCAGGTCCTCCGGCACGCCCTGCTCGCGGAGCTCGTCGGCCTGCCGCGCGAGCGGCTCGGCGTCCTCGGCCGACAGCAGCCGCGTGATCGAGTCGTACAGCTCGGTCGCGCCCGGGCGGAAGTGGCGCACGGTCGTAGCGATGTCGAGCTGGCCCGGCCTGTTGCCGAGCAGCCAGCGCGAGGCGCGCTCCACGAGCCGGCGTCCCTCGAGCAGGAGGTGGGTCTGCACGGAGGCGTCGCAGACGTTATCGAGCCGCTCGATCTCGGCCCACAGCGGCCTCATCTCGAAGATCTCGCGCGCGCACGCATAGGCGCGCGCGATCTGCGACGCGGGCGCTCCGGTCTCCTCGTGGAGCCGGTAGGCGAAGGTCGTGCCGCCGCCGTGGAGCATGTTGTTGACCACCTGCGTGGCCACGATCTGCCGGCACAGCCGGTGCGAGCGCATCTGCTCTCCGAAGCGCTCCGGCAGCGGTGAGGGGAAGTAGCGCTCGAGCTCGGCTGACAGGTACGGGTCCTCCGGCACGTCCGAGTCGAGCAGCGCCTCGTTCAGGTCGATCTTGCTGTAGGCGAGCAGGACCGCGAGCTCGGGGCGGGTGAGCCCGCCGTGCTCGCGCTTGCGCTCGCCGATCTCGTCGTCGCCGGGCAGCGCCTCGAGCTCGCGGTTGAGGTTGCGGCGTGACTCGAGGAAGCGCAGGAAGCGCTGGTGCACGTCGACCATGCTCGACGCGTTCGCCTCGGCCAGGCTGAGCGTCTCCGTCTGCTCGTAGTTGTCTTGGAGCACGAGCGCGGCCACCTCGTCGGTCATCTCCACGAGCAGCTCGTTGCGCTGCTTCTCCGTGAGGTCGCCCGCCTGGACGACGGCGTCCAGCAGGATCTTGATGTTCACCTCGCGGTCCGAGCAGTCGACGCCGCCGGAGTTGTCGATCGCGTCGGTGTTGACGCGGCCGCCGGCCAGCGCGTATTCGATGCGCCCGCGCTGGGTGACGCCGAGGTTGCCGCCCTCCCCGACCACCTGCGCGCGCAGCTCGGCCGCGTCCACGCGCACCGAGTCGTTCGCCTTGTCGCCGGCGTCCGCGTGCGTCTCCTCGGAGGCCTTCACGTAGGTCCCGATGCCACCGTTCCAGAGCAGGTCCACCGGGGCCCGCAGCAGCGCGCCTATCAGCCCGACCGGGGTGAGCTTCTCGTCCTCGATCGCGAGCGCCTCGCGCGCCTGGGGCGAGAGCTTCACCGACTTCGCGGCGCGGTCGAACACGCCCCCACCGGCCGAGATCGCGTCGCGGTCGTAGTCGTCCCAGGACGAGCCCGGCAGCTCGAACAGGCGGCGGCGCTCCTCGTAGCTCCGCTCCGGGTCCGGGTTCGGGTCGAGGAAGACGTGCCTGTGGTTGAACGCCCCCACGAGTCGGGTGTGGCGCGAGAGCAGCATGCCGTTGCCGAACACGTCGCCGGACATGTCGCCGACGCCGACGACGGTGAAGTCCTCTGACTGCACGTCGCGCCCCATCTCGCGGAAGTGCCGCTTGACGGACTCCCAGGCGCCGCGGGCTGTGATCCCCATCTTCTTGTGGTCGTAGCCCGTCGATCCGCCCGAGGCGAACGCGTCACCGAGCCAGAAGCCCTCCTCGAGCGCGATGCCGTTGGCGATGTCCGAGAAGGTGGCGGTGCCCTTGTCGGCGGCCACGACCAGGTAGGGGTCGTCGCCGTCGTAGCGCACCACGCCCGGCGGCGGCACGACCTCACCACCGTCGATGTTGTCGGTCAGGTCGAGCAGCCCTCGGATGAAGATCTGGTAGCAGGCGATCACCTCCTCGGGCAGCTCCTCCCGCGCCGGTGGCGGACGCTTCACCACGAAGCCGCCCTTGGCGCCGACGGGCACGATCACCGCGTTCTTGACCATCTGGGCCTTCATCAGCCCGAGCACCTCCGTGCGGAAGTCCTCGCGCCGGTCCGACCAGCGGATGCCGCCGCGGGCCACGCTCCCGCCGCGCAGGTGCACGCCCTCGGTGCGCGGCGAGTACACGAACACCTCGAAGACCGGCCGCGGCTGGGGCAGCCAGCGCAGCCCGGACGGGTCGAGCTTGAAGGACAGGTGCGTGGCCGCCTCGGTCGGTCCGGTCTGGAAGTAGTTCGTCCGCAGGATCGCCTGGATCACGGCGAGGAACATCCGCAGGATCTGGTCCTGGTCGAGGCTCTCCACGGCGTCGATCGAGGCCTCGATCCGCTCGGCCACCTCGTCGGCGTCCTTGCGGTCGCTGCGGCGCGGGTCGAAGCGCGCCTGGAACAGCGCCACCAGCAGCCGCGCGATCTCGGGATGCGACACGAGCGCCTGCTCCACGTAGCGGTCGCTGTAGGTGAGACGCGCCTGGCGCAGGTACTTGCCGATCGCGCGCAGCACCGTGATCTCGCGCCACGTGAGGGCCGCGCCCAGCACGAGCCGGTTGTAGGCGTCGTTCTCGACCTCGCCGCGCCACACGCGGACGAACGTGTCCTGGAAGCTCTCGCGGACGCCGTCGGCGTCGAGGTTGCCCTCGCCCGAGTAGGTCAGGCCGAAGTCATAGATCCAGACGCGGTCCGTGCCGCGGGGACTGATCGGGTAGGGCCGCTCGTCGGCCACCTGCACGCCCATGTTCTCGAACAGCGGCAGCACGTCGGAGAGCATCAGCGCCCGTCCGGCGCGGAACAGCTTCGCCCGGAGGGCCCGAGGCCCGGCCTCGAGCGGCTTGTAGAGGCTGATGCCGAGCCCGTCTGACTCCGGCAGCTCCTCGATGTGGACGATGTCCGCCAGCGCCGTGCGCGCGACCCAGTCCGCGCGGTAGGCAGCCGGGAAGGCCTCGCGGTAGCGCTGGAAGAGCTCCCCGCCGCTCGCTTCGCCGAGGTCCTCGAGGAGCGCCTCCTCGAGGTCGTCCGCCCAGGAGCGCGTGGCCGCCACCAGCATCATCTCGACCTCGCGCGAGTCGATCTCCGGGCTGAGGCCCGGCTCCACGTACGCGACGAAGTGGAGGCGCACGAGCACGGACTCGGACACGCGCGTGGTGTAGTCCATCGAGACGGCGCCGGTGGCCCTGCGGAGGATCGCTTCGATGCGCCGCCGGTTCTCGGTGTTGAAGCGGTCGCGCGGCACGAATACGAGCAGCGAGAAGAAGCGGCCGAACGGATCGCGCCGCGCGAATAGCCGCAGCCGCTGGCGCTCGCCCAGGTGGAGGATCCCCATCGAGACGTCGAAGAGCTCGTCGTCCGAGATCTGGAACAGCTCGTCGCGCGGGTAGGTGTCGAGGATCTCGAGGAGGGCCTTCTCGTTGTGGCTGCCGGGCGGGAACGCGGCCCGCTCGAGCACGGTCGCCACGCGGCGCCGGAGCAGCGGGATCTCGGTCGGGCTGGCCCGGTAGGCCGTGTGCGTGTAGAGCCCGAGGAACGAGCGTTCGCCCACGCCCACGTAGTCGAGGAACGCCGGCCGGTGGACTGGGGAGCGCGCGTTTGCCTTGGTCAACGTGACCACGCCCGAGTCGCGCCGGAGACCCTCGGCCGGGTCCTCGTCCTGGGGCTCGCGCAGGATGCCGAGGCCGGGCTCGTCCGGGTCGCGGTAACCGAGGAAGGTGAAGTTCTCGGCCGCCAGCCACTCCATGAACGCCCGGCCCTCGGAGTCGCCGTCGAGCTCCGCGGCGGCGTCGAGCGCGTGGTGGCGCATCGCCTGCCAGTCCTCGACCGCGGCACGCACCTCGCCGATCACCCGCACGATGTGGCGCTCGACCTCCTTCAGGCGGGCGGGATCGGTCTGGCGCGCCACCTCGGCGTGGATCACCGACTCGCCGATCGCGCCCTCCGCGAGCGGGTCGCCGGGCGAGAGGATCTCGACGAGACAGCCGGCGTCGTCGCGGCGCACGGTCAGGACGGGGTGGATGATCAGGTGGACGCCGCAGCCGCGCCTGTTGAGCTCCATGCTCACCGAGTCGATGAGAAACGGCATGTCGTCGGTCACGATCTCCACGGCGGTATGGGTGGACTGCCAGCCGTGCTCCTCGAAGCGCGGGTTGTAGACGCGCACCTTGGGCGTACCCGGCACCCGCTCGCGCGCGAAGTTGAAGTGGCCGACAGCGAGCCCGTAGAGGTCGATCGGGTCGCGCTCGGCCACGTCTTCGGGGGCGACCCAGCGGTAGAGCTGCCGGACGAACGTCTCAGCGAGGTCGGCGTCGGTGCCGTTCAGGTGCTCCCGCACCCGGGAGCACACGGCTTCGGTAAGCGCCTGCTCGGTGTTCTCGACCTTCATCGTTCGTCACGGAGACTGTATTTGCACCGGCGGGGGTAGAACAGGCGGCCACTTCTTGGATTGCATCGCTAAAGGGCGGGGAGCCGGACGCCGACGCGGAACTTGGACCTCGACCCGGGCCACCCCCAGACCGGGGCGCCTCCCCCGATGGCACATTCCACGACCCAGGCACTCAACCTTCAGCCGCCGGTAGGCACGCCTCGCAAGAGGCTTCGCATCGCCATTGCCGGAGGCAGCCGCGCGCCCGAGCGGGCGCGCTCCTGGATCGAGAGCGCGGCCTCCTGGCTTCCAGCCGAGCTCGAGAGCACCCTGCTCCTTCTCACCTGCGAGCTCGTGAACAACGCCGTGCGCCACGGCGGCGCCGCCGAGGATGAGGTGATCGAGCTGGAGCTCAGCGCGCTCGACGCCGGCCGCGTCCGCGTGCAGGTGACCGACCCCGGCGTTGGCTTCGACCACACGCCGCGCGACGCACCGCTCGACGAGGAGGGCGGCTGGGGCCTCGTGCTCATCGAGTCGATGACCGAGGACTGGGGCGTCGAGCAGGACGAGGCCGGTACGCGCGTCTGGTTCGAGCTCGCCCCGCCGGCTGCCTGATCAGGCGACGCGCTTAGCGAAGCGTACGCGGGTCATGCCGTCCTCGGGCCCGACCTCGAAGTGATCCGTGATGGCGGCGATGATCGGCATGCCGCGCCCGCCCTCGCCGCGTGCCTTGCGGCCGCTCCTGCGGTTCGAGAAGCAGCCGCAGTCGCCGACCTCGACATCGATCCCCTCGTCCTGAAGCTCGAGGCGGAGACGGATGCCGCGTGGATCGCAGGGCTCGCCGTGCTCCACCGCGTTCGCAATCGCCTCGGTCGTCGCGAGCATCAGGTCCCACGTCGCCTCGCGGTCGAGGTGCACCTCACCCGCCGCCTCGCGTACGAGCGCGCGTGCTTGTGAAGCACTTTCCGGCAGCGCCGGCAGCCATGTGTCGTGCGTAACCACTTTTGGGGTAGTTCCCGCTTGTCCGACGGGCTACACGTGTGAACGGTTCCGTGCGCGCAGCATCCGCGTCTCGCGCGGCACCAGGCCCAGAGCCAGGACCACGGCCGTGAGGATGGCGCCGCCCACCAGCACCGTCTCGGTGCTCGTGGCATCTGCCACGGGGCCCGCGAGCAGGTAGCCCACGGGCAGCAGGGCCAGCGACCCCATCCACTCGTAGGCGCTTGCCCGCGACAGCGCGTGTGGCGGGATCTGCTCGGCCATGGTGGTGTTCCAGAGCACGTCGAAGAGCGCGAAGCCGATCCCGGTGGCGATCGAGAGCAGGACGACGAGCGCCACCGGCGCGCCCGCCGCGAAGCTCACGATCATCAGCGGCCACACCGCGATCACGAGGAACGCGGTCCGCATCGGGTAGCGCGGCCGCCAGCGCAGGCCGATCACCGCGCCGGCGAGGGCGCCGGCGCCGTACGACGCGGTGATGACACCGAAGACGGCGGGCGAGTTGTAGGTCTCCTCGGCGATCGTCGGCCCGAGCACGTAGAGCGGGGCGTAGCCCAGCGGGACGGCGAGCGCGAAGACCGCCACGGTCACCCAGAGCCAGGCTCGCGAGCGCACCTCGCGGAAGCCCTCGGCGAGCTCGGCGAGCGCGCTGCGGCGCTCGCTGGGCGCGGGAGGCGAGTCCGATGTGCGCACGCGCGAGAGCAGCAGCGCGCTCACCGCGAAGGTGGCGGCGTCCAGCATGAAGGCCCAGCCGGCGCCCACGCCGAGCACGAGCGCCGTGGCGATCGCGGGGCCGAGCAGCTCGGCGCTGTTGAAGGTGAGGCTGGACAGTGCCTGGGCGCCCTGCATCTCCTCCGACGGGATGGTGCGCGGCAGCAGGCCGGTGTAGGCCGGCTGGGCGAACGCCTGCGCGGTCCCGAACAGGGCCTCGATCACGACCATGTGCCAGATCTCCACTGTGTCGGTGAAGATCAGGACCGCGAGCGTCGCGTGGAGGATCGCGCGGGCGATGTCCGAGGTCATCATCACGCGCGCACGCGGGAGGCGGTCGGCCCAGACGCCGCCGATCAGGAGGAACGAGATCAGCGGCACCAGCTGGGCGCCGAGCACGATGCCGACCTTGGTGGGGTCGCCGGTCAGGTCGGTCACGAACAGCGCGATCGCCACGATCACCACGCCGTCGCCTAGCGCGCTCGTGGTCTGGGCGAGCCAGAGGTTGCGGAAGTCGCCGTGGCGCAGGATGCGGAGCTGCCCCCTCATCGCTCCCAAGGACTACCTGACGTCACGTGAGTACGCTCACCCGCTCGATGTCCGACCTCCCGATCGCGCGCAACACCGCTCTCCTCTCGGCCTCGCTCGCCGCCAACTCGGGAATGCTCCAGCTCCAGGCCGCCGTGGCGTCGATCACGCTCGTGCAGGTGCTCGGGATCGACGCCCTGTTGGGCCTGGGCCCGGCGATCGTGCTGGCCTGCGGCGCGCTCACGGCGCCGTTCGCCGGCCGCGCGATGGACCGGATCGGACGCGTGCCCGTGCTCGCGGCGGGCTTCGCGGTCGGCGCCGTCGGGGGCGTCGTCGCGGCGATCGGCTGCGCGACCGGGATCGCGGTGCTGGTGTTCGCCGCGCTTGTCCTGATCGGCATCGCGGCCGGCACCGCCCTGCTCGCGCGGGCCGCGGCGGCGGACATGTACCCGCCCGAGCGGCGCGCGCACGGCATCGCGCTCGTGCTCTTCGGCGCCGTCTTCGGGGCGGCCCTCGGGCCCGCCGTCTTCAGCCCGATGCTGAGCGGCAAGCACCTGGACGGCGACGCGCTCGCGCCGCTGTGGCTCGCGGGTTCGGGCTTCATGATCGCGGCGCTCGTGCTCGTGCTGATGGTCCGGCCCGACCCACGCAAGATCGCCGACCTGCTTCACACCGGCGACCCGCCGCCGGCGACAGAGGTGCCGATCCGCGAGATCATCCGCCGCCCCGGCGTGATCCCCGCTCTGCTGGCCGCCCAGGCCAGCTTCGGCGTGATGGTCGGGGTGATGACGCTGACCGGCGCCGTCGTCGTGGATCACCAGCACCACGCCGCCCACAACGTGTTCCCCATCATCGGCGCGCACGTCGCGGGCATGTACGCGCTGGTGCTGGTCGTGGGCAAGCTGATCGACCGCATCGGCAGGCGCATCTCGCTGTCGGGCGGGCTCGTGGTGATGGCGCTGTCGGTGATCTCGCTGCTGTGGATCGACAGCGTCCCGGCGACCGCGGTCGCGCTGTTCGGCCTCGGCCTCGGCTGGAACTTCTCGTTCGTGGCCGCCACGGCGGAGCTGGCCGACAGCACGCTCCCCTCGGAGCGCGGCCGCCTGATGGGCTTCAACGACCTCCTGAGCGGGCTGACAGGAGCCGGGCTGGCCATCCTCGGCGGGGTGGCGCTCGAGGCACTCGGGGTGGCCGCGCTCGCGCTCGGGGCGACGGCGCTGGTCTCGGGCCCCGCGCTCTGGCTGGCGAGCCGGCGCCGAGCGCCCGCGCACGCGACCTAGGCTGGTCGCCAATGACCAGCTGACTCAGAAGGACCTGTGGGTCCAGCGGCCGCCGACCATCGTCGCCTCCACGCGCAGCGAGGGCAGCTCCTCGGGCGGGCAGGTGAACGGGTCGCGGTTCAGCACCACGAGGTCGGCCAGCATGCCGGGACGCAGCACGCCACGGCGGTGCTCGGCGTGCTCCAGCCAGGCCGGGGCGACGCAGGTGGCGTCGAGCGCCTGGTCGAGTGTCACGGCCTGCTCGGGACGCCAGGCGGGCCGCTCGTCGAGCGTGCGCAGCACGCCCGCCACGATCCCGGCGAGTGGGTCGAGCTCCTCGACGGGCGCGTCCGAGCCGTTGGCGAGCAGCGTGCCGGCGTCGAGCAGCGAGCGATAGGCGTAGGCGCCCTCGCGGCCCTCCCAGAGCCGCTCGGCGAGGTCGCGGTCCGATGCCGCGTGGCTGAACTGGACGGACGCCGCCACGCCGAGCTCGGCGAAGCGGCCCACGTCCGCCTCGTCGAGGAGCTGCGCGTGCTCGATGCGCTGCCGAAGGCCGCGCGGCTGCCACTCCTCGCGCGTGGCCTCGAAGGCGTCGAGCGCCGCCCGGTTCGCGCCGTCGCCGATCGCGTGAACCGCGACCGGCCAGCCCGCCTCGGCGGCCCGCCGGATCACGTCCTCGAGCAGCTCGCGCGAGCTGATCTCGACGCCTGAGCCGTCCAGCAGCCGAGCCGTCGCGGAGCCGAGCGTGCCGTCCATGAAGCCCTTCAGGTAGCCCATGCGCAGCATGTCGTCGCCGAAGCCGGAGCGGAGCCCGAGCGCGCGCAGGTCGTCGAGCCGCTCCCAGGGGAACGACTGCCACACGCGGACGACGAGCTCGCCCGCCTCGAGCAGCCGCGCGAACACGTCGAACGCGCCCAGCCAGCCGTCCTTGTCGTGGATCGCCACGACCCCGCGCGAGGCCGCCACGCGCATGCCCTCGCGGGACGCCTCCACCATCTCCTCGACCGTCGGTCGCACGTAGCGGTCGCGGAACGCCCAGGCGGCGTTCTCGCGCAGGATGCCGCTCGGCTCGACCACGCCGCCCGGCACCTCGAGCGGCGCGTCGGCCAGCTCCAGTGCGGCGCTGTTCAGCCAGAGCGAGTGGTAGTCCTTCGACATCAGCGCGACCGGCAGGTCGGGCACCGCGCGGTCGAGCGCCTCGCGCGTCGGCGGCTCGGTCCAGTCGCCCTCGCGCCAGCCGAGCCCGCGCAGCCAGCCGCCCTCGGGCACGAGCGGCCGGGCGGCGACGACGCGGTCGAGTGCCTCCTCCAGCGAGCGCGCGCCCTCGAGTCGCGCCTGGCGCAGCCCCAGGGACCAGGTGGGGAAGTGCACGTGCGAGTCCGTGAAGCCTGGCAGCACGCAGCGCTTGCCGAGCTCCACGACCTCCGCGCCCTCCGCAGCCGCCTCCGCGACGGTCGCGCCGCGGAGCGCCAGCCGGCCCACGACGGGCGCAGCCGGGTCCAGCGTCCTGATCGTCCCGCCGGTGAACAGCACCGGCGCCAATCTAGACAGCTACCGCACGTTGAGCAGGCAGATGTAGCTCGTGCCGGCCACGCCCGGGCTTGCCCTGCCCGCCAGCGCCACCCGCGACTCCTCGGCGCTCATCCACCTGCCGCGGCTCTTCGGCTTCTTGCCGACGCCGTCGAAGCGGTAGATGTCGAGGCCGCGCGACATGTCGTTGCCGAACAGGTAGAAGTCGCCGGTCTTGCGGTTGATCTGCGGCGTCTTGGCCGACCAGCTGTCCGCGTTCGGGAAGCGGTAGTAGCCGATCTCCTTCATGCCCTCGCCGACCAGCTGAGTGCCGCCGAGCGAGATCCCTGAGAGCCCGGATAGGTCCACCACGCGGACGCCGCCGTTGTAGAACGCGGCCGTCATGATCTGCTCGCGCTCGTGGATGCGGAACACATGCGCGGTGCAGGTGCCGGTGGCCTCGCCGGAGTAGCTCACGTCGTCGATGTTCCAGTAGCCGACCTTCTCCGGGGCATTCTCCAGGTCCCCGGTGATCTCGTACACGTGGAACCCGCCGCTCGGGCACACCGGGCCCCCGGCCGCGCCGGCGAACTCGTCCTCGGCGATCAGGAACTCGCGCGTCCGGCCGCTCGAGTCGCGCGTCGTGTACGGCTCGATCTGGTGCCAGACGTTGATCGACGGGTCCATCCAGCTCGAGATGACGCTCGGGCTCGCTGGGTTAGTGGTGTCGATCACGACGCCCTGCGAGAGAGCCGCCGAGTACGCGCGCGTGCCGTCCCTCGAGAAGCTGATGTCGTGCGACTCGGTGCCGAGACCCGGGCGGGTCGGCAGCGCCAGCTCGCCCGTCTTCACCGGCGCGGCGAAGTTCGAGATGTCGAAGATCTCGATCGCCGGCTGGAACGAGGTGATCAGGTCGGAGTTCGAGTTGTAGAGGTAGTTCCCGCTCGGGTGGACGCTCTGGTTGTGCGCGCCCTGCGTGATGTCCACGAAGGACACCGTCGTGGGGTGGAGCGGGTCGGTGATCTCGGCGATGAACGTGCCGTTGCGCCCCGTGCCGTTCGCCTTGTGCACCTCGAAGCCGAGCGCCGCGGCCTCCTGGTAGCACGTCGAGGTGCCGTCGCCGAAGGTGTCGGACGCGTAGGCGATGAAGGTGCGGCCCGGCTTGTCCGCCTGGCGGAAGACCTGGACGTCGCCCTGGGTCACGCCGCAGTCATAGACCGACACGATCTCCGCGCTGCGCGGATCGGTGATGTCCACGATCTGCATGCCGTTCCTGTAGGAGCCGGCGAGCGCGTACTGGCGTCCCCCGATGCGGGCGAACTCGATGTCCGTGCCGAACGGCGTGGTGCCGCCGTTGCGCAGCTCGTAAGGGAGCGTGCTGACGTGCTCCATGTTGGCACTGTGCTCGCCCGAAGCCGCCTGGCCGAAGGCCGGAGCGGCGGCGGACGCGAGGAGCATGGACAGGATCAGTGAGCTGAGCAGCGCAGGACGAACCATGCGAACTGGAACGGCCCGTGCTGCGGATACTTGCGCCTACGCCTACGCCTGCGTGCGCGCCGCCGTGCGGGGGTTCTCGAGCGGCCGCACCGTGGCTTCGATCTGGGGCCGGAGCTCCTCGAGCTTCGGCGGGATGGAGAGCTTCTCGCCGAGCGTCTCGAGCGGCTCGTCGACGGTGAAGCCCGGGCTCGGGGTGGCGAGCTCGAACAGCACGCCGCTCGGCTCGCGGAAGTAGATCGACTTGAAGTAGTGCCTGTCGATCACCTGGGTCGGGTGCGCGCCGTGCTCGGCCACGCGCTGCTGCCACAGCTCATGCTCCTCGTCGGCCGAGTTCCAGGCCACGTGGTGCACCGTCCCGGCGCCCTGGATCGCGCGGTCGGCCGGCGGCTCGTCGTAGAAGTAGAGGCCGCCGCGCTCGTCGCCGCGCGCCTCGAAGCCGTCGCCGGCTCTCTCGAAGCCAAGTCCCTGCTCGAGCAGCTCACGGCTGCGCTCCGGGTTCGACGCGTACGCGCGCACGGCGTGGAAGCCCTGGAGCGCGTGCTCGGCCGGCACCTCGGGGTGCTCGGCGACCAGCGGCTCGTCGGGCACGTCGGCCACGAGCAGCTCGTGCTCGAGGCCCTCGGGGTCCCTGAAGAGGAGGTTGTTGCCCTCACGCTCCGACTCGATGCCCGCGCCGGCCAGCCGCTCGCTCCAGAAGTCGAGCGCGGCGGGGGAGCCGATACGCCACACCACGCGGTGGACCATGCCCTCGCCCGCCCGGCCCGGGGCGGCGCCCGGGTACTCGAAGAAGGTGAGGTCGAGGCCCGGCTTGGCGTGCTCGTCGCCGTAGAAGAGGTGGTAGACGGTCGGGTCGTCCTGGTTGACCGACTTCTTCACGAGCCGGAGTCCGAGGACCCCGACGTAGAAGTCGACGTTGCGCTGCGAGTCGCCGGTGATCGCGGTGATGTGGTGGATGCCGTTCAGTTTCATTGCACATACAACTATAGAGGGGTCAGACCCCTTGAGGGTGGTTGAGGGTTAGGCCAGGAATGCTTCGCGCGCTGCCTGCTCGCGCAGCTGCTCGACGGTCGCGCGCTGGGCGTCGGCCCGGTCGCGCAGCCGCTCGAGCAGGGCGGCGTCGAGGCGCGGCTCCTCAGGCGCGATCTGGAGCAGCGCCACCCAGAGCGCCCACTTGCCCGTGATCCCGGTGAGGAGCCCCTCGAGCTCCACCACCCGGCTGAGCGGGGAGTAGCCGGTGAGCTCGCCGTTCAGCTTCAGCCGGCCCACCTTCTCGAGGCCCCAGGCCGCGATGTTCTTGAGGCGGTCCGCGTCGAAGCCGAGCGTCTCCATGATCCCCTGGAGCTGGCGCCGGTCCGCCTCGATCTCGTCGGCGATCTTCGCGAGCGGCGGCCCATACTCGGTGCCCTGGTTCGCGCCGCTGGTGCGCCGCGCGAGCTCGAGGCCGGCCGTCGAGCCTGCCAGGTGGTCCTGGAGGTAGATGCGGAGGTACTTCTCGCCCATCCCGTCAACCTACCCGGGATAGCCCCACATAGGCTCACGTGATGGCCGACGCGCGCAGCGAGCTCGAGCTGGCCCTGGCCGACGCGGGCGGGGCCGACGCGCCGCGCGACTCCTCGGCGCGCCTGCGCGCCCTGCTCGACGCGGAGCTGCGGCGCGGCCTCGTCGAGCTGGGCGAGTCGCGCACCGGCTACGACACGCCGATCGCCGTGGCCGTCGCCGCGGGCGCGGGCGAGGTGCTCGCAGCGCTGCCGGTGGGACCCGAGCTGCGGGCGGATCCGGGCGCCGTTGGCGAGCGCTCGGGCGCGCTCGTGGCGGTGGCCGTCGAGCACCTGGTGGAAGGCGCCTCCCCGGGCCCGCCGCGCACGGCGGACGACCTGCGGCTCCGGCTCGGCGAGCTCGGTGGCATGCTCGCGCTCGCGTTCCCGGCGGCGGATCCCGCGCAGGCGGCGGAGTACGCGTACGAGGCGCTCACGCTCGAGTTCGACGAGCGGCGGATCGACCGCCTGCGGGCGCGCGCCTATTTGCTGCCCGGCCACGCGCTCGAGGGGATCACGGACCTGCGAGCGCCGATCGGGGCCACGCACCCCCTGCGCGTGGCCGAGGCCGCCACGCGGCTCGGCGCCTCGCCGCTCGACGAGGACGCCGTCGAGGCGCTCGAGCACCAGCTCCTCGGCCTGCTCGAGCCGGCCGGCGCGGTGGCACGTGCGCACGAGGACCCCGACCCGGTCCGGCGCGTGGCGCGCCGCATCCTCCAGCGGCTCGACGGGATGGGCAAGTGGGGGAGCTACCACACCGCCTTCGACCATCTGGCGCGCGGCTTCGCCGGTCACGAGCGCGCGCTCGCGTACGAGGTGGGGGAGGCGCTGCTCGCGGCCGGCCTGCTCGAGCAGAAGCCAAGCGTGGGCCAGCGCCACGTCTACCTGAGCCCCAGGCGAAGCGGCGACATCCGCCGCCTGATCGACGACGGCGAGCTCCCCGGCGGGCTCGCGCTGCCGCCGGCCCGGGCCGACTAGCGCTGGCGCGCCGCCGCGCCGAGATTCGCGCTCAGCCGCCCGCTCAGCTGCCGCACCCGCCCGCTTGTGGCGAAGCGCTGCCGGCGGTGCAGCCAGCTCGCGCGAATGTCGAGGCAGCCGCTCCCGCAGCGGGTCTGAACCGTGAGCGCGAGTCGCCGCGGCCGGGCGCCGCGCCCGCGGCGCAGCTCGCGGCTCACGGCCTGCCGTGCCTCGCCGAGCGTGAGCCAGTCGCGCACCAGGCGCACGTGCCTGCTCGAGGACATCGAGAGACCACGGCTGGTGAAGCGAGCGGTGAGCAGGACCGGCACCGAGCCACCGCGGCGCAGCAGCGCGCGCCCGGCCTTCGTCGGCCGCAGCGTCAGCGTGCCGGTTGCGCCCGCGCCGGAGCTGAGCGTTCCCGCCAGGACGGTCGGGCCGGCGCTCCCGGGCGCCGCGGCCACCGTGAGCGTGCCCGGCACGAGAGCACGCATCCCCGCGACGCTGACCTGCCCGCTTCGGAGGATCGCGGGCGTCTCGCGCGAGCCCAGCACGCGCACCACGCCGTCGAGGTTCTCGGCGAGCGCCTGCGCCAGCATGCGCACGCCGCTCGTGAGGGTCGTCCCCGACGAGCTCACCGAGGCAGCCTCGACAGTGAACACGGCGACGGCAGGCGAGGCGTCGCGGTTGCCGAGCGCGTCGAGCGCTCGCACGGCGACAAGGTGGCGGCCGGCGGCCAGCTCGCCACGGCTCCAGGGCGACTCGCAGCCGGCGAACGCGCCCTCGTCCAGGCTGCACTCGAAGCTGGCGCCGTCCTCGCCGGCGACGAACTCGAAGCGCGCCCAGCTCTCCCTCGTCCTGGCGGGTGGAGCGCTTACGAGGACCGTCTCGGGTGCCGTCGTGTCGATGCTGAACTGCCGGGCTGACCACGTGCCCGTGCTCCCAGCACGAACGTCCAGACGGTGGGAACCGTCATCCAGCGGATCGGTCGTGTGGGGGGAGCTGCACGGCTGGGGCGTGGCACCGTCCAGCGAGCACTCGAAGCTCGCCGCCGAGTCACCGGTCGAGAAGACGAATGTCGGGGTGGAGTCGTTCGTCGCGGTCGGATCCTGCGGACCAGAGGCGAAGCTGACCGCCGACTCGGCCAGCGCGCCTGCAGGCGCGCTCAAGAGCGCCGTGATCGCCACGACCGATGCAGCTGCTGCAAGTTCCCCCCGACGCATCGTCCCGTTCCCCCTCACCGGGGTCCGTTCCCAAGAAGGGCCACCCGTAAGCGCGAAACGTGGCGCCGTTCCGTCAGGTCGGTCTGACGACGAGGCCGCCGTCAGGGTCCACGCTGAGCGCGCGGCGGCCCTCGACCAGCTCGCGCAGCTCGTCGCCCACGAGCTCGCGGCGCCAGCCGCGCGCCACACGGACGTCGCCGTTCTCGCCCCTGCGGAGCGACGCCACAAGCGCCGACAGCTCGGACTGCGTGGCGATCAGCTCCACCGCCACGCCCGACTCCATCGAGCGGTGACGCACCAGCGCCTGCGCCAGCGAGACGAGCGGGGCGTCGGCGGGATCGCGCGAGGGCGGCTCGGCCGGCGCCGGCGGCGCCGGCCGCTCGCGCCCGCGCTCGAGCGCGGCGAGCAGCGCGTCGCCGCGCCGGTGGAGCGTCTGAGGCGGCAACCCGCGGATCTGCTC
>JAXDIL010000051.1:0-6385 GCA_034664005.1 Thermoleophilaceae bacterium | reverse complement strand
GCCTCCGCGATATCCCCCACGCCGATGCCCTCGACCGCGGTCCTCGCCTTGGTGCCGCCGACGTGATGCCCGAGACGCTCCGCCACACCTCGCTCGAGCCGCTCTCGGAAGGCGACGAGGTCAACCTGGAGCTGCCGCTGCGAGCGGGCGACCGCCTCGGCGGCCACGTGATGCAGGGGCACGTGGACGGCACCGGGGCGGTGAGCGCCGTCACCGAGGAAGGCTCCTCGCGCGTGGTCCGGATCGAGGCCCCCGCGGAGCTGCTGCGCTACGTCGTGCAGAAGGGATCGATCGCCGTCGACGGCGTGTCGCTTACCGTTTCAGGGGTGGACAACGAAGCATTCGAGGTGTCGCTCATCCCCGAGACGCTCGAGCGGACGACGCTCGGCGCGGCCGCGCCTGGCCGGACGGTCAACCTGGAGGTGGACGTGCTCGCCAAGTACGTCGAGAAGCTGAGGGTCCAGTGACGAACCCGCCCTTCAGCTCGATCGAGGAGGCCATCGAGGACATCCGCGACGGCAAGATGGTCGTCGTCTGCGACGCGGAGGACCGCGAGAACGAGGGCGACCTGACGATGGCCGCGCAGTTCGTGACGCCGGACGCCATCAACTTCATGGCCACGCACGGCCGCGGCCTGATCTGCCTCGCGCTCACCGGCGAGCGCTGCGACGAGCTTCGGCTCGATCTGATGGCCGCCAAGAACGAGTCGCCCTTCCAGACCGCGTTCACGGTCTCGGTCGAGGCGCGCGAGGGGATCACCACCGGCATCTCTGCGCACGACCGCGCCCACACGGTGCAGGTGGCGATCGACCCGGCCTCGCGGCCGATCGACCTCGTGCAGCCGGGCCACATCTTCCCGCTGAAGGCCAAGGACGGCGGCGTGCTCGAGCGCACCGGCCAGACCGAGGCCGCGATCGACCTCGCGCGGCTGGCGGGGCTGAATCCGTCCGGCGTCATCTGCGAGGTGATGAACGACGACGGCACGATGGCGCGCGTGCCGGACCTGGAGCGCTACTGCCAGAAGCACGGCCTGAAGATGGTCACGGTCGCCGACCTAATCGCCTACAGACGCCAGCACGACAAGCTGATCGAGCGCGTGGCCGAGGCGGCGCTGCCCACGAAGTTCGGCGACTTCCAGGTGGTGGGCTTCCGCTCGCTCGTGGACGACAAGCACCACGTGGCGATGGTCAAGGGCGACGTCGCGGGGGAGCAGGACGTGCTCGTGCGCGTGCACTCCGAGTGCCTCACCGGCGACGTGTTCCACTCGCTCCGCTGCGACTGTGGCGAGCAGCTCGAGGACGCGCTCGCCCGGATCGAGCAGGAGGGCCGCGGCGTGCTGCTCTACCTCGCCCAGGAGGGCCGCGGCATCGGGCTCCTCAACAAGCTGCGCGCATACAAGCTCCAGGAGGAGGGGCTCGACACGGTCGACGCCAACATGAAGCTCGGCCTGCCGGCCGACCTGCGCGACTACGGGATCGGCGCGCAGATCCTGGTGGACCTCGGGCTGAGCTCCATCCGCCTGCTGACGAACAACCCGAAGAAGATCGTCGGGCTCGAGGGCTACGGGCTCGCCGTGACGGACCAGGTGCCGATCGAGCACGCACCCGGCGAGCACAACCGCGACTACCTGCGCGCGAAGAAGGAGCGGCTCGGCCACATGCTCCACCACCAGGGCCTGGCGCTCGACGAGGAGATGATCCACGAGGAGCGCGTGCTCGACCGCGAGCGCGCGCTGGCCGAGGAAGCCGACCCGTACGGCGAGGGCCCCGCGCCGCGCCGCCCGCGGCACGGCGGAGCGCGTGGCTGATGTCTACGCGGCCTGCGTCGGCCGCTTCTACGGAGAGCTCGCTGAGCGGCTTTTGGAGGGCGCTACGCGCGTGTTCCACGAGGCCGGCGCGACCGTGGAGGTGCACGACGTGCCCGGCGCGTTCGAGCTGCCGCTCGCGGCGCGCTACTGCGCCGAGTCCGGGCGCTACGCCGGCGTGGCCTGCCTCGGCGCGGTGATCCGCGGCGAGACCGACCACTACGACTACGTCTGCGCCGAGGCGGCCAGCGGGATCGCGCGCGTGGGCCTCGACACGGGCGTGCCGTGCTCGTTCGGCTTGCTGACCGTGGACAACATGGAGCAGGCGCTCGCGCGCGCCGGCGGCGGCAAGCGCCACCAGGGCGCGGACGCGGCGCACGTGGTGATCCGCATGGCCGCGCTCAGGCGCGAGCTTGGCTCCGCGCCGTGATCAACCTCTACAGCGACACGCAGACGCGCCCCACCGAGGCGATGCGGAAGGCGATCGCGTCCGCCGAGGTGGCCGACGAGCAGCGGCTCGCCGATCCCACCACGAACAAGCTCCAGGAGCGCGTGGCGGAACTGCTCGGGCAGGAGGCGGCGCTGTTCCTCCCGACGGGGACGATGTGCAACCAGATCTCGTTCCGCCTCCACGCGCGGCCCGGCGGCGACGAGCTGATCCTCGACAGGACCGCCCACCCGATCATCGCGGAGGCGGGCGGGCCGGCCCAGAACGCGCAGCTGATGATCCACGCGCTCGACGGCGACGGCGGCATCTTCACGGCGGCCCAGGTCGAGGCCGCAGTGCGCGATCCGGGGAACCGCTACCTGCCGCGCTCGCGCGTGGTGTCGGTCGAGCAGACGACGAACATGGGCGGCGGGCGCGTGTGGCCGCTCGAGCGCGTGCGCGAGGTGCTGGAGGTGGCGCGGGCTCACGGCCTGCGCGCCCACCTGGACGGCGCGCGGCTGATGAACGCGGTCGTGGCCTCCGGGGTCAGCGCCGCCGACTTCGCCGGCGGCTTCGACACCGCCTGGCTCGACTTCACGAAGGGGCTCGGCGCCCCGGTGGGCGCGGTGCTGACGGGATCGCGTGAGCTGATCGACGAGGCCTGGCGCTGGAAGCAGCAGTGGGGCGGCGCCTTCAGGCAGTCGGGCATCGTGGCGGCGGGCTGCCTTCACGCGCTCGACAACCACGTGGAGCGGCTTGCCGAGGACCACGAGAACGCGCGCGTCCTGGCCGAGGGGCTGTTGGAGCTCGGGCTCGAGGTGATCGCGCCGGAGACGAACATCGTCATCTTCGACGCGCCCGACGGCTTCATGCAGCGCATGGCCGAGCGTGGGGTGGAGCTGAGCGGCACGCCCGACGGCCGCGTACGCGCGGTGACCCACCTCGACGTGGACCGCGCCGGAATCGACTCGGCACTCGAGGCGGCACGGGCCTCGCTGCTACCCTGACGCGCCGTGGCGAAGGTCTGTTATTCGTGTGGAAAGGGCCCTGCCTTCGGGAATAGCCGCAGCCACTCCATGGTGGCCACCAAGCGGCGCTTCAACCCGAACCTGCAGAAGGTCCGCATCTCGGTCGGCGGGGCTCCCCGCCGCGAGTACGTCTGCACGCGTTGCCTCAAGGCCGGCAAGGTCACCAAGGCGGCCTAGGCCGCGACTTGGTGTAAAAAGGCCGCGTGCCCCCTGACGAAAGCCTTCTCCGCTTCAAGCGGGTGGTCGCGGCTGCGCTGAGCGAGCTGGAGCGGCGCCGCCAGGAGGTCAACGACCTCAACGTCTTCCCGGTGGCCGACGGCGACACCGGCGACAACATGGCGCTCACCATGCGCGCCGTGCTCGACGAGCTGAACACGCTGGATGACTCGGCGATCGACAGGATCGGCCGCGACGAGATCGTGAGCGCCGTCGCTCGCGCCGCCCTGCTCGGCGCGCGCGGCAACAGCGGCGTGATCCTGTCGCAGGTGGTGCGCGGCGCGGCCGAGGAGCTCGCCTCGCGCCCCGGCGAGCTGGTGGACCCGGTGCTGGTCTCCGCCGCGCTCGCGCGCGCCGCCGACGCGGCGTACGCGTCCGTGCGCGACCCCGCGGAGGGCACGATGCTCACCGCGGTGCGCGCGATGGCGAGCCGGGTGGCGCGCGACCTCGCTCACATGGACACCCAGCGGCTCGGTCCGGACTCCACCTCAGAGGAGCAGGACGAGCTGCTCGCCGAGGTGCTCGAGAACGCGCTCGAGGCGGGCAAGGAGGCGGTCCTGCGCGGGCCCGACCAGCTGCCGGTGCTGCGCGAGGCAGGCGTCGTCGACGCCGGCGCCTACGGCATCACGGTGATCATCGCCGGCTGCCTGGCCGCGCTGCGCGGGCTGGCCGCGCCCGAGCTCGAGCACCAGTACGCGCCCGCCGCGCTCCACCGGCCGGAGCACGAGTCGTCGAGCTTCCGCTACTGCACCAACTTCGCCGTGACGGGGGAGAACCTCGACGGGCGCGCGTTCACGCCGAAGCTCGAGCAGCTCGGCGACTCGGTGCTCGTGGTGGGCGACGATCGCACCCTGCGCGTGCACGTGCACACCGACGACCCGGACGCTGCCGTCGCGCTCTTCGAGGAGGCGGGCGAGGTCTCGCGCTTCGACGTGGCGGACATGCACGAGCAGGTGGCCGAGCGCAGCGCGCGGCTGTCCGGCGAGCACGAGCCGGCCGAGCTGTCCACCTGCGCCGTGGTGGCGGTGGCGAGCGGCGACGGCGTGAAGAGGCTGTTCTCGGAGCTGGGCGTGCTCGTCGTGGACGGCGGCTCGACGATGAACCCCTCGACCTACGAGCTGCTGGCGGGCATCCACGCCGCGCCCGGCGTCGAGGTGCTCGTGCTCCCGAACAGCCAGAACGTGATCCTCGCCGCCGAGCGGGCCTGCGAGCTGTCCGAGAAGCCGGCGGCCGTCGTGTCCACGACGGCGCCGCAGGAGGGGCTCGCCGCGCTGCTGGCCTTCGACCCGGATCGCGCGGCGCAGGAGAACGCGACCGCCGTGTCGAGCGCCGCCGAGGCGCTCCGCATCGGCGGGGTCGCGCCCGCCGCGCGCGACGACGCCCAGGGCCGCTTCACGGCGGGCGACGCCGTGGGCTACGCGGGCGGTGAGCTGGTCGCGTGGGGCGACCCGGCCGCGACGCTGGCGGCGACGCTCGGCCAGCTCGTGGACGGCGCCGAGCTCCTCACCTGCATCGCAGGCGAGGCGCCGCCGCTGGGCCAGGATGCCGTCCGGGCGAGCGTGCCCGACGGGGTCGAGCTGGAGTACCACGAGGGCGGCCAGCCCGCCTGGTGGTGGCTGCTCTGCGCTGAGTAGCGGCCCTCCGCCCGCGCCGGGGGCCATGATTGCCCTAGTGCCTCTTCGCTTCGCATCGACAGAGGAGCTGACCCCGGCCGAGGCCGCCTCCGCCGCGATCCGCTCCTACCCACGCCCGAGCGTGCTCGCCGAGCCGCTCGAGGGGCTCGAGGCGCTCGGCATCGAGAGCTGGGGCGACCTCGTCGAGCACTTCCCGCACTCGCACAGCAATCGCGAGCTCCACCCGACCGCGACTCTCGCCATCGGCCAGGAGGCAACCGTTGCCGTCACGATTCGCGCCATCGCCGTCAAGCCGATGCGAGACCGGCGGCGCAAGCGTGTGGAGGCTCGTGTCTTCGACGAGTCCGGTCCACTCGTCGCGGTCTGGTTCAACCAGCCGTGGATCGTTCGTGAGCTCACCGAGGGCACCCACGTCCTGCTCCACGGGAAGCTCCGTCAACGGAACCAGTTCTGGGTGAAGACCTACGAGCTTCTCGGTAACGGCAATGCACCGGTCCACACCCTCGGACGCGTCCCGGTGCATCCCGCCACCCAGGGAATCACTCCCGACCGGCTGCGCAAGCTCGTCGACGAGGCCCGCCCGCGCATGCTCGCCGCCCCCGAGCCGCTGCCCGCCCGGCTGCGGATCGAGGAGGGGCTGGCGGAGCGGCCGGCTGCGCTCGAGGCCGTCCATTTCCCGACGACCGAGGAGGAGGAGCGCGACGCCCGGCGCAGGCTGGCCTTCGAGGAGCTCTTCCTGCTCCAGCTCGCGGTGGCCGGTCGGCGGCGCTCGCGCCGCGAGGGCCGGCGCGCGCGCCCGCTCGAGGCGCGCGGGGTGGTGGTGGACCGCTGGCGCTGGTCGCTGCCGTTCGAGCTGACCGGGGACCAGGTCAAGGCGATCGAGGAGATCGACGCCGACCTCGGCCGGGAGCGGCCGATGCAGCGGCTGCTGATGGGGGAGGTGGGGAGTGGCAAGACGGCGGTCGCCCTCGCGGCCATGCTGCGCGCGGTCGAGAACGGCGCGCAGGCGGCGCTGATGGCGCCGACAGAGACGCTCGCCGAGCAGCACCACCGCACGCTCGACGCGCTGCTGGGCGGTCCGCTGCCCGTTGAGCTCCTGACCGGGTCGACGCCCGCGGCTCGCCGCCGCGAGCTGCTCGACCGGCTGGCGAACGGGCAGCTTCAGCTCGTGGTCGGCACACACGCGCTGATCGAGGACGCCGTCGAGTTTCGTGACCTCGCCGTAGGCGGTGAGCGAGAGCGTCCGCGGAATCGGCGTGGCCGTCATGTGGAGCGC
>JAXDIL010000040.1:0-25220 GCA_034664005.1 Thermoleophilaceae bacterium | reverse complement strand
CTCCAGCCCCGGCACGACCGGCACCCCGGCCTCGCGCGCAAGCCGCTTGGCGCGCGCCTTGTCGCCCATCAGCTCGATCGCGTCCGGGGGCGGGCCGATCCAGGTCAGCCCCGCCTCCCCGACCGCGCGCGCGAAGGCCGCGTTCTCGCTCAGGAAGCCATAGCCGGGATGGATCGAGCGGGCGCCCGTGAGCGAGGCCGCACGGAGGATCTCCGCACCGTCGAGGTAAGAGCCGATCGACACCACCACGTCGCTCGCGTCTGCGTGGGCGGCGCCGGCGTCGGCTTCCGTGACGACGCCGACGGTGGCCAGGCCCAGAGTCCGGGCGGTGCGCGCCACGCGGATCGCGATCTCGCCGCGGTTCGCGATGAGGACCGGCTCAAGCACCGAGCGCGCGGGCGATCACCATCTGCTGGACCTCGTCGGTGCCCTCGCCGATGGTGAGGATCTTCGCGTCTCGGTAGAAGCGGCACACCGGGTACTCCTCGATGTAGCCATAGCCGCCGTGGATCTGGACAGCCTCCTCGGTGGCGCGTACGGCGAGCCGTCCCGTCTTCAGCTTTGCCTGCGCGGCGGTCAGCGAGAAGCTGCGCCCGAGGTCCTTTTCGGTTGCGGCCTTGTAGGTGAGCAGGCGCGCGGCCTCGATCTCCGTGGACAGGTCGGCGAGCTTCGCCTGGATCATCTGGTACTTCGAGATCGGCTTGCCGAACGCAACCCGTTCCTTCGCGTATGCGAGGGCCTCGTCGAGTGCGCCCTGTGCGAGCCCGACGCCCAGCGCGGACACGCCGATGCGGCCGCCGTCGAGCGTCTGCAGGAACTGCTTGAAGCCCTGCCCGCGCAGGCCGACGAGGTTCTCCTCGGGCACGCGGCAGTCCTCGAAGCTGAGTGGCCGCGTGTCAGAGGCGTTCCAGCCCATCTTCCGGTAGGGCTCGCCGATCTCGTAGCCCGGCGTCCCGTTCGGCACCAGCAGGTTCGACACCTCGTCGTCGCGCGTGCGCGCGGTGATCGTCACGAAGCCGGAGATGTCCGTGCCGCTGTTCGTGATGAACTGCTTGGCGCCGTTGATGACCCACTCGTCGCCGTCGAGCTCCGCGCGCGTGCGCACGTTGCCGGCGTCCGAGCCGGCCTCGGGCTCGGTGAGCCCGAAGGCGCCGAGCCGCTCGCCCGAGCACAGCTTCGGCATCCACTCGGCCCTCTGCTCGTCGGTGCCGAACGCGTAGACAGGCCAGGTGCCGAGCGACGTGTGCGCCGCCATGGTGATCGCCACGCTCGAGTCGACCCGCGCCAGCTCCTCGATCGCGATCGCGTAGCTGAGGTTGTCCGCGCCGCCGCCGCCGTACTCCTCGGGGTACGGGATCCCCATCAGCCCGAGCTCGCCGAGCTTGGCGACGATCTCGTACGGGAAGCGCTTCTCGCGGTCGAGCTCCTCGGCTACCGGGCGCACCTCGCCGTCGGCGAAGTCCCGCACGAGGCGCCGGATCTGCTGCTGCTCCTCGGTGAGGTCGAACTGCATGCGGCGCGGGATGCTATTGCCCGCGCCGCACCGGTCCTCCGCCTACTGGAAGCTGCCCGCCCTGCTGAGGCAGACGAGGTACGTCCGCGCCTCGCCGCGCCCGCGGAACACCCAGCGTCCCCGCCCGTCCCGCACCGGACCGGTGGCGCCGAGCTCGAACGCGCCGGCCGGGTCCAGGACCGACCCCGTGGCGACGCCGAACCTGCCTGCGGCGCAGGCGCGCGTCAGCGAGTGGCTGCGTCCGGGGCCGAACCTGCTCTGCTTCGACGGGCGCGTGGCGTTGAAGTGGAGCACGCCGCGCTGTGAGCTGACGTCCTCCTTCAGGCAGCGCGCGCTCACGCTCGCCGTGGTGGCGTGTGAGCCGGTGTTCTCGAGCCTGAAGTTCCAGCCGCGCGCAACGGGCACGACGGACGCCAGGCGGATGCTGGAGCCGCCGTGGACGCCGTATCCGGTGGCGAGCCAGCCCGGCCCGCAGCGGACCCGCCGTACGGCGGTCGTGCCGTCCGCCGGCACGGAGAAGGGCGGCGGCCTGTTCGTCTTCACGTCGAGCCGGGCACCGGGCACGGCGCTGGGCGGCCCGAGCCGGACGCAGCGCAGCACGAGCGTCGCGTGGTGTGTCCTGCCGTCAGCGGCGGCGACGAGCCTGAACTGCCAGTCGTCCGCCGCTCTGCCCGGTGTCGAGCGACGGAGCGTGAGGCCCCCGTCCCTGTAGCTCGCCGCGCCGTTCAGCGCGACGGCCGGGTTCGGGCAGTGGAGGCTGACGTTGCGGGCGGACCCTGAGCTGACAGCCACCGCGGCGGTCACGGAGCTGGGACGAATCAGACTCGCGGCGCTGGCGGCGGCGGGCAGGATCGCGAGGACGACGATGACTGATGCGCAGGTGGCGATTCTGAAGGGCATTTGGCACGCTACCACCGGTTTGACGCTCATGCTCACACTAATTCTCGCCCAGGCGGGCGGCGGCAGCGGCGGGTTCGGTGGCGGAGGGGGCGGCGGCGGCGGCTCGAGCTTCGGCGGCGGCTCGTCCGGGTCGGGCGAGGGCGACCCGCTCGTCGCGGTCTTCGTCTTCGGCCTGTTCGGCATCTTTCTGCTGTTCCTGGCGATCCAGACGGTGCGGTACCGCCGCAAGCTGCGCGAGCGCGAGGGACGCGTGCACACCGCCTCGGCAGAGGCCGCCGAGGACGACGCCTACTTCGCCGCCGACGAGCTGGAGCGCCACGCCGTCGCCCTCTTCCGGGCCGCCCAGCTGGCCTGGGACGCGCGCGACCGCCCCGCGCTCGCGAAGCTGGTGGGGGCGGACCTGCTCGTCGAGTGGAACCGCCGCCTCGACGACTTCGACCGGAAGGGCTGGCACAACCGCGTCGAGGTGCTCGCCGACCCGAAGGTCGACTACGTGGGCATCACGAACCGCGAGGACGACAGCGAGGACCGCGCGGTCGTCCGCATCGAGGCGCGCCTGCGCGCGTACGTGATCGACTCGAACGGCAACAGGATCATGCGATCGGGACAGAAGACCGAGAACGTCACGCTGGTCGAGTACTGGACGCTGGCGCGCCGCGACGGCATCTGGATGGTGCAGTCGATCGAGCAGCGCGCGGAGGGCGACCACCATCTCGACGAGGCGATCGTGGCGTCCCCGTGGTCGGACGTGGAGCGACTCGAGGACGAGGCCGTGACCGAGCTCGCCGTGGCCGACGCGCTCCCGGACGGGTTCACCACGGCGGACCTGGCCGAGGTCGAGTTCGAGGGGGACGCGCGGGCGCGCGCGCTCGACCTGTCGGTGGCGGACGGCCGCTTCGCCCCCGACGTCCTGGAGGCTGCGGCGCGCCGCGCGGTGGGCGCCTGGGCGGAGGCCGTGGACGGCGACGACGCCGCCCTCCGGCGGGTGGCGTCGCCCGAGGCGGTGGCCGAGCTGCTCTACGGCGGCGATGTGACCCGCAGCACGCGGCTGGTCGTCCGCGGCCCGCGCGTTAGGCGCATACGGATCGCCAGCGTGCAGGTGGAGCGGCTGCCGGCCACGCTCACCGTGGAGGTCGAGCTGGGCGGGAGCCGCTACGTGGAGAACCGCGACACCACGTCGGTTGTGAGCGGCTCGAGGGACGCCGCGACGACATTCACGGAGCGCTGGGTGCTCGCGCTCGACGGTCCGGACGACGCGCCCTGGCGGCTGGTCGACAGGTTGTAAAAGACGTTCCGTCCGGGGCACCAGGCAGGCTCGCCGCGGTGTCCGAGATCTCCGTCGTTGCCACCGCTCCGTCCGCGCGCTTCGCACTGCCGTCGGACAGGCAGTATCTGGCGGCCCGGCACGTGTGGGCGCAGATCGAGGACGGCATCGCGACGATCGGCGTCACCGCCCCGCTCGGCGAGGTGCTCTGGTACACGCCGGAGGTCGAGTACTGGGCCGTCGACCGCGTCGACGTGGGCGAGACGCTCGCGACCGTGCGCGGCCGCTCGAGCCGCACCGTCGCGATCGGGTCGCCCGTGCGCGGGACGCTCGTCGAGCTGAACCCGCTGCTGCGCCGCGCGCCGCATGCCCTGCTCGCGCAGCCATACGGGCGCGGCTGGGTGGCGCGCATCTCCGCCGACACCTGGGAGCGCGACGAGGCCGCGATGGTCCCGGCACGCGCCTACCGCAAGCTGCTCGACTCGGACCTCGCGCTCGGGCGCGAGTTCTGCTTCGGCGGCGCGCTGCTCGCGCCGCGCCCCGCGGCCGCCTAGGCGCGCTCGACCCGCGCGCTCCAGATCTCGCCCTGGTCGTTGAAGCGGTAGACCCAGCGCGACTGCGCGTCCGCCAGCCGCCCGTCGTCGATCGTCCGCACCCAGCCCGTGACCACCACGGAGTCGCCCTGCTCGGTGATCGAGTAGGCGCCGGCACGCAGCTGGCGCCCGCCGTCCACGAAGCTGGTCCAGAACTGACGGAACGCCTCACGGCCGCGGATCTCCTCGCCGTGCGCGGCGTGCGGCTCGAAGACCACGTCCTCGCTCGAGTGCGCGATCAGCTCCTCGGTCGCCTGGGCGAGTTCGTTCCGCTCCATGTGGTCGAAGAGCTTGCGGATCAGCGCGACGCGGGGCGAGTCCAATCGCCACCTCCAGGGGCCTGAGGTCGCTGCAGCGTGTCACACGCCAACGCGGTGGGCAAGATCTCAGGCCACGCGTACGCGTGGCCTGATGGTCGCCACCGCCACGCCCGCGACCACGACCACCACACCGAGCAGCTGGATCGCGGAGGGCACCTCGGACAGGATCAGTGCTCCGAGGAGCACGCTGCCGACCGGCTGGAGCATCAGCACGATCGACGTCCGCACCGCCGGGAGCCGCGGCAGCGAGACCGAGATCAGGAGCCAGCCGAGCACCTGCGACGAGAACGCGAGCAGCACGAGCCATGCCTGCGACTCGGGCTCGGGGACCCAGTCGAGATCGCCGACGATGAGGCCACCGGCGGCGGCGACGATCGCACTCGAGACGCTCGCGTCGAGCAGCGGTCCAGCGGGGCGGACCTCATTGGCGCCGGCCTGGCGCAGGATCAGGAGGAATAGCGCGTAGCAAATCGCGGTCAGCACGCCGAAGACGACGCCGAGGAACGGATCCTTGCCGTAGGCGCCGCCTCCGACCACGCCCGAGATCAGGATCACGCCCGCGAACACGAGCGGGACGGACAGGAGCGAGCGGTTCTCCGGGCGCTCGCCGAGCGCGAGCCAGGCGATCAGTCCCACGAGCACGACCTGGGTGTTGCCGAGCACGGTTGCGAGCCCCGCGCCGACGGCCTCGATCGAGTGGTGCCAGAGGGTGAGGTTCGTGGCCAGGATCGCGCCGGCAGCCCACGCGATCGCGCGGTTGCGCCACGGGCGCGGACCGTAGCGGCGCTGCTCGAGCCACGCGAGCAGGGCGAGCGCCGGCACGGCGTAGAGGCAGCGAAAGAACGTGGCGGTCGAGGGGGACACCTCGGAGAGGCGCACAAGGATCGCCGAGAACGCGATCACGGATGCGCCGAGCACGCCTGCGAGTACGGGCCTGTCCGTCACAGCGGTCGAGACTAGTCGCGGATAAGGTGCGCGCCGGTGGACAGGAACACTGCGCTATGGGCCCTGGTGGCGTTTTTCGGCGCGTCGATCATGTTTGCCGCCATCCGCGACGCCACGAAGGACGAGGCGGCGGGCCTGCAGCTGGCGGTTCAGCTCGGCGCGGGCCTGCTCCTTGTGGGCGTCATCGTCCTCATCGTCCGTCGCCGCCGATGACCCGCTGGCTCGTCGACGGGATGAACGTGATCGGCTCGCGGCCGACGGGCTGGTGGCGCGACCGGCCCGGCGCGATGCGGTCACTCGTCGAGGAGCTCGAGCGCCTCGCCGCGCGCACGGGCGATGAGGTCACAGTCGTGTTGGACGGGCGGCCATTCGAGCTGGAGAGCGACTCCGTCGGCGTGCGCTTCGCCTCGCGGCGGGGCCCGGACGCCGCCGACGACGACATCGCCGCGCTCGTGGAGCAGGACGACGCGCCTGCGGAGCTCTCAGTCGCCACCTCGGACGCCGGCCTCGCGCGGCGTGTGCGCGACCTGGGGGCGAGCGTCGTGGGCACCGGCGAGTTCCGCCGTCTGCTCGACGCCTAGCCCTGGCACACGTTCTCCGTCGACGATCGCTCGGGCGCCCCGGCCGGGCACCACCGTCACGTGTCTGATCACCCCACGCTCCGGCCGCTGCGTAGGCGCGCGCAGGTGCACGCGCCTCAGCACCTCGCGCAGGACCGTCCGCATCTCCACCTGGGCGAACGACGCGCCGATGCAGCGCCGCACGCCACCACCGAACGGGATCCAGGCGTACGACTCGGGTGCGCCGCCGTTAAGGAACCGCTCTGGCCTGAACTCCTCGGGCGACTCGTACAGGTCCGGCCGCGCGTGCAGCACCGCGATGGCGGGCAGCACGAGCGTCCCGGCCGGCAGCTGCCAGCCGGCCACCTCCGTGTCGCGCGTGAGCTTGCGCGCCACGTCGACGATCACGGGGCGCACCCGCAGCGTCTCCTTCACGACGGCGTCCACGTAGTCGTCGTCGTCGAGCGACGCGGTCAGCCGCGCGAGCACGCGTGGAGTGCGCAGCAGCCGCTCGAACGCCCAGGCGAGGCCGGTCGCGGTCGTCTCGTGGCCCGCCGTCAGCAGCGTCATCAGCTCGTCGCGCAGCTCCGTGTCGGTCATTGGCGAGCCGTCCTCGTGGCGGGCTCGCAGGAGCAGCGAGAGAACGTCGTCGCGGTCGTCGCGATCCGCGGCGGCGCGGCGGTCCGCGATCTCGGCGTAGATCAGCTCGTCGACCGCGGCGAGCGCGCGCCGGAACTTCGCGGCCGGCGTAATGCCGCCCAGGTCGTGCTTGTCCAGGAAGGGCAGCCAGTTCAGCACGCTCGTCGTCTCCGCGAGCGCAGGGATGCGCTCACGGAACAGGTCCATCCGCTCGCCCTCGCGCACACCGAAGACGGCACGCAGGATCACCTCGAGCGTGATCGCCTGCATGCGTGGTCGCAGCTCGATCTCCTTGCCGAGCGGCCAGCTCGCCACCTCGCGCTCGGTCGCCTCGGCCATCACCTCGACGTAGCGGCGCACGCTCTCGCCATGGAACGGCGGGAGCAGCAGCTTGCGCTGGCTCATGTGGCGCTCCTCGTCGAGCGTCAGCAGCGAGTGCTCGCCGAGCGCGTCGCCGAGCGCGAGCGTGTTGGCCTCGCCCGCGTGGAAGGTGGCGGGGTCACCCGCGAAGACCTCCTTCACGAGCGCGGGGTCGGCGACGTAGACCACGCGGCCGAAGATCGGAAAGCGCGAGGAGAACACGTCGCCGTAGCGCCGCCAGCGCCGCACCATCCAGCCGTACGGCGATGCCGTGACGAACGCCGCCTGGAGCAGCCTGGGAATGCGCGGCCCGGGTGGGAAGTCCACGAAGGGGTTGTACCGAGTTTCTGATCCCTCTGGGGGTTCCTGAGCCGCCGGACGGGGTAACGGGGCGCCATGGAGACACCAGAGACCACACCTGACGAGGTCACCCCTGACGAGAACGACGACGACGTCGGCGGCGGCGATGCCGGCAACGGCGGCGGCGAAGGAGCCGAGGGCGGCGACGCCGGCGGCGGCGGTGGCTTGCAGTAAGCCCGCCTAGAGGTCGGTCAGGAACTTCCTGATCGCCGCGTGAGTCTCCTGCGGCCGCTCCACCTGAGGGACGTGGCCGCAGGAGAGCTCCACGTGGCGGGCCCGCGGCAGGGCCCGCTCCACGTGTTTCATGAAGCCGATCGGCACCAGGCGGTCGTGTCGGCCCCATACGAACAGCGACTCGCGCTCGAGCGACTTCAGCCGCGTCCAGAACCCCTGCTCGCCGTGCGGCTCGTCCAGGTAGATGTTGCGCGCGGCCGCGTAGAAGGCGGCGCGTCCGCTGCGAGTTAGGTAGGCGCGCAGGAACTCGTCGATGCCGGCGGACGTCCAGCCGCCGTTCGCGGACGGCACGAGCCGCCGCACCATGGCCTCCACGACCGGGCGCGGCGCGGGCTGGATCAGGCCGAGCTCGGGCCGCAGCGCGCGCACGATCGGCTTGTAGGGACGGGCGCGCAGCCAGGCGAGCGCCGGGCTCAGCAGGAGCAGCGCGCCGGTGCGCTCGCGGTCCATGAGGCCGGCCTCGATTGCCACACGGCCGCCCATGCTGTTGCCGGCGAGGTGCGCCTGCTCGATGCCGAGCGCGTCCATCGCCGCGAACACCGAGCGCGCGAACCAGGGCGCGTCGTAGGGCGCCCCGATCGGCTTGTCGGACTCGCCGAAGCCCGGGAGGTCGATGGCCACGATGCGGTAGTGGTCGGCGAGCGCGCTGACGGTGGGGAGGAACGAGGCCTTGGTGCCGCCGAGGCCGTGGACGCAGACGATCGTCTCCGGCCCCGTACCGGCGGACAGCATCGAGATGGCGCCGAAGCCGCGCGTGCGGAGCGTGTCGAACTCGAGCCGGCCGGGGTCGTCGGAGCCGCTCGTGGCCGCGAGGAAGCCGACGCCGAAGTGCAGGCTGCCGCGGAGCGTCAGGCGCCCCGCGCGAAACGCGGCCATGCCGCCGCGCATGTCCGCGGCGATCCTCTTCCAGGTGGCCGCGTCCGCGCTCAGGACGGCATCCGGCTGGACGTCCTCCTTCGCGGCGCGCAGCCTCAGCCGGCGGCCCGCGATGACGGCGTCGCAGGCCGTGCCGCCGACCACCTCGAGCCGCACGCGGGCGCGCCCGCGCGGGATGTCCATCACGTCGGGGTCGAAGCGGTCCGCCAGCGCCGCGATCGCGTCAGCCGGCGCGGCGCCGGTGGAGGTGGCCGCGGCCATCAGATAACCAAATACCACTGGTTGGGAGCCTCAACCATCCGCCGGTCGTAGGAGATAAGCCGGGATCGAACAAATTAACCTCAAATCAACGTGGACTTCGTCCGAGTCCTTGACAAACACCGCTCGGGCTGGAGAGGATCGGCACATGGACGAGGATCCGGGCTCACCGCCCTCGCTGCGCGCGTCGAACCGGCTGCGCGTGATCCAGGCGCTTCAGGTGCTCGGGGTCACGAGCCGGGCCGACCTCGCGCGCCGCACCGGGCTCTCGCGCTCCACGGTCTCGACGATCGTGGCCGGGCTCCAGGCCGAGGGCATGGTCGTCGACCGCGACGCGGACGGGCGCAGCGCCGGCGGCGGCCGGCCCCCCACGCTGATCGCGCTCAACCCCGGCGCCGGCCTCGCGATCGGCATCGACTTCGGCAAGCGCCACCTCGCCGTCGCGCTGGCCGACCTGTCGCACGAGATCGTGGCGGAGGAACGGCGCGAGATGCCCGACGACTATCCCGCCGAGGAGGGGATGGAGCATGCGGCCGAGCTCGTGGAGCAGCTGCTCGAGAGCTCCGGCGCCGACAGCGGGCGCGTGCTCGGGGTCGGGATGGGCATTCCGGGCCCGGTCCACCGCAGCGGCGTCGTCGGCTCGTCCGCGATCCTGCCGGGCTGGGCCGGCACGCACGCCGCCGAGCTGATGGGTGCGCGCCTGGGCATGGAGGTCTGGCTTCACAACGACGCCAACCTCGGCGCCCTGGCGGAGTCGGTGTGGGGCGCCGGCCGTGGCGCCGACGGGCTCGTCTACCTCAAGCTCGCCACCGGCATCGGCGCGGGCATCATGCTCGGCGGGCGCCTGTTCGCGGGCGCGGGCGGCACGGCCGGGGAGATCGGGCACACCTCGCTCGACGAGACCGGAGACATCTGCCGCTGCGGCAGCCGCGGCTGCCTCGAGACGATCGCGAGCGGAACGGCGATAGCCGCGCTTCTGAGCCGCAGCCTCGGCGAGTCGCTGACGCTCGACGACGTGCTCGAGCGCGCGGTCGGGGGCGACCCCGGCTGCCGGCGCGCACTCGCCGACGCCGGGCGCCACATCGGCGCCGCCGTGGCCGACCTTTGCAACCTGATCAACCCCGAGCGGATCGTCGTGGGGGGCAGCATGGCCGTGGCCGGCGACGTGCTGCTGGATCCGCTCAGAGAGGCAGTGGGACTCCGGGCCATCCCGAGCGCAGCGGAGGACGTCCAGATCGTCCTCGGCGAGCTCGGGGAGCGCGCCGAGTTGCTCGGCGCGGTCGCGCTCGTGCTTCACGAAGCCGGACCCGCATGGAGCGGGCCGGCGCCGGCGGTCAAACAGTCCACGGCAACGTGGTAGGAGGAGGACAGATGAGCAGGTTCAGGTTCCTAGCCGTCCTCGCGGCACTCGTGGGCGCCATGGCGCTCGTGGCGTGTGGCGACGACGACAACAGCAGCAGTGACAGCGGCGGTAGTAGCGGCGGTGGCGGTGGTGGCGGCTCGATTGCGCTGCTCCTGCCGGAGTCGAAGACGGCGCGCTACGAGTCGCAGGATCGTCCGAACTTCGAGCGGAAGGCGAAGGAGCTCTGCTCGGACTGCGAGATCCTCTACTCGAACGCCGATCAGGACGCCGCGAAGCAGCAGCAGCAGGCTGAGGCGGCGATCACCAAGGGCGCGAAGGTGCTCGTGCTCGACCCGGTGGACGCAGCGTCGGCCGGAGCGATCGTGAACCGGGCGAAGCAGGCGAAGATCCCGGTCATCAGCTACGACCGTCTGATCACGGACGCCGACATCGACTACTACATCTCGTTCGACAACGAGCAGGTCGGCAAGCTCCAGGGCGAGAGCCTCGTCAAGAAGCTCCAGGACGATGGCGCCAAGGGCGACATCATCATGATCAACGGCGCCCCGACGGACAACAACGCCAAGCTGTTCAAGGAGGGCGCGCACAGCGTGATCGACTCGAGCGACTTCAAGGTCGCGAAGGAGTACGACACGCCTGACTGGAGCCCCGACAAGGCTCAGCAGGAGATGGAGCAGGCGATCACGGCGGTCGGCGAGGACGGCTTCGTGGGCGTCTACGCCGCGAACGACGGAACAGGCGGCGGCGCGATCGCCGCGATGAAGTCGGCCGGGATCGACCCGAAGACCCGCCCGACGACGGGGCAGGACGCCGAGCTGGCCGCGATCCAGCGGATCCTCGCCGGCGAGCAGTACATGACCGTCTACAAGGCGATCAAGGCCGAGGCCGAAGCAGCGGCGGAGCTTGCCGTGGCGCTGGCCAAGGGCGAGACGCCGAGCGGAGCCGACGCCGAGATCGACAACGGCATGAAGCAGGTGCCGTCGATCCTCCTGACGCCCGTCGCGGTCACCGTGGACAACATCAACGACACGATCATCAAGGACAAGTTCTGGTCGGTGGACGAGGTCTGCACCGGCAAGTACGCGGCGGCCTGCAAGGACGCTGGCATCCAGTAGGGGAGTGGGGGACAATGCCGGGGGCGTGGTGTCGCGCCCCCGGCAGGCCCCTGCGAGAGGAGACTTGGAATGAACGAAGGCGGGAGCACGCCCGTGCTGTCCCTCAAGGGGGTGAGCAAGAGCTTCGGCCCCGTGCAGGCGCTCAGCGACGTGGACTTCGAGGTTCGCCCCGGTGAGGTGGTCGCGCTCGTCGGCGACAACGGCGCGGGCAAGTCGACGCTCGTGAAGACGATCGCCGGGATCCACCCGGCCGACGCCGGCACGATCTCGTTCGAGGGCGAGGAGGTCACGATCACGAGCCCGACCGACGCGGTCGCGCTCGGCATCGCGACCGTCTACCAGGACCTCGCGCTGTGCGACAACCTCGACGTGGTGGAGAACCTCTTCCTCGGCCGCGAGGAGAAGGCCGACGGGCCGGCCGGCGTGCTGGGCCAGCTCGACGAGGTCGGGATGGAGAAGCAGACCGGCGAGCTGCTCGAGAACCTCGCCGTGACGATCACGGACGTGCGTGCCGAGGTCGGCACGATGTCGGGCGGGCAGCGCCAGCAGGTGGCGATCGCGCGCTCGCTGCTCGGCGAGCCGAAGCTCGTCATGCTCGACGAGCCGACGGCCGCGCTCGGCGTGCGCCAGACGGCCCAGGTGCTCGAGCTGATCAAGAAGCTGCGCGAGCGCGGTTACGGCGTGCTGGTCATCAGCCACAACCTCGCCGACGTGTTCGAGGTAGCCGACCGCATCTTCGTGCTGCGGCTCGGGAAGAAGGCCGGCGACTTCGCGGCCGGCGACACGGGTCAGGACGAGGTGGTGGCCGCCATCACGGGCGCCTCCGGGAATGGAGCGAAGCGATGAGCACTCACGACGCCGCGGTCGAAGAGGACGCCGAGGTCCGCAGCCCGCAGTTCGAGCTGCTGCGCCGCTTCGTCGCGGGCGATCTGGCCGAGCTGCGAGTGGTGCTCGCGCTCGGACTGATCTGGCTCGTCTTCTACATCCAGGAACCGCGCTTCATGAGCTCGGTGAACCTGTCGAACCTCGTCCTTCAGATGACCGCGGTCGGCCTCGTGTCGATCGGCGTGGTGCACGTGCTGCTGCTCGGCGAGATCGACCTGTCGGTGGGCGCTGTGAGCGGCCTCGCGGCCGCGATCATGGCCGTGCTGAACGTGAAGAACGGCTGGTCGCCCTATCTGGCGATGGCGGCTGCGGTGGCGGCCGGCCTCGCGATCGGCCTCTTCCAGGGCTCGGTGTTCACGCGCTTCGCCGTTCCGTCCTTCGTGGTGACGCTGGCCGGCCTGCTCGCGTGGCCGGGGGCCCAGCTGAAGGTGCTGGGCGAGACGGGCACCGTGAACCTGAACGACCCGAAGATCCTCGGGCTCACGGGAACCTTCTACAGCGACACCGTGGGTTGGATCTTCGCGCTCGTCGCGATCGCGGCGTACGCGGTGATCGCGCTGCGTGCGCGGCAGAGCCGGGTGTCCGAGGAACTCTCCGCGCCGCCGTTTGGACTGGTCGTCCTGCGGATCGCATTGGTGGCCGTGGCGATCCTGGTCGCGGTATGGGTGCTGAACGACGATCGCGGCGTGCCGCTCGCGGCGCTGATCCTCGTGGGCTTCTGCATGTTCTTCTTCTACCTCACGACGAGGACCACCTTCGGGCGTCACATCTTCGCGGTGGGCGGCAACGCCGAGGCGGCGCGGCGCGCCGGGATCCACGTGACCAGGGTGCGCGTGATCGTGTTCATGATCGCGTCGAGCATGGCCGCGATCGGCGGCATCATGGCCGCGTCGCGGCTGCTCGCGGTGAACCAGTCGTCCGGTTCGGGTGACTTCCTGCTGCTTGCGATCGCCGGCCCGGTGATTGCCGGTACCAGCCTGTTCGGCGGGCGCGGCAGCGTCTGGCACGCGCTGCTCGGGGCGCTGGTGATCACCTCGATCTCGAACGGGATGGACCTGCTCGCGCTCGGCACGCCCGTGAAGTTCATGGTCACGGGCGCGGTGCTGCTCGCCGCGGTGGTGATCGACGCGATCGCGCGCAGGCAGCGGCAGGCGGCGGGACGGGTCTGACCCCGCTCCGCGTCGGCCTGATCGGCTACGGCCTCGCCGGGTCGGCGTTCCACGCGCCGCTCATCGAGGCCGTGCCGGGCCTGACGCTGGCGTCGGTCGTGACCTCGAATGCGGAGCGGGTGGCAGCGGTGCGCTCGGCCTACCCGGGCGCCGCCGTGCTGGCCTCCGCCGACGAGCTGTTCGCCGCGGCCGACTCGCACGAGCTCGTGGTGGTCGCGGCGCCGAACCGAGCCCATGCGGCGCTCGGGCTCCGCGCGATGGAGGCCGGTCTGCACGTGGTGATCGACAAGCCGCTCGCCGCAACGCTCGCCGAGGCTCAGCAGCTCGCCGACGCCGCCGCGGAGCGCGGCGTCGTCGCAAGCGTGTTCCACAACCGGCGCTGGGATGGTGACTTCCTGACGCTGCGGCGGCTGCTCTCCGAGGGGGCCCTGGGCGAGCCACTCCGGCTGGAGTCGCGCTTCGAGCGCTGGCGCCCCGAGGTCGACGTCGGCAAGTGGCGCGAGGGCGGCGGGCCCGAGGACGCGGGCGGCGTGCTCTTCGACCTGGGACCGCACCTGATCGACCAGGCCCTGGACCTGCTGGGGCCCGCGCGCTCGGTGTACGCCGAGCTGCGCTGCGTGCGCCCCGGCGCCCGCGTGGACGACGACGCCTTCGTCGCGCTCGAGCACAAGTCGGGCGCGCGCACTCACCTGTGGGGGTCGATGCTGGCGGCGCAGCAGGGCCCGCGCTTCCGGGCGCTCGGCACGGAGTCGGCCTACGTGAAGTGGGGCCTCGACGTGCAGGAGGCGGCGCTGCGCGCGGGCGCCAAGCCCTCCGACCCGGACTTCGGCGTGGAGCCGCCCGCTGCCTGGGGCCTCCTGGGCACGGACGAGGACGCGCGGCCCGTGGAGACCGAGCGAGGCCGCTACGTCGAGTACTACGAGCGGATGGAGGAGGCGATCCGCGCTCGCGCCGGGGCCGCGGACGCGGCGGAGTCCGGCGAGCCCGCCCCGGAGGCGCCGGTGCCGCTAACGGCGGGCATCGAGGTGCTGCGCGTGATCGAGGCCGCCCGCGACAGCGCCGCGAACCGCTCGATCATCCGCCTCTAGGCACGCCGCTCAGCCGCGCGTTTCGCGATGTGGTCGAGATATCTGTCGCTATGCGCTCAATTTCTCGACCACCCCCTTCGATGTAGCCCTCTCGTAGCACAGCGGCGCCCACGCGTATGGCACCCGTTCCTACGTTCGGTCGGATGCGTAGCGAACGTGGCCAGGCGAGCGTCGAGTGGATCGGGATCGTGCTGCTCGTGGCCATCGCCCTGGCGGCCCTGAGTCAGCTCGCGCCACGGGCGGACGGCCGCGAAACCGCAACCGCCGTGCTCCACTCGATCAGCTGCGCCGCCGGTGGCCGCTGCGAGCGCCCGCCCGACGCCGGCGCGCGGCGGGAGCACCCGCGACCGGGCGAGCGCTCTGCTTCCCCTGCGGCCCCGCGCCCCGCCGCGCGACAGGGTTTCGCCATTCCGCCGCTCATGCCCCGGCCGGGCGAGGCCTGGGAGCCGGGCGGGCCGCGGCCGGGCCGCGCCTGGCCGGGGCGCCTCCGGCTCCGCCCCCCCGAGCTTCCGGCCCTTCCCGGCGTCCGGCGCACGCTCGCCCGTACTCGCCGGGGTGCCGGGCTTGCCTGGCGGCGGGCCTGGCTCGGGTGCCTCGCCTACGAGCGCTTCCGGTACGCCTTCCTGCATCCGGAGAGCCGCTTTCCGGGCTACCGGATCCCGCCCGACGAGGTGCTCCGGATGGCGAACGACTGCATCAGCCCGATCGACCTCGTACGGGACTGGCCGCTGATCACGCAGGGGCGGGCGGGGGCTCGCGGATGACCGGCCAGCGCGGACAGGCGGGCGTCGAGTTCGTCGCGCTCCTGCTCCTCACGTGCCTCGCGCTGGGAGCGCTCGGCGCCGGCGTTCGGCGCACGTTCGACGGGCGCGCCGTGGACGCTCGCCCGATCGGCGGCTTCCTCGCGCGGCACGTCGTCTGCGCCGTCACCCAGCGTTGCGCCCGCGACGAGAACAAGCTCGTCGACGCATACGGCGCGCACACCGCCGCGCGCGTCCGCGCGCTCGCCCCCAACCTCGTCTACGAGCGCGGCGAGCGTGAGCTGCCGGTCGACTGGCGCCGCTGCCGCCGCCCCGCATGCGCGACGGCGCCGGACGAACCAGCGCTCGACGCGCACGTCTCCGACCGCGGGCGGCGCGCCACCGCGTTCACGCGGGTGATCCGGCGGGACGGGCGCCTCTACATCTCCTATTGGCTCTACTACCCCGACTCGGACACCGCCGTCGCGGGCTCCGATCGACTCTGGGAGCGCTCGTGGCTGCTGCCGCGCCTCCGCCAGCTCGTCAGCGGCACGCCCGACTATCCGGGCTTCCACAGAGATGACTGGGAGGGCGCCTTCGTGCGCGTCGACCCCGACGGCGCGACCTGGTTGCGGGCCAGCTCGCACGGCGGCTTCCAGGCCTGCATGTGGCGCGATTGCCACGACAGATGGGCGCGCACGACGGGCTGGGTGCGCGTGTCGCGCGGCAGCCACTCGGGCCACATCCCGTACCGGCGCGAGCCGGTCTGGATCGCGCCAGAGCGCCAGCTCGCTCCGCGCTACGTGCCGTTTCGCGGTCGGCCGCGGCGCATCCCGCTGATCCCGGGCCGCGACCTCGACGAGCGCACCAGCACCGCCGAGGGTCTCCGGCTGATCCCGCTCGAGACGCTCGACCGGCGCACCTACACACCGCTCGCCCCCGGAGTGAAGCCGCCCTGGCGCAAACGGGCCTACGCGGACCCGGAGGCCGGCGAGTCGTGAGTGCGCGGCCGTCTAACCTGATCGGGCGATGGATCGGTGCCGGCGGGCGTTTGCGCCCGTCTCTGCGAGGGGAAGCGCGTCTAGATGAAGGTGGGATTGGTTCTGGGCGCGGGTGGTGTGCTCGGCGGTGCGTGGCTCGTCGGCGGGCTGAGCGCCCTGGCGCGGGAGACCGGCTGGGATCCCGGCAGCGCGGACAACATCGTCGGCACCTCGGCGGGATCGATGATCGGCGCGCTCGTGGCCGGCGGCGTGCCGCCCTGGTTCATGGTGGCCCACTCTCGTGGCGAGAGCTTCGAGGGATTGATGGGCCCAGACGGGCGCCCGGCGTCGGAGGCCGACCGCTCGGCGGGCGCCAGCTTCAAGGTCCACCGCGGGCTGCCCGCGATCGGCCCCGGCTCGCTCCGGATGGCCTTCACGGCGCTGTCGAACCCGCTGCGTCACACGCCGCTCCAGATGGTTGCCGGGTGGGTGCCGGCCGGATTCGTCTCGACCGACTCGCTGAAGGAGGTCGTGACGCGCGCGGTGCCGGGCGACTGGGTCGAGCACCCCAGCTACTGGGCGGTGGCATGCGACTACGAGTCCGGCCGCCGCACGCCGTTCGGACGGCTCGGCTCGCCGCGCGCCCAGATCGGCGACGCCGTGGCCGCCTCATGCGCGATCCCGGGCTTCTACCGGCCGGTGAAGATCAACGGGCGCCGCTACGTGGACGGCGGTGTCTGCTCGGTCTCGAACATGGACCTCATGGCGGGACGCGGCCTCGACCTCGTGATCTGCCTCAACCCGCTCACGAGCAGCTCGGAGGGCCGGCGCGCCGGCGGCGGCCTGACCGGAGCGGCGACCGGCGCCGTCAGTGGCGCGCTCGACTTCATCCCGTCGCTCACGCGCCGTGCCTCACGCGCGCGGCTCGAGCGCGAGGAGAGCAAGGTGCGCCGCTTCGGCACCGAGGTCGTGATCGTGGAGCCGACGGCCGAGGACCACGCCGCGATGGGGCGCAACTGGATGAACAGCGAGCGTCGCCAGCAGGTGATCGCCACGGCCGAGGAGACGGTGGCGGAGCAGCTCCGGGCGGCGGGCGTCAGGGCGCTCCTCGAGAAGCTGCCCGGCGGCGAGCCGCACAAGATCAGCCGCCCGGCGGGCCCGCCGTCCAGCTGGCCTGACATTCGGGCGGCCGCGAGACGAGCGGCATGAGACCGGGGCCGTGAGCACCTCCACCGCGCACGGATCGTCCAACGGCGGAGCGCCGGGAGGTCCACAGCTCGGCGCCGCGTCGCTGGTCCAGATGGCGGCGCGGATGGTGTCGGCGATCGCGAACGAGGCGCAGCGCCGTGTGCCGACGGCAGACCTCGACGAGCGCGACCCCGATTACATCCGCGAGACGCTCCCCGGGCTGTGGATGCTCGCGAGCCTCTACTTCCGCGCGGAGGTGCGCGGGCTCCAGAACATCCCGGAGGAGGGCCCCGTCCTGCTCGTGGGGAACCACTCGGGCGGGAATCTCACGCCGGACACGCACGTCTTCACGCTCGCGTTCAGCACCTACTTCGGCGTGGAGAGAAAGTTCCACCAGCTGGCCCACAACCTCGTGCTGTCGATGCCGGGGCTCGGCAGCCTGCGCAAGTACGGCACCGTCGCCGCCACGCCCGAGAACGCGCAGCGCGCGCTCGACACCGGCGCCGCGCTGCTCGTCTATCCCGGCGGCGACTACGAGGTGCACCGTCCGACCTGGGAGTCCGCGCGCGTGGACTTCGCCGGCCGCAAGGGTTTCATCCGGCTGGCGCAGGATCGGAACGTCCCGCTCGTGCCGGTGGTGGCGATCGGCGGTCAGGAGACGGCCCTGTTCCTCTCGCGCGGCGAGCGGCTCGCCAAGCTGTTCGGGCTCGACCGGATGTTCCGGCTGAAGGTCCTGCCCGTGTCGCTCGCGCTGCCGTGGGGCCTGAACGTGGGCGACATGCTCGGCCACATCCCGCTCCCGGCGAAGATCACGATCCAGGTGCTCGAGCCGATCGACGTGTCCGGCATGGACGTGGACGAGGCGTACGAGCTCGTGACCTCACAGATGCAGACGACCCTGACCGGCCTCGCCGAGGAGCGCTCGGTCCCGGTGCTCGGCTGATGCGAGTCGAGCGCGACATCCTGGTCGACGCCTCCCCCGAGGAGATCTGGGAGCTCGTCTCGGACCCGGGCAACTACGAGTCGTTCTGGCACGGGATCACGCGCCTCGAGCGCAGGAACGACGAGAAGGGCCTCGGCGCCCGCTACACGATCCGGATGCGCATCGGCTCGGCGGACATCGGCGGGCTGATCGAGATCGTCGAGTGCGACGAGGGAGCCGACCTCGCCTGGACCAGCATCACCGGCATCGACCACCGCGTCCGCTGGCGCCTGCGCGAGGCCGACGACGGTCGCACGAAGGTCACCCTGCGGCTCTCCTGGGACTCGCCGGGCGGGCTGCTCGGCTCCGTGGCCGACCGGCTCGGCAAGCCCATGGTGGCCACCACACTCGAGCAAACGCTGAAGAATCTGGCCCTGGAGCTGGATGACGAGGAGGTCCGCGAAGAGGTGAGCGGCGAAGACGGAAAGAGCCTGCCGGCGCGAGTCGCCTACGACCTGGGCAGCGCGCGCGTGCTGATCGAGGCCGGCGTGATCCGGCCCATGCGCCCCGACCGGCTCTGGGGAGTGCTGCGCACGCTCCAGCGCTGGGGCCGCAGCCCGGCGGCCGGCGCCATCTCGCTGGCGGAGCGCTTCCCCGAGGACACGATGATCGTCGACGAGCTCGGCACGCTGAGCTACAGCGACGTCGACACGCGCACGAACGCGCTCGCGCACGCGCTCTCGGACGCCGGCATCCTGGAGGGCGACGCCGTCGGGATCATGTGCCGCAACCACCGCGGCTTCATCGAGAGCACGATCGCGCTGTCGAAGCTGGGCGCGGACGCCCTCTACCTGAACACCGCCTTCGCGGGACCCCAGCTGGTCGAGGTCGTGCAGCGCGAGAAGCCCAAGGCGCTCATCTACGACGAGGAGTTCACCGAGCTGCTCGCCGAGGCCGGGCACCGGCGCAAGCGCTTCGTTGCGTGGCACGACTCGCCGACGCTGGACGATCCCACGCTCGACGAGCTGATGGCGGAGGGCGACCCGAGCGACGTGATCCCGCCCGAGCGCGAGGGCCGCGCCGTGATCCTCACCTCGGGCACGACCGGCACGCCCAAGGGCGCGTCGCGCGGGAACCCGGAGTCGCTCGACCCGGTGGTCTCGTACCTGTCGCGCATCCCGTTGAAGACGCGGCAGGTGATCCACGTGGCCGCGCCGCTCTTCCACTCGTGGGGCTTCGCACACTTCTCGCTCGGCCTGGTCCTCGGCACCACCTACGTGCTCCGCCGCAAGTTCGACCCCGAGGCCGCGCTGGCCGAGGTGGCGCGCTCGCGCGCGGACGCGCTCGCGGTCGTGCCGGTGATGATGCAGCGCATCATGGACCTGCCCGAGGAGACGCGGGCCAAGTACGACCTCTCCTCCCTGAAGGTCGTGGCGGCGAGCGGCTCGGCGCTGCCCGGCGACCTAGCCACGCGCTGGATGGACGCCTTCGGCGACACGCTCTACAACCTGTACGGCTCGACCGAGGTGGCCTGGGCGTCGATCGCGTCGCCTGCCGACATGCGGGCGGCCCCGGGGACCGCCGGGCGCCCGCCGCGCGGCACGGTCGTGAAGCTCTACGACGAGCGCGGGGTGGAGGCGAAGCCGGGCGAGACGGGCCGCATCTTCGTCGGCAACGAGATGCTGTTCGAGGGCTACACGGGCGGCGGGTCGAAGGACGTGATCGGCAATCTGATGGCCACCGGCGACGTGGGCCGCTTCGACGACGCCGGGCGGCTGTTCGTCGAGGGACGCGACGACGAGATGATCGTCTCGGGCGGGGAGAACGTCTTCCCGAAGGAGATCGAGGACCTGCTGGCGCGCCACGACGCGGTCAGCGACGTCGCCGCGATCGGGGTGGAGGACAAGGACTTCGGCCAGCGCCTGCGTGCGTTTGTGGTGCTCGCGGACGGTAAGAAGGCGAGCGAGGACGACCTGAAGGGCTACGTGAAGAAGAACCTCGCGCGCTACAAGGTGCCGCGCGAGATCGTCTTCCGCGACGAGCTGCCGCGCAACGCCACGGGCAAGGTCCTGAAGCGCGAGCTGGCGGAAGAGGCGGAGGAAGAACCGGCCACGAAGTAGGGAGGAGACACACGTATGGACACCGGAGTGATCATCGCCATCGTCATTGGTGCGCTGCTCCTAGTGGCGCTGTTCGCGGTGCTGGGACGCGCGGGTGGCGCTCGCCGCGACGAGGCGCGTCGTACCAAGGCAGGCGAGATCCGGCGCGAAGCGGAGGTGAGTAGCGCGCAGGCGGACAGGATGCGGGCCGAGGCGGACGCGCAGGCCGCCGAGGCGCGGCGCCAGGAGGCGCTGGCGCGCGAGCGCGCCGCGAGCGCCGACGAGCAGCAGCGCGAGGCGCGCGATCGTCACATCGAGGCCGCGGAGCTGGACCCCGACGCGGATCCCGATGCGGTGCGCGAGCAGCACGACGAGACCCGTCCAAACCTCTAGCGGGAAGAGGAACAGCGGCGGCCGGGCGCGCGCACGGACGCGCGCGCCCGGCGCTGCTTAGCCGCAGACGGGCCAGTGGCCGCTGCCGTGGTTCTTCAGCAGCACCCAGGCCCGCCAGGTCTGCTCCGAACGCGGCGCGGCAGCGGGGTCTCCCCATCCGCCGACGACTCGCCACGTGCTGAAGCTGAACTGGTAGAGCCCGCGGTAGGCCCCGCTGGAGCTGACCGCGCGCGGGTTGTCGTGGGACTCGCACCACCGGATCGAACGCAGGTGGCTGCGGCCCCAGCTTGGGATGTGGCGCACCTTGAAGCGGTGCACCGTCGCGCGGCCCCTGTAGGACTTCGACCAGTTGGCGAAGCGGCGCTTCATCCGGTTGATCGAGCGCCGCAGCTCGCGGGCCGTCGGCGCCCGGTCGTCGCTGCGAGCCGCGTGGACCAGGTTGCGTCCACGCCAGACGCCGTAGCGCTCGAGCTTGTGGCGCCAGTGGCGGTAGCCCGCCTTGAGGCGAGCACCGGCCGCCTGTGCCTGCGGCGCGGAGGCCGCGGTTGGCGTTGTCTTGGTATCAGCCCGCGACGGGGACTCCGCCACGGCCGCGGACGTCGCGGCTACCAGCAGCGCGCACGCGCATGCCAGCAGGATCACTGCCTTCTTCAAAACACCACCTCCGAGGGTGGGACTGCCTGCCGCGCGCACTTCTAGGCACGGCGAGGACTTGCCGCGTCCGCACACTCCTCCCCCGCGCGAACGCAGCCGGTTTCCGGCTTACCCCACGACCGTAACCACGAAATCAGCGACCTAAACGAATGTGTGACCTATGTCACAGAGCGTGAAACGGCGTGTAACGGCTCGCACCGGCCGTGGGGCCAGCGGTCCAGGTGGATGATGAATGTGGCGTTTTCCGCAACGATCGTCATCCACCTGGCGGGCGCCACGGGGCCGGGGCGGGTGCGGGCACCGGGCTGGGTGCGGGCCGGGCTCAGGCGGCGCTGGCGCTGCGGGCCAGCTCGATCAGCAGGCGGGTTCCGAAGCCCGACGCGCCCTTGCCCGTGTAGTTGCGGCTCATGCCCCAGGCGGTGCCGGCCATGTCGATGTGGACCCAGGGGCGGTCGTCGACGAACTGGCGCAGGAACTCGGCGGCGTAGCTCGACATCGCGACGCGCTGGTCGGAGGCGTTCGTGAGGTCGGCGTACTGGCCCTTCGTCAACTCGTAGAACTCCGGATGGAGCGGCATGCGCCAGCCGATCTCGCCGCTCGCTTCGCCGGCCGCGGTCACGGCGGCGCACCAGTCGTCGTCGTTCGAGAAGAGACCGGCGTAGGTGTGCCCGAGCGCGATCAGGATCGCGCCGGTGAGGGTGGCGAGGTTCACGAGCCGCTCCGCGCCCTCCTCCACGGCGTAGCAGAGGGCGTCCGCCAGGATCAGGCGTCCCTCGGCGTCGGTGTTGTTCACCTCGATCGTCGTGCCGTTCATCGCGGTCACGATGTCGCCCGGCTTCACCGCGTGGCCACTTGGCATGTTCTCCGTGGAGGGCACCACAGCGGTGATCGTGGCCGGCACGCCGAGCTCGGCGATCGCGCCCATCGACTCGATGACCGCGGCGCCGCCCGACATGTCGAACTTCATCTCCTGCATCTTCGCCGAGGGCTTGATCGAGATCCCGCCGGTGTCGAAGGTCACGGCCTTGCCCACGAAGCCGAGGTGCGGCCCGCTCGCGCCCGAGGGGCGGTAGCGCAGCACGATCAGCCGCGGCTCCACGTGCGACCCCTGCGCCACCGACGCGAACGCGCCCATGCCGCGCGCGACGATCGCGTCGCGGTCGAGCAGCTCCAGCTCGAGCGCCTCGTGCTGGTCGGCGATCTCGCTGGCCCGGTCCGCGAGGAAGCTCGGGGTCGCCACGTTCGCCGGAAGGTTCTGGAGGTCCCGCGCCGCGTTGGCCGCCACGGCCGCGATGCGCGCGCGCTCCACCTCGTCGGAATCGACCGCCTCGCCGGCGATCTCGAGCGACTCGACCCCGCCGTTCCCGTTGTCGTTCGACTTCGACTTGAAGCGGTTGAACGAGTAGAGCTTCAGTAGCGTGCCCTCCACGAGCGCGCCCGCGACCCCGTCCGCCTGCGGGGCGGCCCAGGACAGCGACACGGCGCCGAGCTCCTTGGCCCGCGCTGCAGCCGCCGCGGCGGCGACGCGCGCCTGCTCGGCGCCGAACTCGTCGCGCGCGCCCAGCCCCGCGATCAGCACGCGGCGCACGCCGCCGCCCGGAGCGTCCTCGTGCGCGACGGCCACCTTCTTCAGAGCGCGCTTGGCCTCGCCGAGGTCGACGAGCCGCTGGAGCGCCGGGTCGTCGAGCGACTCGCCCTCGAAGACCCCCACGATGCGCGTGTCAGCCGCGGTTTCCTCCGGAGCGCCGGAGCGCGTGCTGACGCTGATGTTCGGCATCAGCCGTCGCAGTCTACGCACCACTCGATAGCTTTCCGCGACATGCCTAAGACTGTGATCCTCGGCGCCGCTCGGACGCCGTTCGGGAAGATGGGCGGGGCGCTGGCCTCGCTGGACGCGACAGACCTCGGCGGCACGGCCATCCAGGCCGCGCTCGAGCGGGCCGAGGTGGCGCCGGAGCAGGTGCAGCACGTGGTCTTCGGCCAGGTGCTCCAGGCGGGCCAGGGCCAGATCCCGAGCCGCCAGGCCCAGATCAAGGGCGGCATCCCCAAGGAGGTCTCCTCGGAGACCGTCAACAAGGTCTGCGCCTCGGGCATCCGCTCGGCCGGGATGGTCGACCAGTCGATTCGCGCCGGTGACCTCGACCTGGCCGTCGCGGGCGGCATGGAGTCGATGTCGAGCGCTCCCTATCTGCTGAAGGACGCCCGCTTCGGGTACCGCATGGGCGACGCCAAGGCGCTCGACGCGATGATGCACGACGGGCTCACCAACCCGTTCACCGGCAAGGGCATGGGCGAGGAGGCGGACGAGGTCGGCGAGGAGCTCGAGATCACGCGCGCCGACATGGACAAGTTCGCGTTGCGCTCGCACGAGCTCGCCATCCAGGCCACCGACGAGGGCCGTCTGCCAGAGGAGATCGTGCCGGTCACCATCTCCTCCAAGAAGGGCGACACGACCGTGGAGGTCGACGAGGCGCCGCGGCGCGAGAGCTCGCTCGAGTCGCTGTCGAAGCTGCGCGGCGCCTTCCACAAGGAGGGCGCTCACACCGCCGGCAACGCGCCCGGCGTGAACGACGGCGCGGGCGCGCTTGTGCTCGCCTCCGACGAGTGGGCGAAGGCGAACGGCCGCCAGGCGTGGGCGACGATCGTGGCCCAGGCCGCGGTGGCGGACGAGTTCCCCTACCTGGCCCGCACGCCCGCGAACGCCACCACGAAGGCGCTCGAGAAGGCCGGCCTCTCGGTGGACGACATCGACCTCTTCGAGATCAACGAGGCGTTCGCCTCGGTGGCGCTCAACTCGATGCGGATGCTCGGCATTGACGAGTCGAAGGTGAACGTGAACGGCGGAGCGATCGCGCTCGGCCACCCGATCGGCGCCAGCGGCGCGCGCATCCTGATGACGCTCGTGAACGAGCTGCGCCGCCGCGGCGGCGGGCTCGGCTGCGCGGCGATCTGCTCCGGCGGAGGCCAGGGCGACGCCGTGATCGTCGAAGTCAACGGGAGCTAGCCCCGGCGGCCCTCGAGGCCTTCTCGCATGGCCGGCGCAGCCTTCTTCGACCTGGACAAGACCCTCATCGAGGGCTCCAGCGCGTTCCATTTCGGCCGCGCCGCGTACAAGGCCGGCATGGTCTCGCGGCGCCAGCTCGCGAGCGACGCCTGGGCGAACGTGAAGTTCCGCCTGCACGGCTCGACCGACCAGGGCACAGACGAACTGCGCGAGCGCATCCTCGACTCGATCGCCGGCCAGCGCGTGGTGGACCTGTCCCGGATGGGGCCGGACATCCTCGCCGGGATCCTGCCGCTGCTCTACCGCGAGGTGCTCGACGAGGCCTATGCCCACCAGGACGCCGGCCGCCGCGCCTTCATCGTGACCGCCGCGTCGCAGGAGCTGGCCGACGTGCTCGCCCACGTGCTGGTGCTGGACGGCGGCGTGGGGATGCGCAGCGAGGTGCGCGACGGCGTCTACACCGGCAGGCCGGCGGGACCGTTCACCTACCGCGAGGGCAAGGCCGAGGCGATCCGGCAGGTGGCGGCCGAGGAGGGCTTCGACCTCGCCGAGAGCTGGGCCTACTCAGACTCCGAGTCGGACCTGCCGATGCTGCGCACGGTCGGCCACCCGGTCGCCGTGAATCCGGACGCCGAGCTGCTGCGGGTGGCCCGCGCCGAGGGCTGGCAGGTGATGACCTTCGACCGGCTGCGCCGGCGCGTGCGGATCGCCGGCGCCGTGGCGGGGCTCGGCGCGGTCGGCGCGGGCGGCGGGTACGTGGCTGCGCGGCTCAGGCCGTCGGGGCGCGAGCGGATGTGG
>JAXDIL010000036.1:0-16939 GCA_034664005.1 Thermoleophilaceae bacterium | reverse complement strand
GCTCGGCGGCGACGGGTCGCGGGTGCTCGCGCTCGGGCCGTGTGGAGCCGATCACGATCAGCTGCGTGTCGTCTCCGAACGAGCCGCCGAAGCCGAGCCGGAAGTCCATCGGCACGCCCACCACGAGCGCGACGTCCGCGCCCTTCAGGCCGGCGCCTCGCGCGCGCGAGAAGAACCGCGCGTGGTCCGCCGGCACGCAGCCGCGCGCCAGCCCGTTCAGGAACACCGGGATCTGCAGCTCGTCGCAGAGCGCCACAAGCGACTCCTCGGCACGGGCCCAGTACAGGCCCGTGCCCGCCATGACGACCGGGCGCTCGGCCGAGCGCAGCAGCTCGACGGCGCGGTCGAGCGCCTCGCCGTCCGGCGCAGGCAGGTCCGCGGGCGAGGGCAGCGTGGCCGGCGGGTCGGCGTCCACGTCCGCCTCCATGAAGACCTGGTCCATCGGGAAGTCGATGAAGGTCGGGCCGCTCGGCGGCGTGACCGCCGTGGCGAGTGCCTCGTCGACGAGCCCCGGGATCTCCGCCGTGGCCTCCGCCGTGCGCGCCAGCTTCGTGAGCGGCGCGACGAACGGCACGTGGTCGATCTCCTGGAGCGAGCCCATCCCCCAGCGTGCCGCGGGCGCACGGCCGCCGAGCGCGAGCAGCGGCGAGGCGTTCATCTGCGCCGAGGCCAGGCCGCTCATCCCGTTCGTCACGCCGGGGCCGGCCGTCAGGGCGCATACGCCGGGCTCGCGGGTGGCCTTCGCCCAGCCCTCGGCCGCGAACACGGCCGACTGCTCGTGGCGCACGTCCACGATGTCGATCCCCTCCTCGCGGCAGCCGTCGTAGATCGAGAAGAGGTGGCCACCCGAGAGCGTGAACAGCTTCGTCACCCCGTGCGCCCTGAGGCGCTTGGCGACAAGCCGGCCGCCATGAAGCGCGGTCTGCTCCTGCGTCTCCGTTTCGGCGCTCACGACGAGCGCGAGACTACTAGTGGACTGCCGCGGCGCGACGCGAGGCGGCCTCGATGCTCTCCACGTTGCGCGGGAGCACCTCGACCTTGAGTCGGTTGCCGAACACCACGTGGAGGATCGCGCCGCCGAAGCGGTCGGAGATCATCCGGGCGTCGTAGAGGGCCGACTCGCTCTCGGCCGGCCCGACGCCGCACGCCTCGAGGAAGCGATGGCCGATCTCCGAGTCCAGCTCGCGCGCGGTGAGCTCGAGCTGCTCCGTGCGGAACAGGCCGGCGGTGGCGGCGTTGGTCGGCTGGATCACGACGGCGGCGATGTCGTCAGACATCACGCGCGAGACGCGGTTGACCGCATCCACGAGCCCTCGGGCCGTGGCGTCGTCGCCAAGCTCGTCGAGCAGCTCCGAGAGCCGCTCGCGGCCGAGCAGGCCGCCCTCGACGCGAGCCTCGAGCAGGCCGTCGGTGAACATCGCCGCGACGGAGCCGGGCACCAGCGGCACCGTGGTCTGGCGCAGGCCCGTACGAATGCCGACACCGATCGGCGGCGAGGAACCCGCCGTGACCGGCTCGTGCGGCTGCGGGCCGACGACCAGCGGCGCCGGGTGCCCGGCTGTCGCGTACGTCAGCGAGCCCGTCTCCGGATCGTGCACGGCCAGGAGCACGGTTGCGAAGTCTCCGCCCAGGTTGCCGTCGATCACCCGGCCGGCGACCTGCAGGGCCACGCGCGGCTCGAGGCCGGCCTCGAGGTAGGCGCGAAGGGTGTAGCGCATGAAGGCGGTGCGGGCGAGCGCGCCGCGGCCGTGGCCGGACACGTCGCCGAGGATGAAGCCCACGCGGCCGCCCGGCAGCGGAAGCACGTCGTAGAAGTCGCCACCCGCGCCGGGGCCGTCGGCCGGCCGGTAGGCCACCGAGGTGCGCAGCCCGCCCACGCGGTCGGGGACCGGCGGGAGCAGTGCGCTCTGGAGCAGGCCGACTTCCTGAAGCAGGTCGCGGCGCTGGCGGTCGAGCGAGCGGGCGCGGAACATCGTGAGGAGGTAGGCGAAGGCGAGCAGGAACGAGAGGACGCCGGTGACCGCGAGCGCGAACTTCAGCGCCGCGGGCACGTCCTTCACGAAGCGCGGGATCTCGCGGATGATCGGCGGGCCGGTCTTGGTGAGCTTCGCCTCGTTCGGGCGTGCGCGGCGGTCCGTCGGGTTCGCGCTGCCGTCGCCGCCGCCCTCGGCGCGGCCGACCCGCTCGAAAGCGGGAGCCGCAGCGGCCGGCGCCGGCTGGAACTCCGCCTGGGTGCCGCCCACACCGGCCACCTGGCCGGGGTTCGACACGGGCGTGCTGGCGCTGCGGAAGCGGATCCGGTTGGGGCGCTTGGAGCCGGCCCCGCCCTCGCGGCCGAGCGAGACGGCCTGCGGCGGCGTCGGATCGGAAGTGGTCGGAGGCGTGCCGGTCGACGGGTTGCCCCCCTGATTGTCCGGCGTGCCGTTCCCGTTGCCCACCTGCGGCTGCGGCGTCGGGTCGGCGCCCTCGCCCTTGCCCCCTGCGCCGGTCGGCTCGGCGTCCTCGCCGCCGTCGTCGCCCTTGCCGTCCTCGCCGCCGGTGTTAGGCGCCGGTGCCGGGTCGGTCGGCGGAGTCGGGGTCGTGGTCGGAGGCGGTGCCTCCGGGTCGGTCGGCTCCGCAGGATCGCTCTTGCCACCGCCGCCCCAGCCCTTGCCGTCCTTGCCGTTGTCGTCGTTCCCGTGACCCTGCTGCTCGGGATCCGGCGTGTACGTGGGCGCTACAGGAGCTGCATCCTCGTCGCCCCAATCGCCCCTGTCGTGCCAGGCTCCCTTGTCCTTCTTGGCCTCGGCAGTGGCGATCTGGCCCGGCGCGCTCCCTGCAAGCAGCACGATGGAGACGATGCTGAAGATGGCGAATGACGCCAGGACACGGGCTGCGAACGCCCGCGTCTCGTCACGCAGGGGGTGGAAGGGGGCCACATTATGTTCCTCGGCACCGTCACCCCTCTACTTGAGGGCTTTTCGAGACTGAACTCAAACGTCTGTCCATGGGCACCGGAACGGCATAGATCGGCACAGGTTCAGCCACGCCTTTCAGCGCAAACTCGCCGCGCGGCTCGAGCTCGACGCCCTCGTCGGACATAAGGCAGCGCGTGGCCTGGGTCACCAGGACGAAATCGCCCGTTTCCCTGGTCAGGTGCTCCACCCGAGCCGCCACGTTGACGGGGTCGCCGATCACGGCGAACTCGAGCCGGCCGCCCCCTCCCACCGAGCCCACCACCACGGGCCCCGAGTTCACTCCGATGCCGAAGCGGATGTCCTCGTCGAAGTGCTCGATCAGCCGCGTCGCGATCTCGAGCGCGGCGGCGACGGCGCGGTCGGCGTGGTCGTCGAGGCGGTCCGGTGCACCGAACACGGCAAGTAGCCCGTCGCCGAGGAACTTGTTCGCGTGGCCGCCGTGCTCGGTCACGCACGGCACGGCGATCCCGAACAGGTCGTTCAGGAAGGCGACCGTCTCGCGGGCGCTCGAGCGCTGCGCGAACTCGGTGAAGTCCGCGACGTCGAGGATCATCACCGTGACCTCGCGCTCCTGGCCCTCGATCAGCTCGCCGTTCTCGAGCACACGCTCGGCGACGTCCGGGTCCACGTAGGCCCCGAACGCCTCCCGCAGCGCCTCGCGCTCGGAGAGGCCCTCCATCATCTCGTTGAAGCTCCCGGCCAGCTGGCCCAGCTCGTCGCCGGAGGTGATCGGGACGCGCGCGTCGAGGTCGCCCCTCTTCACCGCCTCGGTTGCCTTCAGCATGTCGTCGACCGGGCGGATCACCGAGCGCGTGACCAGCACGGTCAGCTCGAGCGAGATCGTGAATGCCACCAGCACGGCGACGACCACGTCCAGCCCCAGGTCGGACAGCGAGGCGCTGCCGTCGGTCGACAGGCCACTCACCACCACGCCCGTGATCACGTTGATGAGCGGCAGCGCGCCGAGCAGCTTCCAGCGCAGCGGGACGCCCGCGGGCGCGCCGGCGAAGCCGGCCGGCAGCTCGTCCACGATGTCCTCCACCACCGGGCGCAGGAACTGCTCGTACGAGAAGAAGTGCAGGATCCCCGCGTAGGCCACGGCCACGGCGGCGCCGGCGAAGATGACGAACGCGCTGTATGGCGAGAGGTCCGCCGCGATCGTCGCGTAGATCGAGATCGGGACGCCGATCAGGATGAACGGCTGCCAGCCCATCTGCAGGGTCAGCCGGCGTGGGACCTCGACCGCGGCGCGCCAGGCCTCGAGCGGGTCGCCGTGGCCTTCGAGCCAGTCCCTGATCGGGCGGATCTGCCTCGCCCCGGCCACCATCATGATGGCCACGGCGACGAAGACGCAGGCCTCGGCGAACAGCGCGATCGACCAGAACTCGGCGCTCGACGGGTCGGTGTAGAGCGCGAACAGCCCGAGCGTCGCCAGGCAGACGACGAACGCCGAGATGAACTCGAAGGCGAGGTAGAGGAGGAAGTAGTGCCTCCCCATCCGCCGATACGCCCGCTCGAAGAAGAACGGCATACCGCTGATTGTTCCTTGTCTTAGTTGTTCGGGTCGGGGTCGCGCGCGGGCGGGTTGCCCTCGTTGCCGCGCGGGTTCTGCCGCAGCGGCGCGACGCCCTTCTTCAGGAGCGAGAAGACCTTGCCGTCCCAGAGCGATGGCGGCAGCGTGAAGCAGGGCGCGAGCTTGTCCTCGTTGCTCTGACCCGGCTCGAGCGCGTCCACCGGAGCCCGGACCTCTCCGGCCGGGCACTTGAAGCTCTCGATCGTGCCCAGCGTGAGCGCTCTCATCAGCGTGTTCGGGTGGAGGTAGGCGTTGCCGCGCGACCAGGCGGGCGGCGCGTCACCGTACTTGAACGGCTCGAACGAGCGGCCCTCGATGATGCCCATCTGGGCCTGGCCGCGCTGCCCCGTGCCGTAGTCCGCCGCCAGGTCCGCGCCGCCGTTCGTGATGAAGGCGGCGATCGTCGTCTGGTGGAAGTTGAAGTACGACAGGATCGGGTTCAACTCGGGGAGGAAGGTGTGGAGCGCCCCGGTGAGCGGCTGGACCTCGTGCAGCGTCCGCTCGAGCGCCGGGACCCCGGTGCGGCTCACGCGGATCAGCGGCCCGAGGTCGCGGAACAGGCGCTCCAGGTGCGGTGCGAGGTCGCCGAGGTCGCGGACGGTCGGGCCGAGATCGTCGGCCGGGCCCTTGAGGTCGTTCACGAGCGGGTGCGTCGAGCGCGAGAAGTCCTCGAGCCGCGCCATCGTCGCCTTGCTCTCGTCGAGGAAGGTGGGGAAGATCGCGAACGTCTCGGCGAGCGCCTCGTCGCGCGATGCCGTCGCCTCGAACGTGCGCTTCGAGTTCACGATCAGCTCGCGCAGCGCCCCGCGCCGCTCGTTGATCGCGCCGAAGACGCGTCCTGTGTTCCTGACCAGCCGGTGCACGGCGACGTTCTGCTCGTCGAGCACCTGCATCAGCTTCGCGCCGTCGACGGCGAAGCCCTCGAAGTTGCCGAACGCGTCGTTCAGGTCCTGCTTGCGGCCATCCTTGATCGCGCCGTCCAGCTCCGTCACCCAGTCCTTGAACGCCTTCCGGGTCTCGGGGTCGAACGCAGTGAAGATCTCGTCGAGCTCGACGGTGGGCTCGACGCGCGCGTCCGGCAGCCGGCCGCCGTCGGCGAGCATGCCCTTGCTCGTGTGACCCGGCGTCAGCTCCATGTAGGTCTCGCCGAGCAGCGTCTTCTGGCGGAGGATCGCGCGCGTGTCGTTCGGGATCGGCGCGTACGCCTCGTCGAGCTGCACCTCCACGATCGTCCGCGCGGCGCCCTTGTCGAGCTCCTTCGACTTCACCTTGCCGACGTTCACGCCGGCCATCCGCACGTCGGCCTCCGCGGCCAGCGTCGCGGCCTCCTGCATGTGCACGGTGAAGCGGTAGCTCTCGGGCTTCAGCGGCACCGTGCCGCCGAACGCGAGCCACAGGAAGATCAGGATCGCGAACACCGACAGGGTGAACGCGACCATGGCGACGATGCGGCCGAGGCTTGGGGTCTGCTTGATCATGGCGCCGAGCACGCCCCAATGCCGCCGAACAGGTCCGCGAGGCCGTCGGCCTCGGCGTCAGGCATGCCCGCCTCCTTGGCCCCGGCCGTGAACACGCCGCAGTTCAGGCCGAGCAGGTAGGCGCGCCGGATCGGGCCGAGCGCGTCCGCCGTCGAGAACAGCGAGGTCGTGTTCTGGCCGACCCATGCGAGCCAGTACAGGTAGCTCTCGTTGCGCGCGCGCTCCTCGCGCGTGCAGGCGCCGGCCTTCTCGCAACCCTCGGAGATGCCCTCCGAGCCGCCCGGGTTGTAGGCACCGATGTCGAACAGCCGGTTGAGGCCGCGGAATGCGCCGGTCAGGTCCGGATTCGCCTCGGCGAGGTCCTTGGACGCGGCGCCGAGGTCGCGCTGGAAGGGCTGTGCGGCGCGGGCGAACGGGCGCACCTGGTCCTTCAGGATCGGCGCGGCCTCCTTGACGAACGGCAGCACCGCGGCGTTCGCCTCGTCGAGCTTCGAGAACGGCGCGCGGAGCGACTCGAAGGTCGGCCCCATCTGCTGCGAGAGCGTGTCGACCTTCCCGAGCGTCGACGCGGTCTGGTCGAGGGTGCCCGGGAGCTTCGAGACGAGCGCCGAGATGTTCTGGTCCTCGTCGGCGAACGCGCCGAGAGTCGCGTTCGAGGTCCGCACGAGGCGCGTGAGGTCCTTGTCGCTCTTCCCGAGCTCGGCCATCAGGAGGCCGTAGCGGTTCACCAGCCGACGGAGGTTCTGGCGTCGCTCGGCGACTGCGCGAGTCACGCGCGCGAGGTCCTTGTGGAGCGGGCCGAGCCGCCGCAGCACCTCGCGGAGGTCGGTGCCGCGCTGGTCGAGGCCCTTGCCCGCGCCCGAGATGAGCAGCTTGAGGTAGTTGCGCGTGTCGCCGTCGAGCGCCGCGAGGAACTCGTCCGGGTCGATGTCCGGCAGCGTGTTCGAGACGCGGATCCGGCCGTCCTCGGGGAGCGCCTTGCCCTCGCCCGGATCGACCTCCAGGAACATGTCCTTCGTGCCGGTCTTGGCACGCAGGAGCGCCGTCGCGTCCTCGCGGATGAAGCCCTTGTACTTCGGCTCGAGCTGCAGCTCGACGACGGCCTTGCCGTCCTCGAGCTCGACGGAGCCGATGTCGCCGATGCGCACGCCCGAGACGACGACCGTCTGGCCCTGGCCGGGCGTGACCGCCTGGGCATCGGGCAGCTCGGCCTTCACCGTGTAGAGGGGCTCCTCGACGAGCGGGAAGCGCAGCCGCTGGTTCGACAGCACGTACGTGCCGATCGCGATGCCGAGCACGACGACGCCGATCACCGCCAGGAAGTCCGCGAGGTTCTTGCGGATCGCGGTCCTCATCGGCTGGCCTTCCTCGCGGCCGCCTCACGCCGCGCGTAGGCCGATCGTTCCCGCGCGACCAGCGGGAGCACGTTGTTCACGAAGTCCTCGGCGGCATCGATGAAGTCGGTGACGGGCTTGACCGGGGCCGGCGGCTTGATCTCGGAGCCGGGGCTCTGCTCGAGCAGGGGGAAGGCCGGGATCGGACCGCCGGGGGCGTGCAGGTTCGGCAGCTCCTGGGTCTCGCAGGGCACGTCCGGGCGGTGCGGCAACGGCCGGCTGCCGCCGTCCGGCGGCGGGCCGGGCCGCACGCGGTTGCCGGGCGGCGTCGCGCCGGCGTGGAAGTACTGGTTGTTGCCGTCCGACAGCCGGCTCTCACCCGAGAGGCCCGGGAAGCCGCGCTGGAGCTGGGCGCGTACCTTCTGCCCCGAGTTCTCGGCCTCGTTGCCGGTCTCCGGGTTCGGGATCTCGAGGTCCATGAACGGCACGAGCACGTTGTTCGTGCAGGCCGAGAGCGCCCGCGTCTCGCGCAGGAACGGAACGGAGGTGCGGTTGAAGGCCACGAGCGACGGGATCGTCTGGCGCAGCACGCGCGCGGTCCCGCGCAGCTCGTCCTCGGACATCAGCAGGCGCGCCTGGTGGATGAACGGGAGCGAGGCATCGAGCGTCTCGTCGGAGCTGCGAACGCCCGGAAGCGCGTCGTGCGCGAAGGCGCGGAGCGACGGCAGCGCGTCGTTCAGCGAGGCGAGCGCGGGCTGGCCGGCCCGCAGCGTGTCGCGCAGTGCAGGGATCGAGGCGGCGAGCGCCGCGTCCTCGCGGGCGAACGCGGCGGCGGTCACGTTGAAGTTCGTCACGAGGTCCTTCAGCGAGCGCTCGTCCTTCACGAGCGCCGCGAAGGTCTGCTGCTGGCCCTTGAGCAGCCGCTGCACGTCCTTGTTCGGGTCCTGCCCGAGCGAGGCGTCGTTCGCGAGCGACGCGTTGCGGTATGCGGGCTCCCAGTAGTGGATCGCCTGGTTGAAGCCCTCGGCGCCGCCGTTGTCGAGGCCCTTCGAGTACTCGCGCAGGAAGGTCTGGAGATCCGCGCGGGTGTCGCTCTGGAGCGCGGTCAGGAGGTCGCCGAACTGCACGGGCGCGGCGGTCTGCGAGACCGGGATCACGCCGTCGCTCGGGAGCTCCTGCGCCGACGGCGAGCCGGGCTCGAGGTCCACGAAGAAGTTGCCCTCGAGGAAGATGCGCGGGCGGATCTTGAGCTCGGCGTCCTTCTTGATCGGGAGGCCGGCCTCCTTCATCGTCATCGTGACCTGGGCCGCGCCCTGGCCGTCCTTGACGGGCTCGACCTTCACGACCTTGCCCACCTCGACGCCGGCGATCCGGACCGGCGACTTCGGCTTCAGGTTGTTCGTGTCGTTGAAGACGGCCTTGAACTCGTAGGGGTTCGAGAACGGGTTCGCCTTCGAGAACCCGAAGTAGGTGAGCAGGCCGACCACGACGAGCGCCAGGACGCCGGCGCGGAACGGGCTCATGCCATTCGAGTGCGCCCGGCTCATGGCACGTCGCTCAGGTTGTCGATGCCGAGCTCACGCGACTTGTACGTGCCGCCGGAGAGCCCCGGGAGGTTGTTGTCGGGCGGGACGATCGCGCCGTTCGCGCCCGTGCCGAACTCGCCCGGGATCGGCAGGCCGTGGCCGTCCGAGCCATCCTGGATGTTCCCGCGCGGGTACGGGCCCGCGTTGAGCGCGCCGTTCGGGTAGCCGTTCTGGCCGAGCTGGCAGTCCGCGTTGCCCTGGGCGTCGATCGCCGGCTGGTAGGGCGGCGCGTACAGACGGAAGAGCGGGTGGCCGTCTGAGTCCTTCGCGCCCTGCGGCTTCTGGTCCACCAGGATGTCCCAGGGGCGCGACCCGGTCGAGGAGCCGTAGTTGTTCGGCTGGTTCGAGTTCGGCACCTTGATGTTCTGGTTCAGTGCCGTGCCGCCGCCGGTCGCACCCGTCTGGACCACGGACTGCGCCTCGCCGAGCGGGTGTACGAAGTAGATGAAGTAGTTGCAGACCGTCTGGTAGGGCGCGATGAACTGGATCGCGGGGCGGGACACCGTGAGCGCCGTGTCGATATCACGCAGCGCGAGCAGCGTGTTCGGGTCCTTGAACAGGTCCTCCGCCTCGCGTAGAGCGCCCTCGAGGTTCTCGTTCAGCTCCACCGTCCGCGGCAGCACCGGGGTGCCGGCCTTGAAGGCGGCGTTGATCGCGGGCAGCGAGCGTGGGAGCTCTGCCGCGGCGGGCCGGAGCCGCGCGGACAGGTCGGTGAAGTCGGCGTAGAAGGGCTGCTGGACGCGGAAGGAGTCGATCGACGCGCGCATCGTCGGCTCGGCCTTCTCGATCGTGTCCTGGAGCGCCCGCGGGCTTGCCGAGATGGCGGCGAACGTGTCCGCCATGTCGGTGAAGAGGAGCGCCTGCGTGCGCGCAACGGGCGCGGCCTGAGCCGAGGCGCGGCCGATCTGGAGGAAGAACTGGTCGAGCTCGGTCTTCGGGTCGGCCAGGTTCGTCATCACCGGCGTGAGCGCCCTGAAGAACGGGTTGAGCGCCTCGATCGAGCGGTTGATCGACTGGCCGCGGCCGGCGAACGCGTCGCCGAAGCCCTCGGTGGCGTTCTGGATGTGCGGGCGCGTCTCGCGGTCGAAGGTCGCGAACAGGTCCTCGAACTCGAGCGGCTCGGACGCGTTCTTGACCGGGACCGTGTCGCCCGACTGGTAGGTCTGCTTGCTCGTGCCGGGCTGCAGCTCGATGTACTTCAGGCCGAGCGCCGAACGCGGGCGCACGCGTAGCTTGGTGTCGCGCGAAAGCGGCTCGAGCTTCTTGTCGAGGCTCAGCTTCGCCACGGCGACGCTGCGGCGCTCGCCGTTCACCATGCGCACGGTGGGCTTCAGCTCCTTGACGACGCCCACGCGGAAGCCGCCCACACGCACCTCGTTGCCCTTCACGAGCTTGCCGCCGGACGGCAGCTCCGCGTTCAGCTCGTAGCTCGGCACGAACGGCAGGCCCGAGTTCGCGTTGTAGGCGATGAACACCGCCACGAGCGCGATCAGCACGGTCGTGGCCCCGATCAGCACGGGGCTCGCGGCGATGCTGCCCTGTCCGCGACGGTTTCTCATGGCGCGAGGAGGTAGTCGAGGAGCTGGCCGGTGGTCTGCTCGTCCGGAGGCGCGGGGGCGCCGATCGTCTCGAGCTCTTGGCGCAGCGCGTCCGGGCTCGCCGGCAGGTCGCCCCGGCGCAGCCGGCGGAGCTGGCGCTGGCTGAGCGAGTCGAGCAGCCGCTGAAGATCGGGCGGGAGCACGATCTGCGGCTTCGAGAGGTCCACCTGGCCGGGCAGCGGACCGGCCTCGGGCTGGCCCTCGCCGCGCTGCTCGCCGGGGCGGGAGGCGGGCTTGCCGCTCTGCGCGCGCAGGTTCGCGGCGTTCGGGCCGGCGATCGGGTCCGGGCTGAAGATGCCGGGCTGGTTCGGCCCGAGGTAGGAGTTGCAGCGCTCGAACATCTCCACCTCGGCCGCGTTCTTCGGCGGCTCGTTGCGCCACTCGATGCAGTCGGGCTCGGCCGACAGGGACGCGCGCAGGATGTGCGCGTCGTCGTCCAGCATGTTGATGCTGAGCGTCTGCCAGAAGAAGTAGTTCCAGAGCGCCTCCATGCCGGTGAACCCGCCCTGGTTCGGGATGGCGGTCGGGTCCGGTGCCGGCGGCGCGGTCTCCTTCGCGCGCGGGTCGTTCTCGATCGCGCGCTTGCGGTCGTCGATCGTCTGGAGGAACTGGCGGAGCGGCTTGGCGAACGGCGGCGCGTTCACGGCCAGGCGGCGCAGCTCGGCGACCTCTTCCTTGCCCGCCTTGAACGCGGATGTCCCGACCTTGCCCATCTTGCCCAGCGAGCGCACCGCCGGACGGCTCGCCTCGGAGAACGGCCCTATGCGCGTGAAGAAGGTGTCTAGGTCCGGTGCGGCGCGCTGGAGGTCGGCGAGCAGCGGAGTCTGCTCGTCGGCCAGCTCGCCGAGGCGCGCCATCGTGGGCCGCAGCTCGTCGAGGAACTGGGGGAAGCGCTGGAACTGGGCGCGCAGCTCGGCGCGGCGCGTGGCGGAGATCTCGGCGGTGTCGCCCGCCTCGCGGACCCAGCGCACCACGTCGCGCTTGTTCTTCTCGAGCTCGTTCACGACCGTGTCCGAGTCGGTGATGAAGCTCTTGATGACCTGGTTCTGGTCACCGAGGATCTTCAGGACGCGCGAGGTCTCGCGGAGGCCCGGATGGGCGCGGCGGAGCACCTCCTGCAGGTCGTCCGGCCGGCCGGCGAGGCCCGTGCCCAGCTCGGTGATGAGGAGCCGGAAGCGCTCGCGGTACGGGCGGCGCATGATGTCGTTGACGATGTCCGTGGGGATCGTCGAGGTGGTGTGCTCGACGGTGACCGTGTCGTTCGGCAGCGGCTTGTCGGAGCTGCCCGGCTGGCAGTCCACGTAGTACTCGCCGATCAGCGACTGCGGCCGGATCTCGCAGCTCGCGTTGTCCCTGAAGCCGTCGAAGCCGGGCTTCGTGACCTCGGCCGTCACGACCGCCTTCGGCGACTCGCCGGGCTGCTTCGTCACCTCGAAATCCGTTGTCTGGCCGGCGTTCACGCCGCCCACGCGGAAGTCGCCGCCCTTGGTGAGGCCGAAGGCGTTGTCGAACATGATCCTGTAGGTCGTGGCGTCGGACCGCTTGTCCGACGCGCCGGCGAGCACGAACGCGCCCGCGCACACGCCGAGCACCGAGAGCACCACGAGCACGCGCCTCACTTCGGCGTCCCCCTGTGGCTCTCTTCGCAGTCGAGCCGATCGCGCTCCTCCGCGGAGAGCACGTTGGAGCCGTCCGGCAGGGGCGCCTCGGCCGAGCCGGGACAGCGCCTGTACTGCTTCATCGCGAGGCTGTCCTTGTGGAGGAAGGGCGACATCGTGATGAAGCCGCGCGCCGTCGCGCCGAGGGCGTCGAACCCGCCGCCCGTGGTCGAGAAGTCGTCGAACCAGCCGAGGAAGTCGGCGGTATAGGGGCGCGCGAAGCTGATCTCGCCGGCGCCGCCCTGGAGCGCCTCGACCGACTCCTGGAAGGCGCCGCGCGTCTCGCCGACGGAGTAGCTCTTGCCGCCCGGCGCGTAGCTGCGGTTCTTCGTCTCGGTGGCGATCGAGGCCAGCGGCGGGAAGGTCTGGAGCAGGTTGATCAGGTCGTTCGACTTGCCCGGGCGGCGGATCGTGAGGCTGAGGTCGCGCACGGTCGGCTCAGCGTCGGCGGCGAAGGCCCGCGCCTGCGAGAGGAAGGGCTGCAGGCGCTTCGCCACCGGCTTCGAGGCCTCGACAAGCGGGTCGACTTGGTCGAGGGTCGATCTCAGGTTCACGAACGTCGTGTTGGCGCGGCGCATGAACGGCGGGAGCCGGCCGATCGACTCGGCGAGCGCCTCCTTCTGGCTGCCGAGCGCGCGCGTCGTCTCGTTCAGGTTTCCGACCAGGGCAGCCAGGTCGTCGCGGCGCGACGCGAGGGCCGTGACCATCTCCGAGCTGTCGACGAGGAAACGCTGGAGGAGCGGGGTGTCGCGGGTCAGCTCGTTGAAGAGCCGTCGGGAGGTGGACAGGGCGGGGTTCAGGTACTGGAACCCGACGTTGGCCTCGTCGGCCATGTTCCGCCACTGGTCCGCCGAGCCCTTGAAGAAACCCTGGAGGGAGCGCCGGGTCTCGGGGTCGAGCGTGTTGTAGAGCTCGTCGAGGTCGACCTGGGTGACCGTCTTGTCGGTCTCGATGACGCCCCCCTCGGGGATCGTGTCATCGGTATCCGGCGGGAGCTTGAGGTCGACGTAGCGGTTCGCCAGACCGGACTGGGAGAACTGGCGGATCTCGGCGCGCGTGCCGCGCCGCAGGGGAGAGTGGTCGCCGTCGATCGACATCTTGATCTCGGCGTGGCCGTCGGGAGTGATCTTGATGCCCTTGACCGAGCCGACCGGGACGCCACCGACCTGCACGGGGTTGCCCTTAACGAGCTGGCCGGCGTTGAGGAAGCGCGCCTTGACCGTGTAGCCACCGGCGCCGGTACCGCCGAAGAGGATCAGCCCGACGAGCACGATGGCAGCGATAACCGCGCCGACAGCGGCTACGCGTCCGATGGCGCTCAGCGATCGCACCTACCCCTCTGCTCCTCTCGCACAGTCCCGGCCCCCCGCCGTCCCATGGCGAGGCTCCCAAGCCGGATCCGAGCTCAGCCGTGAACTCTTACACCCGGAAACGCACCCATGCGCCGGTTCTTGCGCGGCGGCTACTCAGGATCGGGGCGCTTCTCGCCCGGCCAGGTGCCGGTCGTGCGATAGAAGCCCCGCCGCGAGGCGTGGTCCACGGCCTCCTTGACGGCGCGGAAGATGGCTCCCTGAATGGCGCCGGCGAGCAGCAGCCTGCCCCACGAGATGTCGCGGTGCTTCGAGTCCGGCGGCTCCTCGTCGTCGATGACGCCCCAGAGCCCGTTGAAGAGCTTCTTCCCGAGAACACCGGCGATGAGGCCCGCGGCGATCGACACCGGCGCGAACAGAATTCTGGCCATAGGCCGGTGTATACCCGACCTGGCCCACGGCACGCCGCGGCGAGCCACGAGCGCTAGCCCGCCAGGTACTCCGCCTCCAAACGCACCGTCACACGCTTCGGGCTGAAGCAGCGGAGGCGCCGGGGTAGGCGCACGACGTGGCGTCTGCCGGTGTCCGGGTCGACGCGGAGCCTGGCCCGGCGCACGAAGCCGCAGAACTGGCCTGGCCCGAATGTGCCGAGGACGGGCTCGTACCCGTATCCGAACTGGTTCGTCGCGTCCACGATCGAGAACAGAGCCCCGAGTGTGGTCCCGCTTCCGTTCGCGGCGGACTGGGCGTTCGCGCGCGCGGCGTCGGCGGCGAGCGGCGTGGCCGCGAGACGTGCGGCACGCAGTCCGTGCCTGATCGACGGGCTGGTGCGGTGTGGGGCGTCGACGGGCGCCTGGGCGGTGCCGGTGCCGGTCACCTTGCGGGCGCCCTCGTCGGATGCCGGCCCGCCGACGATCTCGAAGGTCACCTCCACGCTCACGGCGTCCAGTGGAGCGCAGCGGCCGCGCTGGGAGTGCGCGCAGGCCGGCCGCGGCTCGAACGGCGTGTCGAGCTCCACCGCGCGGGCGCCGCCGAGCGAGACGCCCACTGCCGAGGCGATCGCCTCGGCACGATGCCGCGCGTCGGCGACGGCGCGGGAGCTCGCGTGGTCACGGTGCCCGAGCGGAGCGAACCCGATGCCCGAGACGGTGATGCCCGGGCCGTAGTCCTCGCTCTGGGGCGGGAACGGCCCGAACTGCGCGGACGCCTGGCCCGGCAGTACCAGGAGGACGACGAGGGCCACCGCCATGAGGGCCAGTCGCGCGATGGGCGGAGTATCCCTCAAGATCCCTCAAGTGGCAAGGGGTTGTATGCCCGGGGTGGGATTCGAACCCACATGCCCTCTCGGGCAGTCGGGTTTAAGCCGACCGCGTCTCACCTAGTTCCGCCACCCGGGCAGGTGAAGTATGGCCGTAGACTCGCAGCGTGAGCCCTCCGCGCCCGCCCGTGAAGGTCGTCGGCCGCCGCCACGAGCCGGAGGACTACCGGCTCCGCGACTTCCTCACGCGCGCCGCGCAGCCGCATGAGTTCTACGAGGCGGGCACGCCGGCCGCGAACGCTGTGCTCGACGCGGCCGGGGCGAGCGGGCAGCCGCTGCCGGTGGTGCTCGACGGCGACACCGTTCACGCGGGCGCGAGCGTGCAGGGGCTCGCCGAGGCCTGGGCGGTGTTCGCACGGCCGAAGCGGGCGCACTACGACCTGTTCGTCGTCGGTGCCGGCCCGGCCGGGCTGGCGGCGGCGGTGTACGGCGCATCGGACGGGCTGTCGACAGCCGTGGCCGAGGCCGACCTGCCCGGCGGCCAGGCCTCGTACACCTCCATGATCGAGAACTTCTTCGGCTTCCCCGAGGGCATCGGCGGCGCGGAGCTCGCGCGCATGGCGGGCAGGCAGGCCGAGCGGTTCGGCGCGGAGCTCCTGATCCTCAACGGGGTCGTGGACAGCTCGCTCGAGCCGCTCAAGACGCCCGTCGCCACGCTCTCGAGCGGCGACCAGGTGACCTCCGACATCGTCGTGGTGGCCACCGGCATGGAATGGCGGCGGCTCGAGCTCGACGGGATCGAGGAGCTGCTCGGCCACGGCGTCTACTACGGCGCGGGCCGCAGCGAGGCGGTGCAGTGCGCGGGCGAGCACGTGATGGTCGTGGGCGCGGGCAACTCCGCGGGCCAGGCCGTGATGAACCTCGCGAGCGCCGGCGCGCGCGTGACGCTGGTGGTGCGCGGCGACAGCCTCGCCAAGTCGATGTCGGCCTACCTCGTGGAGCGCGTCGAGGCCTCGGAGGCGATCGACGTCCGGCTCCGGACATGCCTGACCGCGGTCCACGCGGAGGACTCGCGCCTGAGCGCGGTGACGATCGAGAGCGAGGACGGCGCCCCGGACACGATCGAGGTGACGGCCCTGTTCATCTGCATCGGGGGGGTCCCGCGCACGGAGTGGGCGGCCGCGAGCGGGGTGCGGACGGACCCGAAGGGCTTCATCCTCACCGGGCCCGACCTGCTCGACCGCGGGAAGCGCCCGGACGGCTGGCCGCTCGACCGCGACCCGCTGGCGCTCGAGACGAGCGTGCCCGGGCTGTACGCCGCGGGCGACGTCAGGCACGGCTCGGTGAAGCGAGTTGCGGGCGCCGTGGGCGAGGGCTCGATGGGCGTGGCGTTCGCTCATCACCGCATCGAAGAGCTGCACGGCCGCCGGTAAGCGCAACTTTTGCGGTGCTACCGTGTCAACGGGGCGGGGATTAGCGCCCCCGTGGTCGACGCATGGAAGCTTCCGCTCTCAGACAGTCCACCGCGCTGCCGGCTCTTGCGGGGCGGTCGCCCCTCCTCCGGCTGCAGAGTGACGAGCGCCTGATCGCGCTCACCCGGCGCGGCAACCAGGGCGCGTTCGAGGCCCTGGTCCAGCGCTACCAGCCGCGGCTGCTCGCCTTCTGCCGCCACATGCTCGGCTCGCAGGAGGACGCCGAGGACGTGCTGCAGGAGGTCTTCACCGCGGCGTTCAACGCGATGCTCGCCGACGAGCGGCCGATCAACGCCCGCCCCTGGCTCTACCGGATCGCTCGCAACCGTTCGCTCAACCATCTGCGCCGGCCGCGGGCGGCCGGGCAGGACTCGATGGACATCTTCGAGCGCGACGGCGGCACGACCACCGCCGACACCGTCCACAAGCGCGAGGAGTTCCGCCAGATCGTCGCGGACGTGCACGAGCTGCCGGAGACCCAGCGCACCGCGCTGCTCCTGCGCGAGATCGACGCGCTCTCCTACGACCAGATCGCCGAGGCGATGGAGACGACGATCCCGAGCGTCAAGTCGCTGCTCGTCCGCGCCCGCGTCTCGCTGGCCGAGGCCGCCGAGGCGCGCCTCCTCTCGTGCGAGGAGGTCCGGCTCGAGCTCGGCCAGGTGGCCGAGGGGCTCGCCCGGACCACCCCGCCGGTGCGGCGCCACCTGCGATCGCA
>JAXDIL010000031.1:0-9924 GCA_034664005.1 Thermoleophilaceae bacterium | reverse complement strand
TGTAGCCCTTGTCGAACTGCATGCCCTCGGTGAACTCGAGGTCCATGCCGAACGTCTGGCCCTCCTCGACGTTCACGACGCCGTCCTTGCCGACCTTGTCGATCGCGTCGGCGATCACGTCGCCGATGTCGTCGTCGGCAGCCGAGATGGCGGCCACACGAGCGATCTGGTCCTTGCCGGAGATCTCGGTGGAGACCTCCTTGATCCGCTCCACCACCTGGTCGACGGCCTTCTCGACGCCGCGCTTCAGGCCGAGCGGGTTCGCGCCGGCGGCCACGTTCTTGAGGCCCTCGCGCACGATCGTCTGTGCGAGCACGGTCGCGGTCGTGGTGCCGTCGCCCGCCACGTCGTTGGTGGCGGTGGCCACCTCGCGTACGAGCTGGGCGCCCTGGTTTGCGAACGGGTCCTCGATCTCGATCTCGCGAGCGATGGAAACACCGTCGTTGGTGATCGTCGGCGCGCCGAACTTCTTGTCGATCACGACATAACGACCCTTGGGGCCGAGCGTGACCTTCACGGCGTTCGCGACGGCGTTGACGCCGTCCTCGAGTGCCTTGCGTGCGTCGACGTCGTACTTCAGTTCCTTGTGAGCCATTTTCGTGTCCTCCTAGCCCGCGACCTTGGCGAGCACATCCGACTCACGAAGCACGAGTAGATCCTCGCCTTCGACGATGATCTCGGTACCGCCGTACTTCGAATACAGGACTTCGTCACCCTCAGCGACGTCCAGGGGGATGCGCTTCTCGCCATCCTCGTCCCACTTCCCGTCACCAACTGCGAGGACCTTGCCCTTCTGGGGCTTCTCCTTCGCGGTGTCGGGAAGAACGATGCCGCTCGCGGTGGTCTCGTCCTCTTCGATCGCCTGCACGATGAGGCGATCACCCAGAGGCTTGAGATTCATGCGTTCTACCTCCTAGAAAGTTCTCTCCAATTGGCACTCTAAGCCAGCGAGTGCCAGCTGGCACTCTAGCAATGAGAGTGCCAATAGGCCAGGGCCGCGCCCTGTCCAGGTCTGGAAAGCCGCAGCTAGTTCTGCGCGGGCGCGCTGGGGCGCATCCGCTCCTGGATCTCGGACGGGCGGTCCGAGATCTGGGAGAAGCGCACGACCGTGACGGTGTCTTCCATGTCCACCTTGCGCCCGTAGATCTGCTCGAGGAAATGGACCATCTCGTCGAGCCGGCGGAACTCCGGGTTGTCGTGCTCGATGTCGCGCGGGGACAGGTCCTTGACCTGCTTCACCTCGACGCTGTCGATCACGGCGTCGAAGATCTTCTGCCGCGGCGAGTGCTGGAAGCCGACGGTGATCATCACGACCTCGCCCTTGCGGTACTTCTTGCCCTTGTCGCCGAGGCGGATGGTCGCGGTCTTGCGGCCCCGCTTCAGCTGGTCCACGAAGACGGGCGAATAGAAGTTGAGGACGAACACGATTGCGGCAGCCTAGCTGCCCCGCGTTACGCGCGATAGCGCGGTCTCCGCGATCTCCTTCTCGCTCTTGTAGGCGAGCCGCTCCGGCGCCTCCTCGAGCGGTATCCAGAGCGCCTCCTCGACCTCGTGATCGTGGTCGGCGAGCCGTCCGGAGCGGTACTGGAACAGGAAGAAGCTCACGACCTTCAGCACGCGGTCGCCGTCCCGGGCGTACCAGTAGCGGATGTCGCCGAGCTTCTCGACCGGGGTCGCGTCGAGCCCGGTCTCCTCGCGTACCTCGCGCAGCGCGGCCTCCTGGGAGGACTCGCCCTTCTCGGGGTGGCCCTTGGGGAGGGCGAGGATCTCGTCGCGCACGCGTACCACGGCCACGTGCGGGCGGCCGCGCAGGTTGCGGATCACGACGCCCCCGGCGGAGAACTCGCGGATCACGGCTCGCCGCTCACGAGCGGCACGAAGCGGACGCCGGTGACCGCCTCCTCCTCGCCGTCGCGGAAGCGCATCAGGAGCTCCTGGCCGCCGCGCTCGACCGGGCAGACGAGCGCCGCGCCGGGCTCGAGCTGCTCGAACAGCGCCGGCGGCGGCTCGTCCCGGGCCGTCGCGGTCACGGAGATGCCCCCGAAGGGCGCGTGCCCGGGGGCGCCGCGGCTGCCGTCGCCCACTTCGACGATCACGTTGTCGCAGCCGAGCTCGGACAGGATCGCCTCGGCCCGGAGCGCGAGGCTCTCGTAGCGCTCGACAGTCACGACCTCGCGGCACAGGCGCGCGAGCACCGCCGCGCCGTAGCCGGAGCCGGTGCCCACCTCGAGCACCTTCTCGGACCCGTTCAGCTCCAGCAGCTGCGCCATGCAGGCGACGATCCAGGGCTGGGACATCGTCTGGCCCTCGCCGATCCGCACGGCGCCGTCACGGTAGGCCCGCCGGCGCTGCTCCTCCGGGAGGAAGCGCTCGCGCGGCACCTCCGCCATCGCAGCCAGCACGCGCTCGTCATGGATCCCGCGCCGCCGCAGCTGGCGCTCCACCATGCGACCGCGCTCAGTGGATGTAGTTCCGGAGTCGCGCCGGGTCATGGACCGTCACCTTCCCACGTCCCAGGGTGACGATCCCGGCTCGTTCCAGCGTCGCGAGGAAGCGGCTGGCACTTTCGCGCGAGGTGCCGGCCAGGTGCGCGATCTCGGCCTGGGTCGAGCGGATCAGGACGTCCGCGTCCGCGGCGCCGTCGGCCTGGCGCGCGACCGTCTGGGCGAGTAGCGCGCTCGCCACGCGTCCCGCGACGGTCTGGAACGACTGCTGGAGCAGCCGCTCGTTCGTCCTGCTGACGCGCTCGGCGAGGTTGGCCAGCAGCGTCAGGGCCAGGTCGGGGTTGCGCCGGATCAGCCGCTGTACGTCGGTCGCGAGGAGCGCCAGGGCGCTGGCGGGCTCCACGACCTCGGCCGTGGCGGAGCGCGTCTCGCCGCGGAACATCGCGAGCTCGCCGAACAGCATGCCCGCGCGCAGCTCCGCGAGCGCCACCATCCGCCCGTCCTGGTGCTCGCGCGTGAGCACCACGGCGCCGGAGCGGAGCAGGTAGCAGGTGTCGCCCACGTCGCCCTCGCGGAAGATCACCTGCCCCTTCTCCCAGTGGCGCGGCACCGCCACCTGCGCGACCTCCTCGAGCTCGCGCGGCTCGACCGCGCCGAACACCTCAGTGGCAGCAAGCAGGCGGACGGTCTCGTCCACGGTCGACATGCGGCCATAATCCCATCTGGAGTGGCCGTTGCCCCTGAAGAAGCCGTGACCTTCGCCGATGTGGAGGACGCCGCCCGGGCGCTCAGCGGCCGCGTGCGCGAGACGCCGCTTCTGTCAGCGGGCGAGCTGTCGCGGCGCGTCGGCGCCCGCGTGCTGCTGAAGGCCGAGAACCTTCAGCTCACGGGCTCCTTCAAGGCGCGCGGGGCCACGCACATGATCCGCGGGCTGCCACCCGAGGCGCTGGCGGCCGGCGTGGTGGCGGCGAGCGCGGGCAACCATGCGCAGGCGGTGGCGTTCGCAGCCCGCGACGCGGGCGCCCGCGCGGTGCTCGTGATGCCGGCCCAGGCACCGCTCGCGAAGGTGGCCGCCGTACTGCTGCACGGCGGCGAGGTGCGCTTCGTGGAGGGTGGCTACGACGAGGCGCACTCGGAGGCGAGCCGGCTCGCCGAGGCGGAGGGCTTCACGGAGGTGCACGCCTTCGACCAGCCCGAGGTGGTGGCGGGACAGGGCACCGCGGGCCTCGAGATCGCCAGGCAGGCACCGGACGTGAAGCTCGTGGTGGTGCCGCTCGGCGGCGGCGGGCTCGCGAGCGGGATCGGGCTCGCGCTCCGCGGCGCGCTCGAGGGCGTCCGCGTGGTGGGTGTGCAGGCCGAGGCCTGCGCTCCCTACATCGACTCGCTCGCGGCGGACCGCCCGATCGGCGCACGCTCCGCGAACACGATCTGCGACGGGATCGCCGTGAAGCGGCCCGGCGACTTCACGCTGCCGCTGGTGCAGCGCTACGTCGACGAGGTCGTGACCGTCTCCGACGACGAGGTGGCCCAGGCGATGGTGCTGCTGCTCGAGCGCTCGAAGCTCGTGGTCGAGGGCGCGGGCGCGGTGGGCGTGGCGGCCCTGATGCACGGCCGGGTCGAGACGCCCGAGCAGGGCTCGGTGTGCGCCGTGCTGTCCGGTGGGAACGTGGACGTGTCGCTGCTCTCCGAGGCGATCCGGCTCGGCGAGACCGCGGCCGGACGGCGCATGGTGCTCTCCACCGTCGTGCCGGACCGCCCGGGCGCCCTGGCCGGCCTGCTGAGGGTCGTGGCGGATCTGGGCGGCAACGTCGTCGACGTGGAGCACCTCCGCGACGGCATCGAGATCCACGTGCGTGAGACCGCGATCAAGCTTGTGCTGCAGACGCGCGGCCCGGAGAACAGCCGGGAGATCGTGGACGCGGCCACGGCCGAGGGCTTCTCGGTGCGCGTCGAGACCGACGCCTAGCCGGTCCGGCGGACCACGCGGCGCACGCGCTTCGTGACCGACTTGTTCGCCGGCGCCAGGAACTCGTTTCCGGTCCAGCGCACCACCGCGCGGAAGACGGGCCGCGCCCTGCGTCCGCGCAGGCTCCGCGGCAGCGCCCGCCGGCGGAAGCTCACGCGCCACGCGAAGCGGCAGCGCTCGTCGAGGTGGGGCCGCCGCTCGAGCACCGTCTTGCCGCGGGCGAGGAGAGCGATCCGCACCGGGCCGTCACAGCGCTCGAGATCCGGGACATTGCGCAGCGCGCCGCTCACCTTCACCCGGTAGCGGCGCCCGTCGAACACCGCCGCCAGCACGACCCTCACGGTTGGGACCGGGCGGAGGTCGGGGGGCGGGCCGCCGGGCCCACAGACGGAGCCGAGCTCGAGCGACTGCCCGCGCGTCACCGCCACCTGCTGGCTTGCGAGCGGCGTGCCCTCCGGCAGCTCGCACGAGAGCGTCCAGGTTTCCCCCGGCACGAGTGGCCGCGCGGACTGATTCACGTGCCACTCGAAGCGGCCGGAGGCCGGCACCTGCATGGTTGTGTCGAAGCGCTCCGACGTCGTGCCGGTCCAGGTGCGGTTCTGGAACGCCTTGCCGAGCCGCAGGATCGCTCCGGCCGGCGCGCCGCCGGTGAGCACGGCATGATGCGCGGCATTCGCGGCGCTCCCCATGGCCACGAAGAAGGCCTCGCGTGTCCCGCCGCCGGGCACGCTGGAGCCGTCGTAGTGCGCAACGGTCTGGGCGTAGGGCGGGTGGAAGGCGGACGGCGCCTGTTCGATGACGTACGCGAGACCACCGGTCGTGTAATAGCTCCAGCCGTCGGTGGTCCCAACGTGATCGCCGATCTCGTACGAGAAGATGTTGCTGTAGCCGTTCTCGGCGGCCATGGCGGCGCCGACGCTGCCGAGCAGGGGCTCGTCCGGCGTCGGCCCATCGGCGGCGTAGCCGGGCTGGCGCAGGATCTCGTTGCCGAACGTGTGGTTCGAGATCAGCATCACCACCTGGCGGCTCGAGATCAGGCGGCGGATGTTCTCGGCCTCGGGCTCTGAGAACGGCGCGGTGCCGCGGTACGTCTCCAAGCTGGGGCTCGAGCTCGTGCCCGGGCCCCCCCAGAGGTCGCCGTAGTTGCGGTTCAGGTCGACTCCGCCGCCGACCGCGCAGCCGCTCGGCGCGCAGTTCTTGCGGTGGTACTCCGCCGAGCTCCCGTCGAAGCCCGTGTCCCCGCCGCCGTGCCCCGCGTCCTGTCCGGCCTCCCTCGAGAAGTTGAACCCGTCGGGGTTCACGACGGGGACCACGATCGTGCGCACGCGATCGACCAGCGAGACCGTGCGGGGGTCGCCGGCGCGGTACCCCGCGATCAGGTCGTACGCCCATTCGAGCGTGTGCTCTCCGGAGGGCCACTCGCGCGCGTGATGGAGACCCACTTGGAGGTAGACCGGCTTCCCGTCGCGGGCGTTCGGGCTCGTGGTGATCTCGAGACCCTCCACCACCCGGCCCTGATGGCTCGTCAGCGGAAGCGTTATGGGTCTCACGATGTCGGGGTTCGCGCTCGCGAGCGCCTTCATCTCCAGGCCGTAGTCCGCGAGGCGCCGGTAGGTGCTGCGCGGCCCGCTCGGGAGTGCGGCCGCGTGCGCCTGAGGCGCGCCGCGGGCGGCGCGAGCCCGGCTGTAGCGGAAGCCGGCCCGCCGCAGCCGGGCGCCGTCGTCGCGGCCGTGGAGCAGTACCGCCGTGTGGCTGGATCCCGTTTCCTCGGCAATGTCGAAGCCGAGCCGGCCGAGCCTCCGTCGCAGCGCGAGCGTGGGGGTGGCCACACGCACCAGGGTCACGCGCTCGCGTGCCTCGCGGCCGAGGCGCTCGATGGCGACACCCACGCGTGCGCTGCCGGCGGGCCCGGTCCGGCGGCAGGCGCGCAGAGCGAGCCGGTCGCCGCGCCGGACGAAGCCGCCGGCGACCTCGGTTGCGCCGCTGTACGCCGAGGCCGCAACCGGCTGCCGCTCGCCCCGGCGAAACACGGCGAGGTCCCAGTCACCGGAGCGTGCGTGGAGGCGGGCGGTGAGGTAGCCGCTCTTCCTCGCGCGGAAGGCCCGCTCCGTCGTGCCCGCTCCCCGGTGGAGCACGTTGCCGCAGTCGGCGTCGACCGCGCGCGCGACGCTCACGCGCTGCGACGCCTCGGCTGAGGACGCTGCCGCGACCGCCGCCAGCGCGGCGAGCACGAGCGCGACCCCGGAGTGAGGCATGCCGCCAGCGTACGCTGGGTCCCGATGATTATCCATCCCCACGTGGCCGAAGCGCTGGCGAACGGGCGCCCGGTGGTGGCGCTCGAGAGCGCGATAGTCACGCACGGGCTGCCGCGGCCGCGCAACCTAGAGACCGCGCGCCAGGTCGAGGCCGCCGTGCGCGAGGGCGGCGCGCTCCCCGCCACGGTCGCGCTGGTGGACGGTGAGGCGCGCGTGGGTCTCGATGCCGATGCGCTGACCGAGCTCGCCGAACGGGAGGACACGGTGAAGTGCGGCATCCGCGACCTGGCGCCGGCGGCGGTGCGCGGTCACTGGGGCGGGACCACCGTGGCAGCAACGGCGCATCTCGCCGCCCGCGCGGGGATCCGCGTGTTCGCGACGGGAGGCGTCGGCGGCGTGCATCGCCGGGCGCGCGATACCTGGGACGAGTCGGCCGACCTCGAGGCGCTGGCGCGCACCGGGATCGTCGTGGTCTGTGCGGGCGTCAAGTCGATCCTCGACGTGGGCGCGACGCTCGAGCGGCTCGATACGCTGAACGTGACCGTGCTGGGCTACCGCACGGACAGCTTCCCCGGCTTCTACCTGTCGGACTCCGGCCACCCGGTGCCGTGGCGCGTCGATTCGACCGTCGAGCTGGCCGAGCTGGTGCGGGCGCGCGAGGGGCTCGGCACCGGCGACCGCGCGGTGGTGGTGGCCAACCCGCTGCCGCCCGACCAGCAGCTCGACCCCGAGCTGCACGACCGTGTCCTCGCCGAGGGGCTGGCCGCCGCCGAGGCCGAGGGCATCACCGGCAAGGACGTGACGCCGTTCCTGCTCGACCAGCTCGTGAGCGGGACGGGCGGGGCGAGCCTCGAGGCGAACGTCCGGCTCGTGCTGCGGAACGCGCGCCTGGCGGCAGAGCTGGCGGGAGAGCTGGCCACGTGAGCCGGATCGTCGTGCTGGGGGACGTGATGGTCGATGTCGTGGTGCGTCTCTCGGGGCCGCTCGCGCCCGGCAGCGACGCGCCCGCGGTGATCCGCTTCCACGGTGGCGGCTCGGCCGCCAACACGGCGGCGTGGCTGGCGGCGGCCGATGCGGAGCCCGTCCTGGTCGGGCGAATGGGTGACGACGAGCGCGGGCGCGCCGCTCGTGACGAGCTGCGCGCCGCGGGCGTGGAGACGAGGCTCGTGGCCGATTCCGAGCTGCCCACCGGTACCTGCCTGGTGCTCGTGGGGCCGGACGGCGAGCGGACGATGGCGCCGGATGCGGGCGCGAACGACGCCCTCTCGGAGACGGATCTGCCGGACGAACTGCTCACCGAGGGGGATCACCTCCATGTGTCCGGCTACTCGCTGCTGCGGTCAGGGTCGCGTAGCGCGAGCCGCGCCGCCATCGAGCGAGCGCGCGCGGCCGGGATGACCGTCTCGGTCGATCCCTCCTCGTCCGCGCTGCTGTCGGACGAGTTCCTCGACGACGCCGAGGGCGCCACGCTCCTGCTGCCGAACGCCTCCGAGGCTCATGCGCTCACGGGCGACAGCGATCCGGAGCAGGCGGCCCGCCAGCTCGCGGCACGGTTCGGCGAGGTGGTGGTGAAGCTCGGGCCGGGCGGCGCGCTCTGGACAGACGGCGCGGCCGTGCTCCGGGCGGCGGCGCTGCCGGTGGACGCGGTCGTCGACAGCACGGGCGCGGGCGACGCCTTCGGCGCTGGCTACCTGGGCGCTCTTGTAGGCGGTGCCTCGACGGCTGAGGCTCTGGCGGCGGGGTGCAGGCTGGCGGCGCGCGCCGTGGCTAGCCCGGGCGCCCGGCCCTAGACGACGGTCAGGGCCCAGATTGCGTCATTGCCCGTGCGCGTGCGCGTCAGCTTGCCGGCTGATTCCAGCGCGGCCAGCTCCGCCGCCGTCGCCTTGAAATCCGCGTCGGCCAGGTCGCTTGGGCGCATTACGCTCGCTGCCTCCGCTGTCGTGAGTCCCTCTGGGAACGCTGCGAGCGCGGTTGGCAGGTCGTCCGGGGCCGGGCGGCGCTCCAGGGAGGGGTCCAGGTTCGCCAGTGCGGTGTCGTAGGCCTCGAACGGCTGGAAGCCGCCCACCTCGATGCTGGAACCGCTCTCGAGCTCGAAGATCACCGAGGGCGCCGTGTAGCGCACGGGTCCGTCGCTCGTGGAGTAGCGGCCCTGTGCGTGCGTCGGGGAGCCCTCGGCCGAGCGGGTCTGCGCTCGGTCCAACTCGTAGAGCTCGACGATCCGAGGGTCGTCGCTGCGGGCAACGATCGCATCGCCGTCGAGGCCAGCGGCCGACAGCGCGGCTCGGAGGTCATCGTCGTCGTCCAGGAGCCCGACGCTGGTGAACTGGAGCAGCTGAAGCGCTCGCAGCGCGGCCTCACCGAGGGCCGGGTCGAGCTCGCGCGCCGCGACGACCGCGCGGCAGGCGCGGCCCGTGCCCGCCATCCGCGGCTTGCGCTCGAAGCTGAACGGCATCCGGAAGCGCTCGTAGAACCGCCGCTGGGTTTCCACGAGGCGCTCCGGCGTGTAGCCGCGCTCCTCGTAGGCGGCCCCCGACTCGCTCAGCCCGACCAGGACCAGGCGCCAGTCGAGCTGGTCGCCGAAGCGCCAGCGCAGCCGTGCATGTGCCGGCCGGGCCGAGTAGGCCCACGGGCAGGCGGGATCCGTGAAGTGCGTCGCGGTGACCAGCGCCACGACGACTGAGGTTAGGCGAGCGCGGATTCGCGCCGGCGGCGGCGCAGCACGCGGGCGGCCAGCCAGCCCAGGAGGGCCACCAGCCCGAGCGGCAGCAGGACGGCGAGCGCGCGCACGATCAGGCCGGCCACGGCCACCAGCAGGTCAGCGGCATCGCCGAGCGCGTCGCCGAAGGAGCCACCGCCGATGCCGCCGCCGTCCTTGCCCTCCGTGGCGAGCAGGCTGACCGTGACCACCGCGTAGTCGGTGCGCAGGTGCAGCCCGCGCATGTGTCCGCGCAGGCGGCTGATCTCGCCGGACACCAGGTCCAGCCGCTGGCGGAGCGCCTCCGCCTCGGCGTCGGTCGTTGCGACCTCGAGGCGCCGGAGCAGGCTGCGCCGCTCGGCGCGCGCCGCCTGAAGCCGGTCGACGACGGTCACGTGCTCGCGCGTCACGTCGCGGCCGGTCTGGCTCTGGGTGCGCACGTCGGCGAGCGCGGCGAGGTCGCGTACCGCGGGCCGGAGCCGCGCCGAGGGGATGCGGAGTTCGAAGTCGCCGCCCGCGGAGTCGCCGCCGGTGGAGACGGAGGAGCTCAGGACGAAGCCGCGA
>JAXDIL010000184.1:0-3179 GCA_034664005.1 Thermoleophilaceae bacterium | reverse complement strand
GCGAGGAGCTCGACCCCGGACTGCCGGGCTGGCTGGCCGACCGGCTGATCGCCGCGGCGGACGGCGAGGGGCGCTACTCGCTGCAGGGCTCCGAGCTGGCGAGCGGCATGCGCGGCGACGGCGAGCGCCTCCGCGCCCTGATCGGCCACCTCACGCGTGCGGGCGTGATCGCGCCGTCGCCCTCGGCGCCGGACCGCGTCGCCGACCGCGGACGTGTGCGACCCGTCGCTCGCGCTCGTCGCGCCGGCGCCGGACCCGGTCGCGGTGGGCAACCTCGACGAGGCGATCATCCAGGTCGCGAGCGGCGCGCGGCCCGCGGTCGGCCGCACCACCTGCGCCGAGATCCTGCACGGCTCGCGCAGCAAGAAGATCCAGCGCAACTCGTACGACGGGCTGCCGGCCTACGGCGTCTCGTCGCACATGCGCCGCGCCGACATCCTCGCGCGCGTGGACGAGCTGATCGACGCGGGCCGGCTCGAGACCAGCGGCGGTCCCTATCCGGTGTTGCGCGTCGCCGCGTGAGTAGGGCGCAAGCACCGGGCCGTGACCGGTGCGCCGCGACGCATTTCCGCATCGCAGTACTGATCTCGGGGGAGGGGTCGAACCTCCAGGCGCTGCTCGACGACATGCACGGCGCCTCCCCCTCCTCGCGCGGCGAGCCCTCCATCGAGGTCGCCGCGGTCGCGTCGAGCCGCGCCGAGGCTCGCGGCCTCGAGCGCGCGGAGCACGCCGGTGTCGAGACCGCGGTCTTCTCGCTCGCCGAGGAGCCGGACCGCGCCAAGCGCGACGAGGCGCTGGCGGCCTGGCTCGAGGAGCGCGAGGTGGAGCTGGTCGTGCTCGCCGGCTTCATGGAGCTGCTCACGCCGGCCTTCATCCGCCGCTTCGCGGGCCGGATCGTGAACGTGCACCCCGCGCTGCTGCCCGCCTTCCCCGGCCTCGGCGCGATCGAGCAGGCCGTCGAGCACGGGGTCAAGGTGGCCGGCGTGACCGTGCACTTCGTGGACGAGGGCGTGGACAGCGGGCCCATCGTCCTGCAGGAAGCGTTCGAGCTTCCTTACCATCGGGACATCGCGGCGACCCGTCAGCTCTTTCACGAGGTCGAGCACCGGCTGCTGCCGCGTGCGGTGCGGCTGATCGCGGCTGGCCGCGTGTCGCTCGACCCCGACAACCCGCGGCTCGTCACGGTTGCTCCTGCGGAGCGGGCAGATGGCTGAGGTGAGGCCGCCGGGCTTGGAGACGGTCGCGCCGGGGGAGGTGCGCGTGAAGCGGGCTCTCCTGAGCGTGTCCGACAAGCGCGGACTCGTGGAGTTCGCCCGCGGGTTGGAGAAGCTGGGCGTGGAGATCGTCTCGACCGGCGGGACCGCGCGTGAGCTGGCCGAGCACGGGATCGAGACACGCCCGGTCGAGGACTACACGGGCTTTCCGGAAATCCTGGGGGGGCGGGTGAAGACGCTCAACCCGCGGATCTACGCCGGGCTGCTCGCGGTGCGCTCGGACGACGAGCACGTCGAGACGCTGATCGAGCACGCGGTCGAGCCGATCGATCTGGTCTGCGTGAACCTCTATCCGTTCGAGCGCGTGTCCGGGATGCGCGGCGTCGAGGAGGACGAGGTGATCGAGAACATCGACATCGGCGGCCCCGCCCTGATCCGCGCCTCGGCGAAGAACTACGCGTTCTCTGCGGTGGTGGTCACGCCGGAGAGCTACGACGCGATCCTGGGCGAGCTCGAGGAGTCCGACGGCCAGCTGTCGCTGCGCACCCGCCAGAGCCTCGCGATGGAGGCGTTCGCGTACACGGCGCGCTACGACGCGGCGATCGCGCGCTGGTTCGCCGAGCGCGAGGACGACTTCCCGTCGCAGTACACGCGCTCGTTCGAGAAGGTGCTCGACCTGCCGTACGGGGAGAATCCGCACCAGCGCGCCGCCTACTACGCCGAGACGGCCGCGCGAACGCACCTGCTGTCGATGGTCTCGAAGCTGCACGGCAAGGAGCTGTCGTTCAACAACCTGCTGGACCTCGACTCCGGGCGGCAGCTGATCGCCGACTTCGAGCTGCCGGCGGTCGCGATCGTCAAGCACAACAACCCCTGCGGCGCGGCCGTGGGGGCGTCCCTCGGCGAGGCGTTCGAGAAGGCGTTCGAGACCGATCCGCAGAGCGCCTTCGGGGGCCTCTTCTGCTTCAACCGGTCGGTCGACCGCGCGCTGGCTGAGCAGCTCAGCGGGATGTTCGTCGAGATGGTGTTCGCGCCCGGCTACGACGAGGACGCACTCGCGCTGCTTCAGGAGAAGCCGAACATCCGGCTGCTCGAGAATCAGGAGCGGCGCACGATCCCCGTGTCAGAGCACGACATCAAACGCGTGCGCGGCGGGATGCTCGTGCAGGACCGCGACTCCGGGATGGAGCAGCGCGACGAGATGGAGGTCGCCACGAGCCACAAGCCGAACGAGGAGGCGTGGGGCGAGCTGCTGTTCGCGCTGCGCGTCTGCAAGCACGTGCGCTCGAACGCGATCGTGCTGGCGCGACGGCTGGGGACGATCGGGATCGGCGCGGGTCAGATGAGCCGCGTGGATTCGGTGCGGATCGCGCTCGACAAGGCGCGCGCCGCGGGCTTGTCGCTCGACGGTGCCGTGATGGCCTCCGACGCGTTCTTCCCGTTCCCCGACGGGCCGCAGCTCGCGATCGACGCGGGCGTCCGGGCGATCATCCAGCCGGGCGGGTCGAAGAACGACACCGAGGTCGTCGAGGCCTGCGAGGCGGCGGGCGTTCCGATGGTCCTGACAGCCCGCCGTCACTTCCGACATTGATTTCGGCAACTGTCGAACCCTCGACTAGAGTTGGGGCCGCAGCAGCTCGGCATGAGAGAGCCACATCACCCATCATGTGAGGAGCTGGAGCTCCCGGCCATACTGCACGCACTGAGTGACCCGGCGCGCCTCCAGATCGTCCGCAAGCTCGCCGACGGTGACGAGTGTTGCTGCGGCACCTTCGAGCTCGGCCTCTCGAAGGCAACCCTCTCGCACCACTTCCGCGTCCTCCGCGAAAGCGGCGTGGTCCGAACCCGCCCCGAAGGCCGCCGCCGCCTGCTGTCCCTGCGCGAGAGCGACCTGAACGACCGCTTCCCCGGACTGCTGGAAGCGGTGCTCACGGTGCAGCACGACCGCGGCGCAAAAGCTCTTCT
>JAXDIL010000179.1:0-7428 GCA_034664005.1 Thermoleophilaceae bacterium | reverse complement strand
AGAGCGTCGAGTGGGAGACCCGCACCGCCGCGGTCGGCAGCTTCCGCCAGGACGGCGTCGAGTTCCCGAAGTCGTGGTCGCAGAACGCCACGAACATCGTCGCCCAGAAGTACTTCCGCGGCCAACTGGACTCGCCGACGCGCGAGCGCTCGGTCAAGCAGATGATCTCCCGCGTCTCCGGGACCATCGCCGACTGGGGCCGCCAGCGCGGCTACTTCGCCTCGGTCGAGGACGGCGACACCTTCGAGTCCGAGCTGACGCACATCCTGCTGCACCAGATGGCGGCGTTCAACTCGCCCGTCTGGTTCAACGTGGGCTTCGAAGAGCACCCGCAGTGCAGCGCCTGCTTCATCCTCTCGGTCGAGGACGAGCTGGAGTCGATCCTGGGCTGGAACACCAAGGAGGGCAAGATCTTCCGCGGCGGCTCTGGCTCGGGGATCAACCTGTCGAAGATCCGCAGCTCGAAGGAGCCCCTGTCGAAGGGCGGGCTCGCGTCCGGTCCCGTCAGCTTCATGCGCGGCGCCGACGCCTGGGCCGGCACGATCAAGTCGGGTGGCAAGACCCGCCGCGCGGCCAAGATGGTCGTGCTGGACGTCGACCACCCGGACGTCCTCGACTTCATCTGGTGCAAGGCCCGCGAGGAGGAGAAGGCGATGGCCCTCCGCGACGCCGGCTTCGACATGCGCCTCGACTCCGACGCGTTCGCGTCGATCCAGTACCAGAACGCCAACAACTCGGTGCGCGTGACCGACGAGTTCATGGAGCGCGCCGAGCGCGGCGAGGAGTGGGAGCTCACCGCTCGCAACGAGCCCGGCAAGGTCGTCGAGCGCGTGGACGCGCAGGACCTGCTGAGCCAGCTCGCCGACGCCGCCTGGCGCTGCGCCGACCCGGGCGTCCAGTACGACACGACCATCAACGAGTGGCACACCTGCCCGAACTCGGGCCGGATCAACGCGTCGAACCCGTGCTCGGAGTACATGCACGTGGACGACAGCGCGTGCAACCTCGCCTCGCTCAACCTCATGAAGTTCCGGCTCGAGGACGGCTCGTTCGACGTCGCGGCCTTCGAGCACGCGGTCGACGTCGTGATCCTCGCGCAGGAGATCGTCGTCGGGCCGTCGAGCTACCCGACCGAGGAGATCGGCATCAACGCTCGCGCGTTCCGCCAGCTCGGCATGGGCTACGCGAACCTGGGCGCGCTCCTGATGGCGAACGGCCTGGCCTACGACTCCGACGCCGGCCGCGCCCTCTGCGGCGCGATCACCTCGCTCATGACCGGCCGCGCGTACCGCACCTCGGCCGAGGTGGCGGGCGCCATGGGTCCGTACGAGCGCTACGAGGAGAACCGCGACCCGCACAACCACGTGATGCGCAAGCACCGCGCGGCCGCGTACTCGCTCGACGAGTCGCTCTCGACGGACAGCGAGCTGTTCACCGCGGCGCAGCGCGCGTGGGACGAGGCGGTCGAGGTCGGCGAGCGGAACGGCTACCGGAACGCGCAGGCCACCGTGCTCGCGCCCACCGGCACGATCTCGTTCCTGATGGACTGCGACACCACGGGCATCGAGCCCGACTTCTCGCTCGTGAAGTTCAAGGAGCTGGTGGGCGGCGGTCAGATGACGATCGTCAACCAGACCGTCGGCCTCGCGCTCGAGACGCTGGGCTACGCCCCCGCCGAGGTCGACCAGATCAAGGCGCACCTCATGGAGGTCGGCTCGATCGTGGGCGCGCCCGGCCTGAAGGACGAGCACCTGCCGGTGTTCGACGTGGCCGTAGGCGAGCGGGCGATCTCAGCGATGGGCCACGTGAAGATGATGGCCGCCGCGCAGCCGTTCATCTCGGGAGCGATCTCGAAAACGGTGAACCTGCCCGAGTCGGTGACGGTCGAGGACATCGCCGACGTCTACACGGAGGCCTGGAAGCTCGGCCTCAAGGCGCTCGCGATCTACCGCGACGGCTCGAAGACGGCGCAGGCGCTGAAGACCGACGGCGGCACGAAGACGGCCGACGAGGCGGTTGCGGAGGCGGCGGTCGAGCCGGCCCGCCCGGTGCGCCGCCGGATGCCGAGCGAGCGCCAGTCGCTCACGCACAAGTTCAACATCGCCGGGCACGAGGGCTACATCACGGCCGGCCAGTACGAGGACGGCACGCTCGGCGAGATCTTCCTGACCGACATCGGGAAGGAGGGCTCGACGATCAAGGGCATGATGAACGCGTTCGCCACGGCGATCTCGCTCGGCCTCCAGTACGGCGTGCCGCTCGAGACGTTCGTGAGGAAGTTCGCGTACGTCCGCTTCGAGCCGGAGGGGATCACCCGCAACCCGGAGATCCCGTTCGCGAAGTCGATGCCCGACTACATCATGCGCTGGGTCGCCTCCCGCTACGGCGACGCCGACCTGCACGAGGAGCTCGGCATCCTGACGCCCGAGATCCGCGCGCGGAAGGCGGCGGAGGCAGCCGCGCCGCGCGCCGACACGGCGGGCCCGCCAGCGCCTACGAACGGCGGGAATGGCGGCAACGGCCACGCGAACGGCGGCAACGGTGACGCAACACCGAAGCCGGCGACCGCAGCCCTCACCTCCGAGCCGCCGTCGGTCCCGGCGAAGCTGCAGGGCCTGGAGCTCGGGCCCGCCTGCGGAATGTGCGGCGGAATGATGCAGCGAACCGGCTCGTGCTACACGTGCTCGAGCTGCGGCAACAACACCGGCTGCGGCTGAGCCAGCGGCGCCGCTGACCGGATTCGACGAGGGCGGCCCGAGGGCCGCCCTCGGTCGTTCTAGTCCAGCGCCGAGAAGATGAAGCTCAGCACGATCGCGACGGCGACCCACCCCACCGCGGTCTTGCCGGCGCGGATGTCGTCGACGAGGTCGCGCGCCCGGCCGCGGATCCAGGCGATCACGCCCACGATCAGCGCGAGCAGCCCGCCGAGCGAGAACGTGATCCAGACCACGTCCGCGAAGGTGCTGGTGTCGTCCGGATCGTCGCTGAAGCCCTTCCAGTCGGCGATCGAGCCGATCGCGAGGACGACGAACCCGATCACGGAGATGACCGTCAGCGCCAGCGCGAGCGACCCGAGCGCGGAGCGCCCTGCTGACGGACGACCGGCCCCGGGCGCATCGCCTTCCACTTCTGTGCGGTGTGTGCTCATGCCGCAATTCCACTGCACCGGCCGGACGGCCGCAAGGCCCAACCAACCGGGTGGGAGACCTCAAACAAATTCGTGCGGTTGTGATTTAGAGGGCCAGAGGCGGGCAGCCATATGGGGTATCCCCAACCCCCTTTGGAGGTCCCACCATGATCCTGCGCATCGAGCGCTGGGGCACTGAGCTGCCCCCTCCCTCTGACCCCGATCCCGACGGCGCGGCCGCCGTTCAGGAGCTGATGGGCGGTCGCTTCGGCGAGATGTCCACGTTCATGAACTACACGTTCCAGTCGTTCAACTTCCGGAACAAGCAGGGCGCGAGGCCGTTCTACGACCTCGTCGCCAACATCGCCGCCGAGGAGTTCGGGCACATCGAGCTCGTGGCGGCGACGATCAACACCATGCTCACCGGCGCATCGCCGACAGAGAACGACGACGACGACATCGAGGGTGCCATGGACGGCCTCAAGAGCGCCCGGAACACCCAGCAGTTCATCGCCGGCGGTCACGCGGCCCTGCCGCAGGACTCGAACGGGCGGCCCTGGACCGGCGACAACGTGTTCTCGTCGGGCGACCTGATCGAGGACCTGACCCACAACTTCTTCCTCGAGACGGTGGCGAGGCAGAACAAGCTGCGCGTGTACGAGATGGTCGACCACCCGGCCGCGAAGGCGCTCACCGGTTACCTGCTCGTGCGCGGTGGCGTCCATCAGGTCGCCTACGCGCGAGCGATCGAGAACCTGACCGGAGCGGACCTCTCGAAGATGTTCCCGACGCCTCGGATCGCCACCGACAAGATCCCGGAGTGCAAGCCGCACATCGAGCGCGGCGACCACAAGCGGCTCTACCGCTTCTCGCCGGACGACTACAAGGAGCTGACGGCCGTCTTCAACGGCGTGCACCCGGAGACCGGCGACGAGCTCGAGGTCGCGGACGGCCCGCCGGAGGGCGCCCTTCCGAACGACCTGCCGCCGCAGCCGAAGGCGTTCGTGCCCGATTTCCACCCCGAGGAGATCTCGAAGATCGCGGAGAAGCTCCGCAAGGACGCGGGCCTGCCGAAGGAGCCGACGGGCGAGGTGAACGTCCCGGCGTAGCGCGTGGCGCAAGTCGCGTGAGTAGTGCTCGGAAGCCGGCCGCCGTCAGATGGCGGCCGGCTCGCCGATCGGCAGCCAGCGAAGGCTGCTCCGGATGTCGTCCGAAGCGCCGGCGAATGCGCGCTCGATCTCGGCGCGGCTCTCCTGGAAGTGCTTCCAGCCCTCGTAGTGGATCGGGATCGCCGTATTGGGGCGCACCAGGCGGCAGAGAGCGACCGCGTCCTTCGCCGTCATCGAGTAGCGGATCGGTCCGGTGACGGGGAACCGCACGCCGCCGAGGTGGAGCAGGGCGGTGTCGACCTCGAGCCGGTCGGCCACCTCGCGCACTCCGCTGTACAGCACCGTGTCGCCCGAGATCCAGAGGACGCCGTCCTCCTGGCCGTCCCATCGAAGCGCGAAGCCGATCACGTCACCCACGAGCGGATGGCTGAGCGGCGGCCCGTGGCGACAGGGGGTCGCGGTCACGTCGATCGTCGGTCTCCCCTCCGCCTCCAACTGCGTGGCCGCCCACGGCTCGAGTCCGCGAGCCGCCTCGCCGAGGCGCCCGGCGCCGGAGACCGTGGTCACGACGACACCTGCCGCCGGCAGCAGCTCCCTTCCGGCCGGGTCGAGGTTGTCGTCGTGGTGGTCGTGGCTCAGCAGGACCGCGTCGATCCGCCCGAGCTGCGACGCATCGATCGAGGGTCCGGCCGTCTTCCGCGATCCCGTCCCCCAGCCGAAGCGATAGCTCCCGCCGGGGGGATCGAACGTCGGATCGGTGAGGAGCCGCCAGCCACCGACCTCGATGAGCGTCGTCGGACCGCCTATGTGCGTGATGCGAACTTCCGTCGTCACGAAGCGGAGGCGGGCTCGTCCACCGAGGCGGCCGCCGGCTGCGTACCGCGCGCGTGCTCTGTCGCCCAGTCCAGGGCGTAATCCGCGACCTCCTCGAAGCCCGGCGCTCCGGGGAAGTGCGGCCGCCCCTTGAACTCCTTGAACTCCGTGATGGCCGGCGACTTCGAGTACTTCTCCACGTTGTGACGCGCCACCTTCGGCGGGATGATGTGGTCGTGCTCGAACGCGATTGAGAGCATCGGCGGACGGTCCGCCTCGAAGTCGACCGTCACCGACTTGTTGCGCGAGAGCGTCGCGAAGGCCACCTCGGCCAGCACGCGGTTCGCCGCGGGCACGTGGTAGCGGTCGTAGATCGCGTCGGACTCCGCGCGGCTGAGCGTGTTCGCGAACGCGTAGTGGAACTGCTTCTCGTTCAGCGGCGACGCGTTGCCGCGGTTGAACGGCTTGCCCAGCACGGGCCGGCCGGCCCGGATGGTCGAGAGCGGCAGGTCGGGAATGCCACGGACCGTTCCGGGTGCCACGCCCACACCGGCGGCGGAGAGGCCGCGAGCGAGAAGCAGCTGGACGATCGTGCCGCCCAGGCTGTGGCCCATGATGATCGGCGGGCTGTCGAGCCCACGGATGATGCCGTCGTAGTGGTCGACAATCTTGTCGACGCTGAGCTTGGTCAGCGGCGTCGGGTCGTCGCGCAGCGCCTCGACCTCACCCTCCAGTCCGGGCCAGGACGGCGCAAGCACCCGGTGGCCCCGACTCTCGTAACGCTCCTTCCACTTCTCCCAGCTGCGCGGAGTCATCCAGAGGCCGTGGATGAAGAGAATCGTCATCAATCCACACTACGCCCCTATGTCAAGGGCACAGCGGCGACGGCGGGAGCGCGGGCTGACCCTGCACCGCCGGGATCACCATCGCCAGCTCGTCGACGTAGCACCACGACCATTCCTCGCCGGGCTGAATCGAGCGGATGAGCGGGTGCCCCGCCGCGATGGCGTGCGCGCTGGCGTGGCGGTTCGGCGAGGAGTCGCAGCAGCCGACGTGGCCGCATGTGAGGCAGAGCCTCAGGTGACACCACGGGCTGCCCGTCAGCAGGCAGTCCTCGCAGCCGGGGACCGATCCCGGGAGATCGGTGATCTCGACGGCATCGAGGTGGGTGCACTGGGCGCTCATGCCCCCACACTAAGCCGCACGCGCTTCGTGCCAAGGTACGCACATGGCCGACTTCGTCTCGCGCGGCTTCATGCGTCGCCGCCACACGCCCGAGGAGCTGGTCGACCGGGTACCGCCCGGCCAGTACGTGGAGCGCGGCTTCCCGGTCCTGACGGCCGGGCCCACCCCGCGCGTCGACCCCGACGCCTGGGGCTTCCGGGTCGACGGCATGGTCGAGAGCGAGCAGGAATGGACCTGGGACGAGTTCCACCAGCTCGAGTTCGAGGACGTGCCGTGTGACATCCACTGCGTGACCAAGTGGTCGAAGCTCGGCACGAGCTTCCGCGGCGTGTCGGTGGACAGGCTGATCCAGGACGCCGCGCCGCAGGGCGCCTACACGATGGCCTACTCCTACGGCGGCTACACGACCAACGTGCCGCTCGCCGACCTGACAGGCGGCAGGGCGTGGGTCGTGACCGAGCACGAGGGCGAGCCGCTCCCCCGCGAGCACGGCGGGCCGGCGCGCCTGCTCGTGCCGCATCTGTACTTCTGGAAGAGCGCGAAGTGGGTCGCCGGTGCTGCTCGTGGGCGGCGGCTCGCCGCGCCATACGAAGTACGAGGTGAACGGCCCGCGCAGCTCGACCTCGTCGCCCCGCTCGACGACGTCGGGGAAGTAGGGCGAGACCTCGCCGTCGTCCAGCCGGTCGATGGCGAGCTCGACCTCGCCCTGGTCGAGCGGGGAGGAGGCGATCGAGTACGAGCGCTGCGCGCGGTAGCCGTCGGGCGCCGTTAGGCGCACGTCGTAGTGCTGGCCGCTGAGGTGCGGCATCCACATCGGGAGCGCGAAGCGGAACGACTTGACGCTGGGGGTCTCGTCCTTGATGTCCGTGACGGTGGCGACCTGCCACGCCCCGGGCGCCCGCTGCTCGACGGGAGTCAGTCGTTCCAATAGCGCTCCTCCTTCCAGGGGTCGCCGCGGATGTGGTAGCCGTTCTCCTCCCAGAAGCCGGGCTCGTCGTGGTCCATCACGCGCAGCCCGGCGACCCACTTCGCGCTCTTCCAGAAGTACAGATGCGGCACGAGCAGGCGCGCCGGCCCGCCGTGCTCGCGGGGGAGCGGCTCGCCCTCGTGCTCGGTCACGACCCACGCCCTGCCGCCGGTCAGGTCCGCCAGCGGCACGTTGGTGGTGTAGCCACCGTAGGACCACGCCATCGC
>JAXDIL010000026.1:0-3854 GCA_034664005.1 Thermoleophilaceae bacterium | reverse complement strand
CCTAAACTCCCTGCAAGTGCTCGGGATCGACGTCATCCCTACCGCCTCCGCGCCCTCGCAGTTCTCGCGCAGGTCGTCGACGAAGACGCACTCGGCCGGCGCGAGGCCAACGCGCTCGCAGCCGAGCTGGTAGATCTCGGGCTGCGGCTTGTGCAAGCCCTCGTCGCCCGAGATCACCACGCCGTCGAACAGCTCGGGGAAGGTGGAGCGGTCGTAGCGCCCGGCACCCATCGAGTTGGAGATGAGGCCGGTGCGGATCCCGTGGGCACGCGCACGGCGCAGTGCCTCGACCATCTCCTCGTCGGGCTGGATGTGCCCGAACATGCGGTCCACGAGTCCGGCCCGGCGGCCGTCCTCGAGCTCGAGCAGCTCGCCGAAGCTCTCAGCGAACTGCTCCTCCGTCAGCTCGCCTCGTTCGAGTCCGCGCACGCACTCGAGTGCCCTCGGGTCCTCCCGGAACAGCCGCCTGATCGTGTCGGGGTCGAGCCCCTCGTCCGCGCAGAAGGCCCGGAACGAGTCGAAGACGTTCGTGGTGAGGACGCCGCCGAAGTCCACCAGCAGGCCCTTCACGAGTGGGCGATCTCCCGTGCCTTCTCCGCCAGCATCGGCACGCCCCTGTCGAACAGCCCGAGGTACTCGTCATCCGAGTTGCCGGCCTGGAAGCGCTTGTAGTTCCCCTCCATGAACACGGCCGCCTTCCAGAGGGCGAGCGCCTGGTACCAGTTGAGCGCCGACATCGAGCGGCCGCTGCGCTCCTCGTAGCGGGCGATCAGCTCCGCACGCGTCAGGAAGCCCTCGCGCCGCGTGAGCGCGCCGACCTGCGCGAACATCGTGTCCTGCGAGTCGTCGGGCTCGACCCAGGTCACGGTCATGTAGCCCACGTCCGCGAGCGGATCGCCGATCGTGGACAGCTCCCAGTCGAAGATGGCCACGAGCTCGGCGGGGGCGCCCTCGGCCAACATCACGTTGCCCAGCCTGTAGTCGCCGTGCACGATCGTCGCCTCGGACGACTCGGGCATGTTCTGGCCGAGCCACTCGCCGAGCTCCTCGACGACCTCGAGCTCGCGCGTCTTGTTGTGCTCCCACAGGCCGGTGAAGCGGCGCACCTGGCGCTCGAGGTAGCCGGTGGGCTTGCCGTAGCCCTCGAGCCCGCACGCCTGCCAGTCCACGTTGTGCAGCTCGACCAGCGCGTCCACCAGCTCCTCGGAGGTGCGCCGGCGCTCCTCCGGCGTGTCGAGCTCGGCGGGGATCGCGCTCGTGAGGACGTTGCCGCTCACCTCCTCCATCACGTAGAAGGGCACGCCGAGCACCGATTCGTCCTCGCCCACGGCGAGCACGGCCGGAACGCGGACCGGCGTGCCCTCGAGCGCACGCAGCAGGCGCGCCTCGCGCAGCACGTCGTGGGCCGAGGGCGGTAGCGGCGGGCGCGGTGGGCGCCGCAGCACGACGCGCGCGTTGCCGCGCCGCACGAGGAAGGTGATGTTCGAGTGCCCCTCGCCGATCCGCTCGACCTCGACGCGGCCCTCGCCGATGTCGTGAGCGTCGAGGAACTCCTCGAGCGGCTTGCGCACCACGAGCGGCGGCAGCTCGAGCTCGGCGGCCTCGTCGGCGGTGTCGACCACGTCCATCGCGGCCGGGATCCTATGTCGTGGCCCAGGCCTCCACGAGGAACCAGCCCTGGCGCCCGTCGCTGTCGCGCACCAGCTCCACGCGCAGCCGGGCGGGCACGTCCTCGCCGTCGGGCGGTGTCAGGCGCGCGTCGAACTCCCGCAGGCGCACTGTCCCGGCGAGCACCTCGACCAGGTGCGCGGCCACGTAGCGTCTGTCCGCGGTGTGCACGAGCTGGCGCCAGCCGAGCTGCCGCAGCGCCGGCTCCTCGAGCCGCACCAGCGAGCAGAACGCCTCGTTGGCGTTCCAGACGCTCCCGTCCGTGCCCACCACGGCACGCGCTCCGTTCGCGTGGTGCCGACCGTCCATCGGACATCGAAGGATCCGCCGCGATCCGCCCGCCGCCAATCAGCCAAGCGGCCTGACCGACGCGGCGGCTCTTCCTCCGATCGACCTACTCCGGTCGAGGGACGAGGAGTGGTAGAAAGGCCCTGTGCCGACAGACCGCATCCGGGTGCTCATCGCCGACGACCATCCGCTGTACCGCACGGGCCTGGTCGACACCGTCAAGCGCAGGCCCGAGCTGGAGCTTGTCGGCCAGGCGGAGGACGGCGCCGCCGCGCTCGACGAGATCCGCGAGCTCGACCCCGACGTCTGCGTGCTGGACGTGAAGATGCCCGGCCTCGGCGGGGTCGAGGTGCTGAAGGCGCTCGAGCGCGAAGAGCTCGATGTGCGCGTGGTGTTCGTGTCCGCGTACTACGACAGCGACGTCGTCTACGGCGCGCTCGGCAGCGGCGCGTCTGGCTACCTGTCCAAGGACGCCACGGGCGACGAGATCTGCGACGCGCTCGTGGCGGCCTCGCAGGGCCGGACGACGCTCGGCGCCGACGTCCAGGCGGTCGTGGCCCGCGAGATCCGGCGCCGCGGCGGCGACGAGGAGCGTCTGCTGACGCCGCGCGAGCACGAGATCCTGCGCAAGACGGCCGACGGGATGTCCGCCCCGGAGATCGCCCACGAGCTTCACCTCGGCGCGACCACCGTAAAGACGCATCTCCAGCGCGTCTACGAGAAGCTCGGCGTCTCGGACCGGGCCGCCGCTGTGGCCGAGGCTATGCGCCGCGGGATCCTGGACTAGGCACCCCGTTCCGCTCGGGCATCCAGAAGTCGACGGTCGTCCCGCCGCCCGGGGTGCTCGACAGCGCGAAGCGCCCGCCGGCCGCCTCGGCGCGCTCGCGCATCGTCACCAGCCCGATGTGCCCGGGCTCCACGGGCGCGTCCGGCGCGGGCAGGTCGAAGCCGGCACCGTCGTCGCGCACACGCATGGCGATCCCGACGCCGCGCCGCTCGAGCAGCACCTCGACGAGGCTTGCGCGCGCGTGCTTGCGCACGTTCGTGAGCGCCTCGAGCGCGACCCGGTACAGGATCGCCCGCACCTCCGGTGAGGGCTCCGTGTCGAGGTAGTTCTCCACGCGCCAGTCGAAGCGGTCCTGGGTGAAGGCATCGCTGAGGTAGAGCTCGAGCGCCGCGGCGAGGCCCGCCTCGTCGAGCGCGGGCGGGCGCAGCTCGAACAGGAGCATTCGCAGGCGCCTGTTGGCCTGTGCGAGCGCCTTGCGTGCCTGCACGCCAGCCTCGCGCGCGTCCGGATCCTTCAGCTCGGCAACCAGCGCGTCGATGCGGAGGCCCGCCGCCGCCACCGCCTGCGCGGTGTCGTCGTGGATGTCGGCGGCGACCCTGCGGCGGGTCTCCTCCTCCGCCGCGACGAGTTCGGCGAGCAGCCGGGCCTGGGCCTCCTGGCGGTGCTCGATGTCCTCGGCCGCCGCGTTCAGCGCCTGCGCGACGTCGGTCAGCTCGCCGAGTCCGCGCGGCGCCGGGGCGCGGGCGGTCATGTCGCCCGCGCCGAAGCGCCGCGCGGCGGAGACCACGGCGGACGACCAGCGCTGGATCAGGAACTTCGTGACGAGGAAGCTGAGTCCTAGGGCGAGCGCGGCGCCGACCAGGGTGAGCAGCACGAAACGGCGCAGGTCACGGTTGGGAACGGCGAACACGGCTGCCGACCTGCGACCGGCGGTCAGATACAGACGGTCCCCCGCCACGCCGCCGACCGGAGCGAACGCCTGGATGCGGGACACTCCGTCGGGGCCCTTGACCTCCTTCGCGCCGCGCCGCTCGCGCAGCACGGTTCGGAGGAAGGCGAGGTTCCGCAGCCGCCGCCCGACGGCGTGTTCGGTCGGCGGCGCTCGCGCGAT
>JAXDIL010000148.1:0-4392 GCA_034664005.1 Thermoleophilaceae bacterium | reverse complement strand
CTCTCGATGCGACCTGACCTCGCCAGACGCATCGAGAGGGCTGCCTGCTGAAGGTCGTTCTCCACCGCCGCGGCGAGCTCATCGGGCGCAGCCCCGGCGAGATCGCGGAGCGGCGCCGGGTCGAGCTCGCCGCGAGTGGCCCCGAGCCGGTCGAGCTCCGCGTAGGCGGCCGCGGTCGAGATCCCCTGCTCGTCGGGGATCAGCACGGCCACGAGCGGGGGGAGCGTCGCGGGCTCGACTCGCTCGCCCACCCCCTGCACGACGGCGTGACCGCGATCGAGCAGGCTCGGGACGTCCGAGCCGAGGTCGGCCGCGAGCCGCAGCAGCTCCTCATGCCCGAGCGGGTCGCCGGCGAGCCTGTTGGCGATCCTGAGCGTGGCGGCGGCGTCGGCGCTCCCGCCCCCCAGGCCGGCCGCCACGGGGATGCGCTTGTCGATCCCGATGGCGAGCGGAGGCAGCTCCCTGCCCGCGCGCGAGCGGAACTCCGCGAGCGCCCGAGCGGCGAGGTTGTGGCCCGGCACGCCGGGGCAGTGAACGCTGTCCTGTCCGGACGCGCTCGTCTCCGCGGTGATCTCGTCAGCCAGGTCGATCGAGGCGACCAGCGAGCAGATCGGATGCAGGCCGTCGTCGCGCGGATGCCCGACGTGGAGAACGAGGTTCAGCTTTGCGTAGGCGAGCTCGCGCACGACACATTGAGCGTAGGCGGTGCCGAGTCGAGGGTCGTCAGTGCTGGCGCGGCCGGAGCTGAGCGAGGCGCTCGCGCCCCAGCTCGTCCGCCAAGCCCGCCCACTCAAAGGGCGCCAGCCGCTCCGCCCGCGCGTCCGCCGGCAGCCCGAGCGACTCGAGCGCGGCGCGCGTCGCGTCGCGGATGTCCTCCGGGGCCCCGGGGCTCAGCGCCAGCGAGCCCGCAAGCGCCTTGCGGCGGTGCGCGAAGCCGGCGTGCACGAGCGCCACGAGCTCCTCGGACGGCGCGGCGGCGCGGCGGCGGAGCACCAGGAGCGCCGACTCCACGTTCGGCTCCGGATGGAACACGGTCCGCGGCACCTTCCTCAACACGCGCACCTCACACGACAGCTGGGCGATCACCGAGGTCGCGCCGTAGCTCTTGCCGCCGGGCGAGGCGGCGAGCCTGTCGGCCACCTCCCGCTGCACCATCGCGACCCAGAGCGAGGCGGCCGGCAACTCGGCGATCGACTTCAGCAGCACGGTGGCCGCAACGCCATAGGGCAGGTTGGCGACCACCTTGTTGGGACGCGGGGACAGCTCGGCGAAATCCATCCTCACCGCATCAGCGAAGTGCAGACTCACATTGCCGAACGGGCTGAGCGCATCCAGCAGCGGGGGCTCGAGCGACCGGTCCACCTCCACAACGTGCAGGTGCGACACCTGCGGCGCCAGGAACTCCGACAGGACGCCGAGACCGCCGCCCACCTCGAGCACCACGTCCTCCGGGGCGAGCTCCGCCGCCGCACCGATCACCCGGAGGATGTTGTCGTCGATCAGGAAGTTCTGGCCGAGCTCCCGGTTCGGGCGGACGTCGAACTCGCGCAGCCGGCGGAGGCTGCCCTGGCGCGGCTCGGCCCCACCCGCGCGAGGCGGCCTGTCCGTCACGGCCCGAGGATGCGCTCGGCGTTCGCGTCCACGACCTGCTCGAGCGCCTCGTAGTCGACGCCGCGCAGGTCCGCCACGAAGCGCGCGGTGTAGGTCACGTTCGCCGGCTCGTTGGGCTTCCCGCGCACGGGCTGCGGCGCGAGATAGGGCGAGTCGGTCTCCACGAGCAGCAGCTCGTCGGGCACGCGCGCCGCGGCGTCCTGGAGGTCGGTCGCCTTCGGATAGGTGACGTTGCCGGCGAACGAGCACAGGTAGCCCTGCTCGACGCATTCGTCGAGCCGCTCCGGCGCGGAGAAGCAGTGCAGGATCACCGCGGGAAGCGACGCGGCACGCTCGCGCAGGATCGAGAACGTGTCGTCCTCGGCCGCGCGAGTGTGGATGACCACCGGCAGCCCGAGCCGGGCGGCGAGGTCGAGCTGGGCCTCGAAGGCGCGGTGCTGGTCCCCACGGGGAGCGTGGTCGCGGTAGTAGTCGAGCCCGGTCTCGCCGATCGCGCGCGCTCGCGGATGGGCGGCGGCGCGCTCGATCTCCTGGAGCGCGAGCTCGTCGAAGCCCGTGCTCTCGTGCGGGTGACGGCCGACGATCGCGATCACCTCGTCGTGCTCCTCCGCCGCCGCGAGCGCATGCTGGATCGACGCGCCGTTCATCCCCACGGTCGCGAGCCGCGTGACCCCCGCGGCGCGCGCCCGGCCCACGAGCTCGGCCGGGGACGGCTCGCAGGAGTCGAGGTGGCAATGGGTGTCGAACAAGACTCGGCCTCAGGCGGCGGGCGCCTCGGCCTCGACCCTCGGGAAGAGCTGGCCCAGGTCGCCGACCTTGGCGCCGCCGGCGGCCGCGCCGAGCTGGGCGCCGTCGAGGCCGAGGTCCTCGTGGCCGAGCGCCGCGAGCAGACGCTCCGCCGAGGTCGGCATGAACGCGTGGAGCAGCACGGACACGACACGCAGGCCCTCGGCGAGCGCGTAGAGCACCTGGTCGAGGTGCGCGGCTTCCGAGTCGTCCTTCGCGAGCTGCCAGGGCTCCTCGTCCTGGACGTAGCGGTTGAGCCGCTTGATGCGGCGCCAGACCTCGTCCAGCGCGGCGGTGATCTCGACGGCGTCGATACGGGCGCACACCGCCTCCTTCATCCCGTCGAACTCGGCGACCAGCTCGGCCGGCACCTCGGCGTCGGGCACGACCCCGTCGCGGTAGCGCTCGATCATCGCGAGCGACCGGCTGGCGAGGTTGCCGTATTCGTTGGCCAGCTCGGTGGTGTAGCGCGTCTCGAAGCCCTCGGGCGAGACCTCGCCGTCGGAACCGAAGCTCACCTCGCGCATCAGGTAGAAGCGAAGCGCGTCGGCGCCGTAGACGTCGGCCACGTGGAAGGGCTCGATCACGTTGCCGAGCGACTTCGACATCTTGTGCTCGCCGAGCAGCAGGAAGCCGTGGATCGCCACCTTCTTCGGCACCTCGATGTCCGCCGCCATCAGCATCGCCGGCCAGATGACGGCGTGGAACTTGAGGATGTCCTTGCCGATCAGATGGACGGTGGCGGGCCAGAACTTCTCGGTCAGGTCCTCGCCGGGACGGGCGTAGGACAGCGCCGTGTAGTAGTTCAGCAGCGCGTCGATCCAGACGTAGATCACCTGCGACTCGTCCCACGGCACCGGCACCCCCCACTTCAGGCGCGAGCGGGAGAGGGAGAGGTCGCGCAGACCACCCTTGATGAACGAGAGCGCCTCGTTGTAGCGGTTCTGCGGGGTCACGAACCCGGGCTGGTCGGCGTACAGATTCTCCAGCGGCTCCTGGAACGCGGACAGCCGGAAGAACCAGTTGTCCTCCTTCTGGATCTCGAGCACGATCTTGTGAATGGGGCAGCGGTTGCCGTCCTCGAGCTCGGCGTCGGTCTTGAAGTCGGCGCAGCGCGGGCAGTACCAGCCCTCGTAGGTGCCCGCGTAGACGTGCCCGTTGTCGTGGATCCGCTGCACCACCTCGGCGACCTTCGCCATGTGCTCCGGGTCGGTGGTGCGGATGAAGAAGTCGTTGGTCGCGTTCAGCCGGGCCGCGAGCTCCTTGAAGCGCACCGCGTTCTTGTCGCCCAGCTCGCGTGGCGTGATCCCGAGCCGCTCCGCCTCCTGGGCGACCGGCTCGCCGTGCTCGTCCGTCCCTGTTAGGAAGAACACCTCCTCGCCCCGCTGGCGCATGTGGCGGGCGAGCACGTCGGCCGCGATCGTCGTGTACGCGTGCCCGAGATGGGGCTCGCCATTGACGTAGTAGATCGGGGTGGTGACGTAGTACGGCATGAGCAGTCGATGCTACCCACGCACGAGTGGCGCCACCTAGCGCCGGCCGAGTAGCGGCGCGAAGCGCGCGAGCCCGGTGCCGCGCGGCCCGCGCCGGCCGCGGCTCTCGCTCGAAAGCCCGAGTACAGCCGCGGCGAGGAGCAGGCCACCGCATGCCAGCACCCAGCCGATGTCGGGACCGGGCCGCCCTTCGCCGGCCGTGGACGCCCGTGCGGCGTGCTGCGCGTGGTGGCTCGCCGCTGGCCGGCCGGGCGCCGGGCGCGGCGCGTGGGCGGTGTGAGGCGCGCCGTGGGGCGCCGATGCGAGCCGGGGTGCCGATGCGAGCCGGGTCGCCGCTGCTGTGTGCGGCGCAAGGCGTCGCGGGACCGCGTCCGGCGTGAGGCGGGATGCCGGCGCCGGGTGCGGCCCGAGCCGGGCGGCCGGCGCGAGGCGGGGCGCGAGCCGCGGTGCCGGCGCCGGCCGGGGCGCGCTTCGAGGCATCGGTGCCGGGCGCGGCGCGGGC
>JAXDIL010000146.1:0-3789 GCA_034664005.1 Thermoleophilaceae bacterium | reverse complement strand
GCTCTCGCGCGTCACGATGGCCGTACGGCCTCTGCCGAGCTGAGCGGGACGACTAGCCGCGGAAGCGGTTCGTGATCGGCAGTCGCCGGTCGCGCCCGAAGGCCCGCGTGGAGATGCGGATGCCGGGCGGGGCCTGGCGGCGCTTGTACTCCGCGCGGTCGACCATCGCGATGATCCGCTCGACCTCATCCGCGGGCAGCCCCTGGCGCACGAGCTGCTCGGCGTCGAGGTCGCCCTCAACGTAGCCCTCGAGGATCGCGTCCAGCACGTCGTACGGCGGCAGCGACTCCTCGTCGAGCTGCTCGTGGCGCAGCTCGGCCGAGGGCGGCCGCTCGAGCACCGACGCCGGGACGAGCTCTCGGCCCTCCGCCTCGTTGCGCCAGCGCACGAGCCGGTAGACCTGGCCCTTGTAGACGTCCTTCAGGACCGCGAAGCCGCCGGCCATGTCGCCGTAGAGCGTGGCGTAGCCCACCGACATCTCGGACTTGTTGCCGGTGGCGAGCACGAGCCAGCCGAACTTGTTCGACAGCGCCATCACCACGTTGCCGCGGATGCGCGCCTGGATGTTCTCCTCGGTCACGTCCGGGTCGCGGCCGTCGAACGCCTCGCGCAGCAGCTCCTCGTAGGCCTTCATGGCCTGCTCGATGCCGATCTCGCGGAAATCCACGCCCAGGTTCTCGGCGATCGCGCGGGCGTCATTCCGGGTGCCCTCGCTCGAGTAGGGGGACGGCATGGACACGCAGGTGACCCGCTCGGGGCCGAGCGCGTCGGCCGCCAGGAGCGCCGCCAGCGCCGAGTCGATGCCGCCGGACAGCGCGATCACCACGCGCTCGAAGCCGTTCTTCTCCACGTAGTCGCGGAGCCCGGTGCGGAGCGCGCCATAGATCTCGGCGTCGGGGGCCAGCGTGCCGGCAAGCTCGCCGGAGACCACCTCGGCGTCGGAGGACGGCTCGCAGTTGATGCTCGCGAGCGTGAAGACGGGCGGCTCGGCCACCGCGTGGGCTCGGCGCTGGCGGCGCACGTTCACGCGGTGGCGCGTGTCGCGCAGGCGCCCAGCGCTGATCGCGCGCGGGTCGATGTTGCAGAGCGTGAGCGCCTCCTCGAACTGAGGCGCGCGGGCGAGCACCGCGCCGTCCTGGTCGATGGCGAGGCTGTGCCCGTCGAAGACGAGCTCGTCCTGGCCGCCCACGGTGTTCACGAACACGACCGCGGCGAGGTAGTCCACGGCGCGCTGCACGAGCATCCGCTCGCGGCGCGCGCCGTAGCCGGCCCGGTAGGGCGAGGCCGACAGGTTCACGATCACCTGGGCCCCCGCCAGCGCCTCGCTCATGGCGGGCGGGCCGGGCTCCCAGATGTCCTCGCACACGCTCAGCCCGATCGGGATCCCGTTCACTTCGACGATCGCGGCCTCGGGACCGGCCTGGAAGTAGCGCTGCTCGTCGAAGACGCCGTAGTTCGGCAGGTACATCTTGCGGTAGACGGCCACGACCTCGCCGTCGGCGAGCACCGCGGCCGCGTTGTAGACGTCATCGGCCTTCTCGGGGAAGCCGACCACGGCCACGATGCCGTGCGTCTCGCGGGCGAGGTCGCGAAGCGCGGCGTCCGCGGCGTCGAGGAAGCTCGTCTTGAGGAGCAGGTCCTCGGGCGGATAGCCGCTGAGCGTCAGCTCGGGGAACACGACCAGCGCCGCGCCGGCCTCCTTCGCGCGATCGCTGTAGTCGGCGATCTTGGCCGCGTTGCCGCGGATGTCGCCCACCGTCGGGTTGATCTGCGCGAGCGCTACGCGCAGCAGGTCCGTGCGCTCCGGCATGCCCCCATTATCGCGGTCGCACGCCCGAGCGACGTGGGTTAGGCGTTTTTCCTTTCCATTTCGCAATGAAAAGCGCCTTACCCGGGCCGGGTCAGCAGCCCAGTGTCACGTCCAGGTACTTGTCCGGCCGTATGTGGTGCTCGAAGTGCCACCACTCGTTCAGGTAGGCGCTGAAGCCGAAGCGCTTCATCGCGTTCATCAGCGTGAGCCGGTTGCGCAGGATGCGTCCGCTCGCGTTGTAGGTGTGGGAGCTCGGTCCGAAGGCGAAGCCGCCCATGCGGAGGCGCTTGCCGTCGCGGTAGCGGACCAGGGTGATGTCCACCGCGCTGCCGGTGTTGTGGCGGCTGCGGCGGGCGATGTAGGTGCCCACGACGCCGCCGCGCCCCGTGCGCTCGGCCCAGCGCACGAGCGCCTCGGTGGCGCGCACCGGGCGGTACGCGTCGAGGATCAGGAGGCCGAGCCCGCTCCGGCGCAGGTAGCGCTGCACCTGGCCGAGGCTGCGCGCCGCCTGCTCGTGCATCAGCGCCCAGTTCTCGCAATAGCCGGGGAGCGGCGCGCCCGTCTCGTTGTGCTTCGTGCGATAGGAGAGGTTCACCCGGATGCCGGGGGCGAAGTGGTGCACGTCGACGAGGCCGGCCTTGCGGGTCGCGCGGTTGCCGCCTTCCACGGGTTCGGCGGGCTCCTGGGTGGCCACCGCCTTGGGCGGCCCCGGGAAGATCCGCTGCGCAACGCCGCGCAGCGTCTCCTGTCCGTACGCCTGCGACGAGTTGCCGTCGGTCAGCACGGCCATGGAGAAGCGCAGCGGGCCACGCTCGAACAGGGCGGCCTCGTGCACGAGCTGGCCGGCGCCCGTGCCGCGCCAGCCGCCCTTGAAGAACGTCTTGAAGCCGCGCGCGAGCGAGAAGCGTGAGAAGCCCCAGCGCTGCTGCGACACGATCGAGGAGAGGAGGTCGCGCGCATAGCCGCGCGACGCCTTCGGGATCAGCCTGTCGATCTTGCTGAAGAAGCGGGCCTGGTCCTCCGCGCTGAAGTGCGCGTTCCCCCAGTAGCCCGCGACCGAGAAGTGCGTCATCCCGGAGACCTTCGCCAGCCGGTAGAGGGCGGCATCGCCGACGCGGTAGTAGATCGTGTCGGCGGCGTCGTTCGAGGACTCCGTGATCATCTGGCCCAGGGCGGCTCGGTCGCCGCCGCTGGGCGCGTGGTTGCCGAGCCCGCGCAGATACGACGTGAGCAGCATCGCCTTCACGAGGCTTGCGCTCACGTAGACGCGCTGCGGGCTGAACCCGCTCAGCCGGCCCCAGTTGTCCACCAGCGCCCAGGAGTTGGTGCCGCTGCGGCTGGCGAGGTAGCGCTGAACCGCGCGGATGCGCTCCTGCGGCGGGAAGCGCGCGGCGAGCGCGTGACGCTTCATGGTGCAGGCGCGGCCCGGCCGCACCGTCACCGACACCTCGGTCAGCCCGTCCGAGAGCACACGGATGGGGCGCATGCAGGCATCGGTGGGCGGATCGAGCCGTGAGCAGTTGCCGGCGCACGGCCGCTGGAAGCTCCTCACCGTGTAGTCGCCGGGTCGGAGCCGGCGCCGAAGCCGGAAGCGCGGCTTGTGGCGGATGCGCCTGTTCACCACGAGCCTGCCGCCCGAGTCGCGCACGCGCACGAACGACACCGCGCCCTCGATATAGCCCGGCGGGTTCACGAACGTCTGCCGATAGTCGAGCGTCCCAGGCGCGGCAGCGGCGCCGGCCGGAACCACCAGGACGGCTACCGAAGCGGCTATGCCGACGAGCCGGCGCACGACCGGACCATGGTACGGGTGCCCGCGGGCTGACTCGTCGTCGCCCCGTGGATTAGCAGGTCACCTCTAGTCTCGGCTGATGGCGTATACGAGCGCGGAGGCGCGACAGGAGCTGGCTGATGTGATTGCCCAGGCCATCGACCAGCTCGGGTTTGCACTTGCCGATCTCGGTGCCGCGTACGAGCAG
>JAXDIL010000131.1:0-3294 GCA_034664005.1 Thermoleophilaceae bacterium | reverse complement strand
GCGTCACGGTCAGGACGAGGTCGGTGGCGGTCGAGCCCTCGGGCAGCGCACCGGTGAGCCGGAAGCCGACCACCTGCGGGATCAGCATCGAGACTGCCTGGCCGAGCATGGCGGCCTCGGCCTCGATGCCGCCGACGCCCCAGCCCAGCACGCCGAGGCCGTTGACCATCGTCGTGTGGGAGTCGGTGCCGACGAGCGTGTCGGGGAAGGCCTGGCCGTCGCGCGACTCCACCACCCGCGCGAGGTACTCGAGGTTCACCTGGTGGCAGATGCCGGTGTTCGGCGGCACCACCGAGAAGTTGTCGAACGCGGTCTGGCCCCAGCGCAGGAACGCGTAGCGCTCCTTGTTGCGCTCGAACTCGAGCTCCGCGTTGCGCTGGAACGCGAGCCGCTCGGCGAACACGTCCACCTGGATCGAATGGTCGATCACGAGCTCGACCGGGACGAGCGGGTTGATCTTGGTGGCGTCGCCGCCGAGCTCCTCCATGGCGTCGCGCATCGCCGCGAGATCGACGATCGCGGGCACGCCCGTGAAGTCCTGCATCAGCACCCGCGCCGGGCGGTAGGCGATCTCCTGCGACGGCTCGTCCTTCGCCGACCAGCGCGCGACGGCCTCCGCGCCCTCGTCCTCGCCATTTCGGATCAGGTTCTCCAGCAGCACCTTCAGCGCGTACGGAAGGCGGGCCACGTCGTATTTCTCCTGGAGGGCGTCCAGGCGGAAGATCTCGTACGACTCGCCGCCGACCTCGAGGGTCGAGCGCGCGCCGAAGCTGTCTGAATCACTCACTCCCTAGACGTTACCCAAGCAGCGGCGCGGCACAGCCAGCATCATGCGGGAAGTGCACGACCTCGCCTGCGTGGCCCATATCCACTCGACGCACTCGGACGGCACCGGCACCGTGAGGGAGATCGCGCGCGCGGCGGCGCGGGCACGGGCGGACGTGGTGCTGCTCACCGACCACGACACGCTGGCCGCGCGGAAGCTCGGCGAGGAGGGCTGGTACGGCGACGTGCTGCTGCTAGCGGGCGAGGAGGTGTCGCCGCTCGGGCGCGACCACTACCTCGCATTCGGCATCGACGAGCACATCCGCCACCGCGGGCTCGACGCCTGCGCGATCGCGCGGGCCGTGCGCGACGCGGGCGGCTTCGGGTTCGCCGCGCATCCGTTCTCGGAGGGCTCCGTCCGCTTCAGGCGTCCGGGGATGCCGTTCGGCGGCCTCGACTGCGACGCCCTCCACGGCATCGAGCTGTGGAGCTTCGCCAACGACACCGGCGAGCGGATCGGGGGCTTTCCGTCGCTGTTTCGCTTCCTCGCCATGCCGGGCTCGGTGCTCGACCATCCGCCCGAGCGCAACATGCGCGGCTGGGACGAGCTCTGCCAGAAGCGCCGGGTGGTCGCGCTGGGCGGCCTCGACGCGCACCAGTTCGGCAAGCGCATCGGCCCCATCGTGCCCGTGAGGGTGATGGCCTACCGGCGCTCCTTCCGGTACATCCGCACGCACGTGCTCTGCGAGGGGACGCCGGCGCGCGAGCTCGAGCGTGACCGCGAGCTCGTCTTCGACGCCCTGCGAGCGGGCCGCTGCTACATCGCGGTCGACTCCCTGGCGCCCGCGTACGGGTTCCGCTTCGAGGCGAGCGACCTGCCGATGGGCGCAGAGGCGCCCGCCGGCCGGAGGGCTCTCCACGTGCGCACGCCGCTGGCCGCCCGGCTGCGGCTCCTGCGCGACGGGCACGAGATCGCCTCCGGAGACGGCACCACGCTGGACGCCGAGGTCGAGGAGCCGGGCGTGTACCGCGCCGAGGCGCTCCGGCAGGCCAGGGGCCGCGAGCGCACCTGGATCATCTCCAACCCGATCTACCTGCGGTGAGGCGTTGCCGGTGGCATAGGATCGCTCGATGGTCTCGCGCAAGCCGCTCCTGGCGGCGCTTCTTGCGGTGGCCGCGCTCTGGCTGATGCCCGCGGGCGCGGAGGCGAAGGTCGTGTGGCTGTGCAAGCCGGGACAGAAGGCGAACCCCTGCGAGCCCAGCCTGAGGACGACCGTCTACTCGCCATCGGGAAAGCGGCTCGGCGTCCAGAACGTCCGGCAAGCGCAGAGGCGCAGGGCCGACTGCTTCTACGTCTATCCGACCGTGAGCGACCAGCAGCAGGCGCAGGCCACGCAGGTGGTGGACGACGTGCTGCGCTCGATCGCGCTCTACCAGGCGGCGCGCTACTCGCGCGACTGCCGCGTCTTCGCGCCGGTCTACAGGCAGGTGACGATCTACGGACTGCTCCACCCGGCGGAGATCACGGCGGAGATGCGCGAGCAGGCCTACGCCGACGTGCTCCAGGCGTGGCGGACCTACCTCAGGCGCTTCAACAAGGGCCGCGGCGTCGTGCTCATCGGCCATTCGCAGGGCACGTTCGTCCTTCGGCGGCTCGTGAGCGAGCAGATCGACCCCAGGAAGGCGATGCGCGACAGGCTCGTGTCAGCGATCCTGCTGGGCGGGGACGTCACGGTGAAGAAGGGCTCTGACCGCGGTGGCGACTTCGAGCGCGTGCGCGCCTGCCGCGCGGCGCGCCAGCTCGGCTGCGTGATCGCGTTCTCGGCCTTCAACGAGCCGGTTCCGTCCAATGCGATCTTCGGCCGCACCACCGAGCCCGGGCTCGAGGTCCTGTGCACGAACCCCGCCGCGCTCGGCGGCGGCTCCGCCCCGCTGACGTCGATCTACCCGAGCAAGCCGTTCGCGCCCAGCGTGATCGGCAACACCGCGAACGGCGCCATCAGCGGGCTTCCGCGGCCAAGGACGGCCTGGGCCTCGTTCCCGAACGCCTACAGCGGACGCTGCTCGCACGCCGACGGGGCCAGCGTCCTCCAGCTGAAGGCAGCGGGCAACGCCTTCCAGCTCGTTCCGCTCCCGGACGCGACCTGGGGCCTCCACCTGGCCGACGCGAACATCGGCCTCGGCGATCTGTCCAGCCTCGTGAAGCGCCAGATTGCCCTCTACAACAGGGGTTAGCCGCTAGCCGCCTAGGGTCGCGACCCCATCTTCCGTCCATGCGGTCCATACCTGCTTGGACGATCGATGGATGGTGCCGAAATATCTGGACATGGCCCATTACCTCTGTCCCCACTGTGAAGACGTCGTCGACTGCGACGGTCTCGCACGCGTTACCTGGTGCAACGGGTGCGGTCAGCCGCTCAGCATGTTCGACCTACTCCCGCTCCGGCCCGCGATAACGCGGCAGCCGGCTGAGCTCCAGGAGGAAGCGCCCCCAGCCGTAGCCTGAGCCCCCCCCAGATCCGCCCGCGC
>JAXDIL010000130.1:0-12950 GCA_034664005.1 Thermoleophilaceae bacterium | reverse complement strand
AAGCCGGGCTCGACCTCAAGCGAGACGAAGCCGTCCGCGTGGTTCGCCTCCTCCCACACGGGGCGCAGCACGTCGCAGGCGAGCTGGACGTCCAGGATGGCGATCTCGTCATAGATCGCGCGCGCCGAGAGGCCCTGCGCGGCGAGCTCGGCGATCTGCTCGTCGTAGTCGGTCGAGCCGAGGATCGCCTTCTCGAAGATCGCGGGGTTCGATGTCACGCCCCGGAGCGACAGCTCACGCTCCAGCCTTTCGAGCTCGCCGCTCGTGATCAGGCTCCGCCGGATCTGGTCGAGCCACGGGCTGGTACCGGCCGCGGTCAGCGCCGCAAGCCTCTCGTTCTGCGCTGCGACGCTCATTGGGACGCTCCTCTCAGGTGCGCGCCGATACGCGCTCCACTACCGCTCGTGCCCGCTCCGCGACCTTCTCAGGCGTGAAGCCGAAGTGCTCGTACAGGGCGGGCTGGGGGCCGGAGGCCCCGAAGGTGGTCATGCCGATCGCCTCGCCCTCGTCGCCCACCCAGGTGCTCCAGCCGAGCGGCGAGGCGGCTTCCACCGACACGCGCGCCCGCACCTCTGGCGGCAGCACGCTGTCCCTGTAGTCCGCGTCCTGCTCGGCGAAGCGGTCGAGGCAGGGCGCGGACACGACGCGTGTCGCGATGCCGTCCTCCTCCAGCAGCTCGGCCGCGCCGGAGCAGATGTGCGTCTCCGAGCCCGTCCCGATCAGGATCAGGTCGGGCTCGTCCTTCGACGAGTCGCGCAGCACGTAGGCGCCGCGGTGGATCGCGTCGTCCGGGATGTCGTCCGGGCTGACCGTCGGGACGCCCTGCCGCGTCAGCACCAGCGCCGTCGGGGTGTCGGTCTGCTCCAGGGCGAAGCGCCAGGCGAGCGCGGTCTCGTTGGCGTCGCCGGGACGCACGCAGTAGGTGTTCGGCTGCGCGCGCAGCGTGGCGAGCTGCTCGACGGGCTGGTGGGTCGGGCCGTCCTCGCCGAGGCCGATCGAGTCGTGCGTGTAGACCCAGATCGACGGGATCTCCATCAGCGAGGCGAGCCGCACCGCGCCCTTCATGTAGTCGAGGAAGTTGAAGAAGGTGGAGCCGAGGGCGCGCCATCCGTGCAGGACGAGACCGTTCACGATCGCGCCCATCGCGTGCTCGCGCACGCCGTAATGGACGTTGCGCCCGCCGTAGTCCCCGCGCTTCACCGAGCCGCCGTCGTCGATCTCGGTCAGCGTCGAGGGCTCGAGGTCGGCCGAGCCGCTCACGAGCTGCGGCACCTGGGCTGCCGCCCACTGGATCACCTGCTGCGACGCCTTGCGGGTGGCGATGTTGCCGTCGTCGGGGCTGAAGGTCGGTACCTCCGAGTCCCAGCCGTCCGGCATGCGGGCGTCCATGATCATCGCCAGCTGGTCGGCCGCCTCCGGGTCGGACTCGCGGAAGGCCGCGAAGCGCTGCTCCCAGTCCTCCACGAGCTGCCTGCCGCGCTCGGCGGCCTCCTTGAAGGGCTCGCGCGCCTCGTCCGGCACGTAGAAGGTCCGGTCGGCCGGCCAGCCGTAGACCTCCTTGGTGGCCTTGACCTCGTCCTCCCCCAGCGGCGACCCGTGGGCCGAGCTCGTGTCCTGTTTGTTCGGCGACCCATAGCCGATGTGGGAGCGGACGATCACGAGCGAGGGGCGGTCCTCCACGCGCTTCGCCTCCTCGGTCGCGTGCTCGAGGCTCTCGACCGAGAGGTCCTCGCCCACGTCCTGCACATGCCAGCCGTAGGCCTCGAAGCGCTTGCCCACGTCCTCGCTGAAGGCCATCGACGTCTCGCCCGCGAGCTGGATGTGGTTGCTGTCGTAGAAGACGATCAGCCGGCCGAGCCCGAGGTGTCCGGCGAGCGAGGAGGCCTCGGAGGCCACGCCCTCTTGGATGTCGCCGTCGCTCGCGATCACGTAGGTGTGGTGATCGATCAGCTCCTGCCCCTCGCTGTTGAAGCGCGCGGCCAGCATGCGCTCGGCGAGCGCGAGGCCGACGGACATGGAGAGGCCCTGGCCGAGCGGCCCCGTCGTGGCCTCGATGCCGGGAGCGTCGTGGTACTCGGGGTGGCCGGCGGTCGGGCTGCCGAGCTGGCGGAAGTTCTTCAGGTCGTCGAGCGAGATCCCGTAGCCGGCGAGGTGGAGCGTCGAGTAGAGCAGCATCGACGCGTGGCCCGCGGACAGGATGAAGCGGTCACGGTCGAACCAGTCCGGATGGTCCGGGCTGTGCTTCATCAGCCGCGTGTAGAGCGTGAAGGCCAGCGGGGCGAGCGCCATCGGCGCGCCCGGATGCCCGGACTTCGCCTTCTCGACGGCATCCATCGACAGCGTCCTGATGGTGTTGATGGAGAGCTCGACGGTGCCGTCGGTCGTGGTGGTCATTCGATTCCCTTGCTGGTAGTGGCCTTCGCATTCTCAGTATCCCGATCGCGCTCGATCTCAAGCGCCGCGAGCAATCCGGCGCCGATCACCCCAGCGTCCGCGCCCCCCTCGGCGAGCTCGACCGAGACGCGCTTCCACAGCGCCGGCAGCGCCCTCGACTCCGCCTCGCGCACGGCCCGGTCGAGGAACAGGTGCGCCGCGCGCGAGAGCCCGCCGCCGATCGCCAGCCGCGTCGGCTGGAACACGTTGATGTAGTTGGCGATGCCGATGCCGAGCATGCGCGCGAAGTTCTCCATGAGGAGGAGCGCGTCGGAGTCGCCCTCGTCCGCCGCGGCCACGACCTCGCGCCCGGCCACCCTGCCGTCCGGTCCGAGGCGGGCGGCCAGCGGGCTGTCCGGCTTGTCGGTGGCGAGCTCGGTGGCGTCGCGCTCCAGCGCCTGCCCGGAGCAGTAGGCCTCGAGGCAGCCGCGGTTCGGGCAGTTGCCGGGGCAGGGCGGGCCGTCCGGGTTCACGGCGATGTGGCCGAGCTCCGCCCCGAGTCCCTGGGCGCCGCGGAAGGTGAGCCCGTCGATCACGACGCCACCGCCGACGCCCGTGCCGAGCGTGATCATCACGAGGTTCTGCTCCCCCACGATGTGCGCCTCGGCCAGCGCGGCGCAGTTAGCGTCGTTGTCCACGAAGACGGGCACGCCGAAGCGGCGGCCGAGCTCCTCGCGCAGCGGGATGCCCACCAGCGGGATGTTCACGCTGGTCTCGACGGTGCCGGTCGCGAACTCGATCTGCGACGGGACACCGACCCCGACGGCCTCCGGCTGGCCCGCCGCGGCGATTACGTCGCGCACCGCGTGCTCCACCCCGTCGAGCAGCGCGTCGGCGCTGACGGTGACGGTCGGGTGCTCCGCGACGTGCGTCGCCTCCACACCCACGACGGCTGCGACAGCAACCTTCGTGCCTCCTACATCCACTCCGAGAACCACGCGGGAATTCCTATCTCCGGAAACGAGCTCTCGCAAGCTTCGCGGATCAGGCACCCCGGCAGGGCGTAGGGGTACCTGCGCAAAAGATCGGGGTCTCTTTTAGGGGTCTCCCTCGATGCGAGGGGGGCGGCCAGGGCCGATGCTTGGCCCATGCTCATCTCCCAGTCAACTCGCTTCTCTGAACTCCAGTCCCGCATCCACGGCCAGGTCCTCACCGAGGGCGACGATGGCTTCGGCGCGGCGACCCAGGCCTTCAACCTCCTCCACGAGCAGCACCCTGCAGCCGTCGTCCGCGTCGCGAACGCCGACGACGTGGCCGAGACCATCCGCTACGCCGCCCAGCGCGACCTGCGCATCGCACCGCAGTCGACCGGCCACAACGCCGTGCCGATCGACGGCATCGAGGACGCTCTCCTCGTCCGTACCGACGCGCTCCAGGAGGTCAGGATCGACGTGGGCGCGCGCCGCGCTCGCGTTGGCTCCGGAGTCCGCTGGGCCGGCGTCGCCGACCGCGCCTCCGAGGCCGGCCTCGCGCCGCTCTCCGGGTCGTCGCGCACCGTCGGCATCACCGGCTACTCGCTCGGTGGCGGCATGGGCTGGCTTGCTCGCAAGCACGGCCTCCAGACCAACGCGCTGACGGCCGTAGAGATCGTCACGGCCGACGGCGAGCTGCGCCGCATCGACCACGACAACGAGACGGACCTGTTCTGGGCGATTCGCGGCGGCGGCGGCAACTACGGCGTCGTGACCGCGCTCGAGTTCGACCTGTTCGAGGCGCCCGAGGTCTACGCAGGCGCGCTCTTCTTCCCCTATGAGCGGGCCTCGGAGGTCATGCACACCTGGCACGAGCTCGTGGCTGGGGGTCTCCCGGACGAGATCACCACGGTCGCGCGGGTCTACCAGTTCCCGCCCATCCCGGAGCTGCCCGAGTTCCTGGCCGGCAAGTCGTTCACGGTCGTGCAGGCGGCCTACCTGGGCAATGAGGCGGACGGCGCGGACCTGCTCCGACCGGTCCTCGAGCTCGGCCCGGACATGAACACGTTCGGGATGGTCGCGCCCGCCGCGCTCGGGCATCTCGCGATGGACCCGGAGGACCCGGTCCCGGCCGAGACGTCCTCGCGGATCGTCGCGGACGCGACCGACGCCACGATCGACGCGTTCCTCGACGCCGCCGGGCCCGGCTCGGGCTCGGAGCTCGTGTCCGTCGAGCTGCGCTCGATGGGCGGCGCACTGGCGCGCCGCCCCGAGGGCGCGGGCGCGCGGGCCACGCTCCCGGGCGACTACGTCATGTTCGCGGTCGGCGCTGTGATGGCGCCCGAGGCCCGCGAGGCGATCGCGGGCCAGGCCGACGGCGTCGCACGCGCGCTGGCGACCTGGGACGCGGGCATGCGCTACGCCAACTTCGAGGAGAGGTCGGCGGACGCGCGCCTGTTCTACGACGAGGACACGTTCCGCCTGCTCCGCGCCCTGCGCACGGAGTGGGACCCCTCGGAGCTGTTCCTCGCGAATCACGAGATCAAGGAGTCGTAGTCAGGAGGCCGCGGGGCCGCTCCTACGCCTAGGAGCGGCTCCGCAGGTCCAGCGGCGCCTCACCGCGCTGGCGCTTGAAGGCCTTGCTGAACGCGAACTGGTCGCTGAAGCCGAGCCGCGCCGCTACCTCCTTGATCGACAGGTCGCTGAAGCGGAGCAGGCGCACGGCCTCCAGCATCACGCGCTCGAGGATCAGCTGCTTGGTGGTCCTTCCGGTCAGCTTCGTGAGTGTCCGGGACAGCGTGCCGGCAGTCACGTTGAGGGCGTCGGCGTAGTGGCCCGCGTCGTGGTCGGTCGCGAAGTCGCGCTCGAGCGCCTCCAGGAAGTGCTGGTGGAGCTGGACGTCGGCGCGCGTGGCGCCGCTCTCCTCCAGCTGAGCCTCGCGCCAGCGCTGCGCCCACAGGAGCGCGGCCGACAGCAGGTGGCGCCGCAGCTCGGCCGACTCGCGCGTCGGCGGGCGCTCCACCTCCACGCGCAGCAGCCCGAGCAGCGCGTCGAAGCGCTCCGCCTCGTCCTCGGGCGGGCTCAGCGACGTGCAGCCCTGGCTCGTGAACAGCCAGCGCCGGCCGAACTCCTCGGCCAGGCCGCCGCTGAGCCACTCGTCGTCGAAGCGCACCACCACGCCGCTGATGCCCTCGGCGCGCTCGAACTGGTGCACCTGGCCCTTGGCGATCAGGGTGAGCGTGCGCGGGCCGAACTCGACCGGCTCGCCGTCGATCAGGTGCCTCCCCCGGCCCTCCCGCACCCAGATCAGCTCGTGGTAGGCGTGCCGGTGCGGCTCGCGCATCTCGCCGTCGCCGATGCCGCCGAGCTGGAAGTCGATCACCTCGAGCGCGTCGGCTTCCGCGGGCAGGTCGTCGACCGTGGGCTCAGTCATCGCTCACATTCAAGAGAATCCGCCAATGAACCTCGACTCCTTCCCACGCGAGTCTCTCCTGTTCGGCCCGTCGCCGGTGCATCCGCTCGACCGGCTCACCGCTCACCTGGGCGGCGCGCGCATGTGGGCGAAGCGGGACGACTGCAACAGCGGGCTCGCCTTTGGTGGCAATAAGACGCGCAAGCTCGAATACCTCGTGGCCGACGCGCTCGCCACGGGTTGCGACACGCTCGTGTCGATCGGCGGAGTCCAGTCGAACCACACCCGGCAGGTCGCGGCCGTGGCCGCACGGATGGGCCTCGGCTGCGTGCTCGTCCAGGAGAGCTGGGTGGACTGGCCCGACGTCGTCTACGACCGCGTGGGGAACATCCAGCTGTCGCGCATCATGGGTGCCGACGTCAGGCTGGTGGAGGCCGGCTTCGGGATCGGCTTCAAGGAGAGCTGGGAGCAGGCGCTCGCCGACGTCGAGGCGGCGGGTGGCAAGCCGTACGCGATCCCGGCGGGCGCGTCGGACCACGAGCTGGGCGGCCTCGGCTTCGCGCGCTGGGCCCAGGAGCTCGAGGAACAGGAGCGCGAGCTCGGCGTCTTCTTCGACACGGTGATCGTCTGCTCGGTCACCGGGAGCACGCAGGCCGGCATGGTCGCGGGCTTCGCCGCGCAGGAGCGCGACCGGCGCGTGATCGGCATCGATGGCTCCGCGAGGCCGGCCGAGACGCACGAGCAGGTGGCGCGGATCGCGCGGCGCACCGCCGAGCTGATCGAGCTCGGCCGCGAGCTGCGCGACGACGAGATCGTGCTCGACGACCGCTACCACGCGGGCATCTACGGCATACCCGACGAGCAGACGCTCGAGGCGATCCGGACCGCGGGGCGGCTCGAGGGGATGATCACCGACCCCGTCTACGAGGGAAAGTCGATGGCGGGCATGATCGACCTGGTGAGCCGGGGTGAGATCGAGAAGAGCTCGAACGTCCTCTACGCCCACCTCGGCGGCCAGCCCGCGCTGAGCGCCTACGCGGGTGCCAAAATCGAGGTGGGATGATTCCTCCGGACACCTCCATCGGCAAGGTGCGCCTGCGGGTCGCGGACGTGGACGCGCTCGCGACCTTCTACGAGCGCGTGATCGGACTGAGGGACGTGGAGCGCGACGGCGGCGTCGTGCGCCTCGGGCCCGAGGGCGGCGCCCCGCTCGTGGAGCTCGAGTCCGCGCCCACGTCGCCACTGCCTCCGAGCTTCAGCACCGGGCTCTTCCATCTGGCGATCCTCGTGCCGGACAGAGCCGAGCTGGCGCGCTCGCTCAGGCGCATCGCCGAGGCCGGCTGGCGGCTCACCGGCGCGTCCGACCACCTCGTGAGCGAGGCGCTCTACCTGAACGACCCCGAGGGCAACGGGATCGAGATCTACCGCGACCGCCCGCGCGACCAGTGGAACCGCGACGGCGACGAGCTGCGCATGGCGACGCTCCCGCTCGACCTCGAGAGCGTCCTCGGCGAGCTGCAGCAGGCCGAGAGCACGACCGGCATGCCGGGCGACACGACGATGGGCCACGTGCACCTGCGCGCCGCGGACATCCCGTCCGCGGAGGGCTACTACAACGGCGCGCTCGGCCTCGACGTGATGGTGCGCTCATACCCCGGCGCGCTGTTCCTGTCCGCGGGCGGCTACCACCACCACCTCGGCGTCAACACGTGGCAGAGCGAGGGCGCCCCGCCCCCGCCCGAGGGCGCGCTCGGCCTGGACCGCTACGAGCTGGTCTTCCCGGACGAGGCGTCGCGCGACGCCGCCGCGGATCGCGCCGCCGATCGCGGCGACCCGATCCAGCTCGACGAGGGCGTGCTCCTGACAGACCCGTCCGGGAACCGCGTGCTGCTCAGCTCCGGCGAGTAGCCGCGCGGACCCGCGGAGCGGCCGCCTACGTACCTGAAGCGGCATGCAACTTGCCGCTCAGATCGCGGTCGGCCTGGCCGTGGCGGCCGGGGGGCTCCACGTCCAGTGGCATCAGTCGGTGGCGCTGGGTAGTCAGACGAACGGCGCGCTGGAGGAGGGTGTCCGGCTGCCGGTGGCGGGACGGACGTTCTTCACCTGGGACCCGGTGCTGCGGCGCTCGCCGAACCGCGCCTGGCGGCGCTGGGGCACCGACCGGCTCGTGCGCGTGGTGCTCGTTGTGGCGCACGACTTCCACGCGGCCCATCCGCGCGCCCCACGGCTCGCCGTGGGCGACCTCAGCCGCCCGCACGGCGGCGACTTCGGCCCGCAGTACGGCTACATCGGACACGCGAGTCACCAGAACGGCCTCGACGTGGACATCTACTACCCGCGCGCCGACGGCCGCGAGGCCGCTCCACGCGACGCCACCGAGATCGACCGCGCGCTCTCACAGGAGCTCGTGAACCGTTTCCTCGCGGCGGGCGCCCAGGTGATCTTCGTGGGGCCGAACACGGGACTGACCGGCCCGCCGGGACGGGTAGAGGCGCTCGCGCACCACGACAACCACTTGCACGTGAGGCTGCCGTAGGGGGACCCACCCTCAATGCTCGTCGTTGGCTCGCGGAGAGCGCGGCGCTAAATCGCCAACCGCGGGCGCGGCGGGTGGGCGAACAGGCGCCAGAGGCCGGCCTCGGGCATGCGCTCCACGGCAAGTCCGCCGGCGAGGCAGTCGCCCTCGAGCATCGTGACGAGCCGCGGCTCCGGCGGGAAGCGGCTGATGGCGACGACGTTGCGCACGCGGACGGCGACCGGACGCTCCTCGATCCAGAGGACGACCACCGGCGGCACCCCGAGCGGCTTGCCCGAGCGCGGGTCCGTTGTCGGCGGCGACTGGCGCAGCTCGACCTCGAGCGGACCACGGCTCAGCGGCTTCGCCCCCAGAAATGCCTGCACCGCCCGCCGCTCGCCGATCACGTGTCGAACGTATGCGTGATCTGCTTTTCCCGCTCTCCGCCATCTGTCCATGGACGGCCCCGCGGTCGTAGGGTGGGCGTCCATGAATCCGCATGGAATCAGGGCTTTCGCGCCTGGACGCGTCAACCTGATCGGCGAGCACACCGATTACAACGACGGCCTCTGCCTGCCCTTCGCCATCGAGCGAGGGGTCACGGTGACAGTCCGCTTGCAGGACGGCGACGCGATCTCCGCGCCCGGGCTGCCGGACGGCGACCCGTACGTGCCCGGCACCGTCTCGGAGCTGCGCGCCGCCGGAATCCCCGTGCCGGGCTGCTCCATCGAGATCGCGAGCGACCTGCCGCAGGGGTCGGGACTGTCGTCGTCGGCCGCGCTCTGCGTGGCGCTGTCGCTCGCGCTCTCCGCCGCCGCCGGAGCCGAGCCGCCGCCGCCCGCCGAGCTGGCCCGGCTCTGCTCGCGGGTGGAGAGCGAGCACGCGGGCGCGCACACCGGGCTGCTCGACCAGCTCGCCTCGCTCCTCGGCGAGGAGGGACGCGCCGTGCGCATCGACATGCGCGAGCTCGACTGGCAGCCGGTTGCGCTGGACCTGGGTGACCACACACTGGCCGTGCTCGATTCGGGCGCGTCGAGGAGCCTCGCCGAGTCGGGCTACAACGAGCGCCGCGACGAGTGCCGGCGGGCGGCCGAGCTGCTCGGGCTCGAGTCGCTCCGCGACGCGAGCGACGGCATCGGCCTCCCCGAGCCGCTCGGCCGGCGCGTGCGCCACGTGATCACCGAGAACCAACGCGTCGACGCGGCCGTGGCGGCGCTCGAGGCGAGCGACCCCGCCGCGCTCGCCGAGCTGCTCGACCTCTCGCACGCGAGCCTCCGCGACGACTACGAGGTCTCCGTGCCCGAGGTGGAGCGGGCGATCGCCGCCTGCCGCGAGGCGGGGGCGCTGGGCGCGCGCATCATGGGCGGCGGCTTCGGCGGCTCCGTGCTGGCGCTGTTCGCGCACTCCGCGAAGCTGCCGGACGGCGCTACTCCGGTGAGCGCCGGTCCGGGCGCTCGGCTTCTTTCAGCTCCTCGCTGAGCGGGCCCCCCGTGACCTGTCTGCTAAAACCACCAGCCGTGGACCGTCGGCTCGCCTACAAGAACCTGCGCACCGGACTAATCGCCGGGGCGATCTCGCTGATCGTCTTTGCGCTCAGCTGGGTCGTGGGGCTCGTCTACTGATGGCCGACGAGGTCCGCGTCTCGGACTCGGGGGCCGACGAGCCGGGCGAGGCCATCCACCTCCCCGGGCCGTCCTACCAGCCGATCTTGCTGGCGTTCGGCCTGATGCTGGCCGTCACGGGCGTCGTGCTGTATCCGCCCGGAGCGATCATCGGCCTGATCATCTGCGTGATCGTGCTGTACCGCTGGATTCGCGACATGCGCAGCGAGATCTCAGAGCTACCGCTCGAGCACTGAGCGGCTAGCCGGCGCCCGGCACGTCGCTCGGGAGCTCGGAGGTCGCCCCGTCCGCGACCCAGCAGCGGACGATGTCGCGCATCGAGAGGACGCCGACCAGGTTGCCGCCGTCGACGACGACCAGGTGGCGGAAACCGCCGCGGACCATCGCCTCAGCGGCCCGCTCGAGCGACCACTCGGGCGACGCGAAGGTGATGTCGGTGGAGAGGTGGTCCCGGACCAGCTCGCTCGACGGGTCCTGACCCTGACCGAGGGAGTTGAGGATGTCGCGCTCGGTGATGATGCCCGGGCCGGGCTGTTCCGGGTCGAGCACCACGGCGGCGCCGACCTGGCGATCGGCCATGGAGCTGGCCGCATCGTGCAGGGTCACGCCCGGGGAAACGGTCACGACGGCTGTGCTCATGCCGGTACGGACCTCCATGTGGCCAATGTAACCGATGATCCGTATCCGGTTTGCGCACGTATTCCATATCAGTGCGGGCAACCACGGTCCAGCGGCGTCGCGACCTTCACCGCGAGGCTCTCGAGGCGATCATTCGCATGCACGGGGATCCGGATCTGTCGCTCGCGCTCGTGGCGCGCGAGATCGCCACGAGCCGCCGCCAGCTGCAGCGCGCGCTGGCCGAGGTCGCCGGGACCACGTTCAGCCGCGAGCTGCAGCGGATCCGCATGAGGCGGGCCGCCCAGCTACTCGGTGACAGCTCGCTTCCGGTCCAGGCGGTCGCGGGAGCGGTGGGGTATCGGCAGGCCGCTCAGTTCGCCAAGGTCTTCCGCCGTCACCACGGCGCCTCGCCCTCGACGTACCGGCGCGCCGGGGAATCGGTCGCAGCCTAGTTTCCGCCCGTCTTGACGAGCCAATAGACTCGCGCGCCGATGGACGAGAGGCAGCGCGTTCAGGAGGACGAGGCCAAGGGCCCACCCGAGACCGATCCGCGGATCGCCGGGGAGAAACACCCCATCGCGCGGATGATCGGACTCGGCGTGCTCGCGTCGCTGGTCGGCATCGCGATCACCCTGTGGATCGACTGGTTTCCGGAGAACGCCGCGGGCTCCGCCGGCCAGATCGACACGCTCTACGACGTCCTCCTGATCTGCTCCGTGCCGGTCTTCGTGCTGGTGATGACGATCGTGATCTACTCGGTCGTCCGCTTCCGCGCCATGCCCGGCGACCTGGGCGACGGCGCCCCGATCCACGGCAACACGAGGCTCGAGGTGATCTGGGTCACGATCCCGTTCCTGATGGTCACCGCGCTCGCGATCTACGGCTGGATCGTGCTGAGCGACATCGAGGCGAAGCAGCCGAACACGATGGTCGTGAACGTGACCGGGCAGCAGTTCACCTGGACGTTCGACTACCCGTCCGAGAAGCTGCAGTCCGCCGAGCTCGTGCTTCCGGTCGACCGGCCGATCGAGTTCAAGATCCACTCGAAGGACGTGCTGCACTCGTTCTGGGTGCCGCAGTTCCGGCTGAAGTCGGACGCCGTGCCGGGCCTCACCACGAGGATCCGCGTGACGCCCGACAAGGCGGGGCGCTACGAGGTCGTCTGCGCCGAGCTGTGCGGCCTCGGACACGCGACGATGCGGCAGTTCGTGCGCGTGCTGCCCGCGAGCCAGTTCCAGTCCTGGGTGAGCGCTCAGAAGAAGGCCGCCGGCGGCGGTGGGGGCGGCGAAGCGCCGGCCGGCGGGGCGCAGGGCGAGCAGCTCTTCACCTCGATGGGCTGCTCGGGCTGCCATACGCTCGCGGCGGCGGGCGCCACCGCCAAGGTGGGCCCGGACCTCGGGAAGCTGAAGAATGCGAACGCGGCCTTCATCAGGGAGTCGATCGTCACCCCCAACGCCAAGATCGAGGAAGGCTTCAAGCCCGACATCATGCCCCAGGACTTCGGAACGAAGCTCTCGAAAGCTGAGCTCGACGCACTCGTGAAGTACCTTCTGGGGGCCCAGGAATGACGTTGACGCAAAGGCTCTTCTCACCCGGCTGGTACCGCGCCTTTCTCGGCATGGCGGTCGGCTTCGCGCTCGGCCTCGGCATCGTCGTCGCGGCCCGGGCCGCCTACGGCTGGGACCCACTCTTCAACTGGGACGCGATCATCACCGTGGGCGCGCTGATCGCGGCGCCGCTCGGCTATCTGGTCGGGATCGGGTGCTTCGACTACTGGTTCCGCTGGGCCTCGGGCGCCCCCACGATCCCGGAGGACCACTCCGGCCACGGCGCGAAGACCTGGCGCGACTACTTCCGCGTGAACACCGATCACAAGGTGATCGGGATCCAGTACATCTGCACGACCTTCTTCTTCTTCGTCGCGGGCGGCCTGATGGCGATGCTGATGCGCGCGGAGCTGGCCCAGCCGGGCACGCAGTTCGTGGACCCGAACACCTTCAACGGGCTGTTCTCGGTGCACGCCTCGCTGATGATCTTCGTCTTCATCATCCCGGCGTTCGCGGGCCTTGCGAACTTCGCCGTGCCGCTCATGCTCGGCGCGCCCGACATGGCCTTCCCGCGCCTGAACGCGCTCTCGTTCTGGATGCTGCCGGTGGCCGGTCTGATGATGCTGCTGTCCTTCCTCGCACCGGGCGGCTCGTTCGCCACCGGCTGGACCGCCTACGCCCCACTCTCCACCGACGCCCCGATCGGCCAGCTGTTCTTCACGATCGGCGTCCAGTTCGCCGGCGCCTCATCCGTGGCCACGGCGCTGAACTTCCTGGTCACGATCATCACCATGCGGGCGCCCGGCATGACGTTCTGGCGCATGCCGCTGCTCGTCTGGGCGAACTTCACGACGTCGCTGCTCGTCGTGATCGCCACGCCGTTCATCGCCG
>JAXDIL010000128.1:0-35968 GCA_034664005.1 Thermoleophilaceae bacterium | reverse complement strand
CGGTCGGCGCGATGTCGAAGCCATCCAGCGAGCGCCCGGCCCGCGCCGCGCCTTCTCGGAGCAGGGCACGCGATTCGGCCACGTGCTCGGGGGAGAAGAGCGTCGGGATCCACCCGTCGGCGATCTCCCCGGCGAGGGCCGTGTTCTTCGGGCCGATCGCCGCCAGGTAGATGGGGATCCGCTCCTGGACCGGCGCGATCGTCAGCTTCAGCGCCTTGCCGGGCCCGTCCGGCAGGGGCAGCTGGTAGGTCTCGCCGTCGTACTCGAGCCGCTCGCGCGCCAGCGCCTTGCGAAGGATCTCCACGTACTCGCGGGTGCGGGCGAGCTGCTTCCCGAAGCGTTGCCCGTGCCAGCCCTCGGCCACCTGAGGCCCCGAGCTGCCGATGCCGAGCAGCATGCGCCCGCCGGAGAGCTGGTCGAGCGTGGCGGCGGTCATGGCCGTCATCGCAGGCGAGCGGGCGGGCATCTGGAAGATCGCGGAGCCGATCTTGATGCGCGAGGTCTGCGCCGCGAGCCAGGCGAGCACGGTCGCGGCATCCGAGCCGTACGCCTCGGCAGCCCAAGCGGAGTCGTAGCCCGCGGCCTCGGCCTCCTGAACCAGCTCGAGCTGGTCGGCGGCCGTCATGCCTAGGCCCCAGTAGCCGATGTTCACGCCGAGCCGCACTGCAAGTCTCCGTTCTTCGCTTGCCTCAGGACGCGGAGGAGCCTAATAAGTCGGGCATCGCTCGCAGCCGCCCAGCTCGCGATCTCCGCATCGCCATCGACTGCCTCCCGCTGCAGACGCGCCGCGCGATGCTCGACGGCGTGGAGTCGAGCCGCATCATCGTGGGCGCCTACACCAACCGCGACGGCGGCGTCTGCCCGATGCTCGCCGCGCACCGAAACGGCGGCCGCACAAGCCTCGCCAGCTTCGCCCGCGCGTGGGACGGCTACACCGGCGCGCGCCGCCGGCGCGCGCGTCCGGCGTCCGGCCGCGAGCTCACCACGCTCAGGACGATGCTCGAGGCGAGCATCGCACTCGACGAGCTGCCGAACCTCGCCGACGTTGCCCGCGAGGCTCAGGCGCTTCGCACGCGCAGGCTGCGCGTCTTCCGGCGCTTCGACGAGTACGAGCGCGCCGTCGCCGAGCTCGCGGTGATCAGATCTCTGAATCGCCCGGACGAACGAACTGGATCTCCGGAACCACGCAGTTACGTGACGTCCTGAGCAGGAAGCGGATCGCCTCGGCGATGTCCTCCGGCTGGATCATCTCGTCCTTCGGCACCTGACCCTCGACCCAGTCGGTCATCGCCGTCGCCACGAAGCCCGGGCAGATGGCCGTGACCTGGATCCCATCCTTGGAGAGCTCCTTGTGGAGCGCCTGGCTCAGGCCCACCACGCCGAACTTCGTGGCCGAGTAGGCCGCCAGCCAGCCCTGGCCGTGCTTGCCGGCGATCGAGGCGGTGTTGGCCATCAGCGCCTTGCCGTGCTCGGCGCCGGCCTCCTTCAGCAGCGGGATCGTCTCGCGGGCGAGCAGGTAGACGGCGCGCAGGTTCACGTCGAGCTGCAGATCGAGCTTCTTCGTATCGGCGTCCGCCACCGCGCCGCCGATCCCGATGCCCGCGTTGTTGATCACCACGTCGAGCCGGCCGCAGCGCTCCCGGTGGGCCGCGACGAGCTTCTTGATCTCCTCCTCGTCGGCCATGTTGGCCGGCACGGGCTCCGCGTCGAACCCGGCGTCGCGGAGCTCCTGCGCGGCGGCCTCGAGCTTGTCGGGCCGGCGGGCCGAGATCGTCAGCCTGTAGCCATCCTCACCCAGCGCCCGGGCGATTGCCAGGCCGATGCCGCTGGATCCTCCTGTGATGAGCGCCGCGCGGTCCATTGGCGCGAGGACTCTATTTCACTTCTCTAGCCTCCCGTCGGGTGAAGATGCGTGTGGCAGTGCTGGCGATCGCGGCCCTTGTGGCCGGCGGCTGCGGGGGCGACTCCGGCTCGGGCGACCAGAAGGCGCCGCCGCCGGCGCGCGCGCAGGACTTCCCCAAGCCGAACGGCAAGCCGCTGCAGGAGCTGATGTCGGGCCTCGGCGGCGGCCCCGTGCTCGCCCCGTCGGGCCAGGAGTTCCGCACCGGCACCCAGCGGGTCGGCTTCGCGCTCTTCAAGCAGGACCGCTCTCAGATCACCGACGCTAGCGTGGCCGTCTACGTGGCGGCTCTGGGCGGCGGCCCGGCGCAGGGCCCGTATCTGGCGCGCTACGAGTCGCTCGCCGTCAGGCCGCAGTTCCAGAGCAGGCAGACGGCCAGCGACCCGGACTCCGCCAAGTCGATCTACACGGTGGAGATCCCGTTCGAGAAGCCGGGGCGCTACGAGTTCATCGGCATCGCGAAGCAGGGCGGGAAGCTCGTGGTGGCGTCGCCCGCGGCGCCGGGCCTGGTCGTGAAGGACTCGGCGAAGGACTCGATTCCGTCGGTCGGCGGGACCGCGCCGCGCATCCACACTCCCACCGCGGCGAGCGTTGGCGGCGACATCGCCTCGATCGACACGCGCCTGCCGCCGTCGTCGATGCACTCGGACGACTTCGCGGACGTGGTCGGCAAGAAGCCGGTCGTGCTCCTGTTCGCCACGCCGCAGCTGTGTCAGAGCCGCGTCTGCGGCCCGGTCGTCGACGTCGCCGAGCAGGTGAAGGCGAAGCCCGAGAGCAAGGACGTCGCCTTCATCCACATGGAGATCTTCCGCGACAACCGCATGGACCGCGGCATCCGCCCGCAGATGGTGGCGTTCCACCTGGCGAGCGAGCCGTGGCTGTTCGTGTTCGACCGCTCGGGCAAGGTCTCGACCCGCATCGAGGGCGCGTTCTCCGAGCGCGAGCTCGACCAGGCGATCGCCAAGGCGAAGAGCGCCGGCTAGCGCCTGACGCCCACCGGCTAGCGGCGCTTGGGCCGTTTCACGGTGACCTTCTTGCCGTGAGCGGTCGTCTCGCCCGAGCCGGCGGCCACGAGCTTCACCTTCACTCGCAGGACCAGCCTGGGGTTCTTCCGCAGGGCCCGTGCAAGCTTTGTGCGGTTCGCGCGGGTCAGCTTAAGCCGGATCCGCGCCGCCTTGTTGGGGAGCGGCAGCGTCGCGACCCGCTGGCGAATCTTGACGTGCGTCTTCTTCGGCGCCGTGGCCGAGACGATCAGCGAGCAGCCCCGGTTACAGCGCGCGACCACGTCGAGCCAGCCGCGCGACAGGAGCCTGCGTGCGTTCACGCGGTAGCTCATCGTCGGCCGCGTCTCGGTGATCGGTGGCTTCCCGTTCGAGCCGCCGTTGCCGTTGCCGCCCTTCCCGCCGTTGCCGTTCTCGCCTTCGCTCCCGCCAATCGGCCCGCCCTCGCGGGCGGTCCAGGCGTAGCGCATGGTGAGGGCGGAGCCCGCGTAGGCGTTGTCACCACCGGTCGCGCTGGGCGGGGTGCCGGTGTCCGGCATCCAGGCGCGGAAGCGGAACATACGGAGCTGCCCGGGGCCGACGGCGCCTACCGCCTGCGAGCCCAGCCCGCTGAGCGGGCCCGCGAAGATGGGGATCGAGTTACCGCCGGAGGTGTCCGTGATCTCGAGCTGGACGGCGTCCGAGAGCGTGCCCCCGTTGGCGCCGGGCTGATCGTGGACGTCGAGCTGCTCGAGGCCGAGGTCGCCCGCTTTGAGACCGCTGTTGGCGAGGTGTACCGTCCCGCTGACCGACTTGCCGGGAGCGAGCCCGGTGAACTGGAAGATCGCCTGTCCGTCGAGCGAATTGGTGATCTGCATATTCCCGCTCGCGTCCATGAGGACCGCGTACGGACCGGGCTTCTCCTGCTTCGCCAGGCCCGGAGCGGCGCAGACGACCACCACCGCGATTGCGGCAAGGGTCAGGACTCGTGAAAGCGGAAATGAACGGCGCATAAGTCGCTACATGTCCTATCGGCGTCCCCAAGCCGAAAATGAGCGCGATTTAGGCCCCACGAGGCGAGTTGGACGAATGTCCGTAGCCATCCGAGCGCGTAGGCTGCGCGCCACGGGCCGGTAGCTCAGTTGGTTAGAGCAGCGGACTCATAATCCGTCGGTCCCTGGTTCGAATCCAGGCCGGCCCACCTCAAAAGCCCAGCAATCTCTGAGATCGCTCGGGTGCCGAGCGACCCGTCGAGCGCGCGGACCCCGAACGGACCCCGGGAGGTCGGACTAGCACTCGGGGATTACTGTCCATAGACTGCGATCGTGGCGTGGGGCGACGACCTCAGTGCTGAGCAGGCGGCCTACGCCTCCCATGCCGCAGATCGTCTGCGGCTCGTTGCGGGGCCCGGCACTGGAAAGACCCGTGTCATGACGAGGCGGGTTGCTTACCTCATCGAGGAAGAGAACGTCGAACCGGGAAGCATCTTGGCACTGACATTCTCACGAGCGGCGGCGCGAGAACTCCGGGAGCGACTGGAGTCATTGCTCGGCGAGGAGATCGGGGATCGCCCAGCGGTTTCGACGTTACATGCGTTCGCGCTTCGCCAGCTTCTCCGGAATCGCGGAGCGCCGAATCTGCCCCGGCCAATTCGGATCGCGGATGACTACGACGAGCGACACGTCATCCAAGAGGAGTTGAAGGAACTAACCGGCCTCCGCGTTCGGCAAGTTCGGCGAGAGTTCGCGAACCTGTCTAGTGATTGGGAGACACTCGCAGCGGACGAGGATGAATGGGAACGACAGTTTCCGAATCCACGGTTCCTTGCAGCATGGCGGCAGCAGAGAAGCGTCTATGGCTACACGCTGCGCGCCGAACTCGTTTACTCGGTCAAGAAGGCACTGGACGAAGATCCCGAGTTCGAGCTTGAGCGGAACTTCTCCAACATCGTCGTGGACGAGTACCAGGACTTGAACCGGTGCGAGATCGAAGTCACCCGACAGGTCGTCGGCGACGGCCGCCGACTTTTTGTCGCGGGGGACGATGACCAGAGCATCTATGGGTTCAGAAACGCCTTCCCACTCGGTCTCAGAGAGTTCAACGCGTCATATCCGGGTGCAGAGGAGGGTGAGCTAGAAGAATGCCACCGGTGCGACCGCGAGATCCTGCGTCTAGCGCTCGCGGTAGCGGAGCAGGACCTCCAGCGAATCCCAAAGAATCTTCGACCGCGGGGCGACGCCGGTGACGGAACAGTCGCGGCTTATCGCTTCAGGAACATCACGGACGAGGCTCACGGGATTGCCGAGTTATGCGCCGAGCTGAGGGATCAGCACGATGTCGAACTGCGGCGAGTCCTGATCTTGTTGCGCAGTGATCCGCAGCGCGTCTACTCGGACCCGATACGCGAAGCGCTCGCGGGCGTCGGTATTGAAGTCGAAATCCCAACCGACCCTTTCGCGATCCTCGATGAGCCTGATCTCCGTGCACTCACCTGCATCCTTCGACTATTGCGCGAACCATCTGATGGTCTGGCATGGCGCGAACTGCTTGAGCTCCGCGCCAACGGAATCGGAGCCGGAACGCTCTTTGCTGCTTACAAGCTCGCCGCCGAGCGACGGCAGCGCTATCACGAGACCCTGACCCTCATCGCGGACGAGCCTGACGTTCTGGAGAGTCGCCTTAGGAACCGACTCGCAGAAGAGATCCGCGAGATCGAGAACCTGCTGGATCAGCTGCAACCACTATTCGAACAGGACGCCTCACCGGCTCTGGCGCAGCTGCTGGACGCGTTGGGCATCGACTCAGACGATGGTCGCGAGGCCGTCACGGAATTGCTGGAGTCGGTCGTCTCGGACGAAGACGAACCGTCCCTTTCGGACATGGAGAAGGCACTTCACGGGTCGCGCTCGGCGATGGAAGGCGTGACCGAGGAGCCGGAAGCCGACCGCGTCCGCATCATGACGATGCATTCGGCGAAGGGATTGACGGCTGACGCAGTGATCGTCGCTGCCTGTGACGATGAACTAATTCCAGGCACGCCGGAAGATGAGCGGGAGCTGGATGAACAACGAAGGCTCCTGTACGTCTCGCTCACCCGCGCCCGCCACTACCTGTATGTGACGTATGCGGTCCGGCGCATGGGACGCCAAAGCCACATGCTTGGCCTGTCAGAGGCACGCACCTTTACTCAGTTCCTCCGGGACTACCTCACACCAGACGACCTCTGGCCTGAGTAACGCCCGCCATCGAGGACCACCAACGTGCTCGCCGGGGTAGCGGCACCCTCGGGGCAGGGGGGTCCCGGTGGGGTCCCGCGCCGTTTCACAGTCCGGCTTGAACGCGGGGTCCGGCTGAAGACGCTGCTCAAGCTGGCGTGGCCACTCGACGCGCCGCCTGCGAATTACTGGACAAACTGACTGTGTAGGGCTGCGCGTAGCCCGGTGTAGGCTCGACGGTCGATGCCGCGCTACGAAATCCAGCTTTTCCAATCCGACGTATCGCCGGGACCTCTCGCCCCAAACCAACCTACGCCCGAGGTTCGTTCGGTCGTCACCACTCAAGAGGCGACTGATCAAACAGCGGCGATAGAAGGCGCGTGGCGCGTCTGGGATGCGAAGTACGGACCTAACGAGCGCCCCGCCGAAGGCGCCTTCACGGTCAAGGTCAGGGAGCTTTAGCCGAGCGGGGTTAGTAGCCGCCGCGAGCCGCGTCCGCCGGGTGGAGCCGCGAAGGCGAAGGCACAACACGGTCCGTCAAGTCGAACTGGAAGAAGTCGCCGGTTGCGGAGAAGGAGTTGATGAGACGCGCGAGGCGGACCTCCCACTCTGAGATCTCCCACGCTTCGATCTGTGGCCTGCCCTCCTCGGCCTTGCCTCCGAACCGTGGCTGGAAGTCCGCGACGTAGCCCCCGATCCCCGAACCCCAATCGAGGTACCACTGGCGCGCTTGCCAGATGGGCGCTCCGCCGAGGAGGATCATCACCCACCCGTCCCGCGCGTGGCTCCACTCATGCGTGTCCGCCTCGGCCCACTCCGGCATCTGCTCTCCCCGGAGCCGTTCGTGCTCGGCTTCGTCGGGCACGGGCCACACCATCGATAGCCGAGCGTCGGGCTCATAGACGGCAATCGAGTGGCCGACCAACGGGCGTAAGTCAGGCTCGCTCGCGCCGGGATCGAACAAGCCGGCGAGAAATGTCGATGCCGGTCGGCCCCAGCCGCCGCTTGGCATCTCAACCCACTCGTCGGCGTGGGCGTCGCTACAGAGGTCAAGTGCTTCACGCAGATTCATCAAAGCTGAGGCTACGGCCTCGACCGGCGGGGAGGGTTCAACCCAAGTTGGCTACGGGGCTGAGGTGGTTAGCGCCTTGTGCGCCGGTCGCCCGTCCTCATCGTGGAGAACCTCCCCACGCGGCGGGCTGAGGCGGGATGCGAATGGACCCGGCCTAGCCCTGCGACCTTCTCAGGCGTGTGGTCGCGCGGCCGGACCCCGTAGGGACCCCGGCGCCGGGGTCCGAGCCGGTCGAAGCCGGTCCGTCGCGGTCGGTCGCGGATGCGGCGTTCTCCCCGCTACTCGAAACTTTCCGTAGCGATAGCTGGGAGTTCGCGCCCGTGTAGAAGAAGACTCATAATCCGTCGGTCCCTGGTTCGAATCCAGGCCGGCCCACTGAAGGCAGAGTTACGCCGGCGTTACGCGGCGAACTCGTCCATCACTTCGCGCAGCATCCGCAGCGAGGGGCGCCACTCCACCCGCGCGTAGGACGCCTCCACGGCCTCCATGTCCAACAGCCCCTTCGCCCTTGCATTCGCGAAGACCTCGCGCAGCTCGTCGCGCGGCAGGACCTCGGCCAGGTCGACGAGCGTCCGCGAGACGCTCGTGACGGGGATCCCGTCGAGCACCGTGACATCGTCGGGGTGCAGGGCGGGCACGCGGTGAACGCGGACGCCGGGGATGGTCGGGGTAGCTCCGCGGGGGTCCGCCGGGCTGCCGGGGACCGTGATGTCGATGGGCTTGTCTCCTGAGTTGCGCATGCCCGGAAACTGGCGCTCGCCGTGAGAGGGCGGAACTCAGTTGTGTAACAACTTGGTGACACGTTCGAGCGGGAGCGTGGCTGATCTGCGCGTCGGCCCTTCGCTTCCGAGGGGGTCGAAGCTGATGCGCACAACCAGCCTGAGACTCGCGCGACCGCGCAGGGCGTGCTTGGCCGCCTCGGTCGGCCGGACGTAGATCCGGCGCCGGCCGGAAGCGCGGAAGCGCTTGGCTCCCCGCGCCACGATCACCCGCCGACGGGCACCCGAGCTCGTCCGACCCTCCGCCCCGCGAGGCAGCGCGAAGACCTCCTCGATCGCGACTCCGCCCCGGTCGGGCGAGAGCATGTGGCTGAAGCCGTTCGCCAACCCACGGCGTCCCTGGCGCCCCACCAGCGTCCGTACCCGATCTGCCGTGGCGCGGACCCATGGACCGAGCGCGGCGAGGGCGCTCGATACCAGCGGTGCCGGGGCCGCTGGCGGGGTCGGGTCAGGAGCCTCCTCAGGCGGCGGATACAGCCAGTTCGTGTCGAATGGCCGCGTGCGAACGAACTCCGACGTGCCCGCCACGGCCGCCTCGATCTGCGCGAGCGAGAACTCACGGCGCGGATCGGCGACCTGCCACGGGTCCAGCATCTCCGCGATGCTCGTGATCCGCTCCTCGAGGTGGAGCCCAGCGGCGCTCGCCCGGACGTCGTCCAGCGCCGTGCGGTACATGGCCTGGCAGCTCGAATCAGCCAAGCACCTTGTGAACATGCGGCCTTCGACTGCGTCGCCGCCGAACGGCAGGCGTCGAAACCAGGTCTGGTCGGTCCCCCACGGGAGCATCGAGAAGCGACCGGCCGTGTCGCTGTGGAGGTAGAAGTTGTTGACGTTGCCGACGTAGCCGTCCCAGTGGCCGATGTACTTCTCGACGGCCCACATGCGGGTCATCTGGTCGAGGTCGGCCACCGGCGCTATGCGCTCGCTCCACCCGTCGGCTGAATCGTCGACAGCTGCGATCAGGCCCTCGAGGTCGGCGCGGTCAGACTCGCTTCCCTCGTCCACCTCGAAGTCCTCAGCGGCGCCGGGTGCGAGATCGACATGCTCGCCCTCGTAGAGATGACCGGTCGAGGTGAACCATCGGGGGAGGGACACGGCGTCGGGCGTCTCGACGTTCAGATAGACGCCGTAGTCGTCCCCGTTCACGCGCAGGTACGCGTAGCCGGTGCGCGGCGCGGCAACGCCGGCCGCGCGAAACACCTCGTAGGCGAGCGCTTCGTGCAGCATCGACGGGTCCTGCACCATGTTGTTCAGCGTGAGCGTCTTCAACCCGAGGATTCGCTGGCCCTTCACGGTATGTCCGAGCTTCAGTTTGAACGCGGCCTTGCCCGATAGGGGCCTGAACGAGGCTGAGCCCTTGAGGCGCGCGCCGATCGCCAGGGGGCCGTAGCTGCCATCCGGACCGGTGAGCGAGAAGGTTGCGTCGACGTACTCGCCTGGATCACTTGCCAGAGCGTCGCGGGAGGCTTCCGGCAGGTCGAGATCGATCTCGACCACGGTGGTCGGATCGAATAGGGAGGCGGCCTCGTCGGCGCGGGCGACCGATGCCACCAACGTCAAGGCAGCGCATATGGCGACCCCGACCAGGGGCCCAGCGAGTTTCACCTTCCCAGAGTAGGAGAGCTCTGCCCAAGCCGCCAATTGGCCGGCAGGAGCCATCGGCCACCTTTACGCGAGGGCGTCGGCTAGGTAGCGTCGCTTGACCGCGACCCGAAAGGCTGGCATTGCTAGACAAGGCGATGAAGAAGAGCGTTGAGCCCCACCTTCAACCCGGGGAGGAGCTTCTCAACGTGACGATCGTCCTCGGCAAGGGGATGATGCGAGCGCTCGTGGGCGGTGGCGTCGCCGGCGCAGCGGTGGTTGGCGCCATTCGTGACCACCAGGGACGCGACCACGACGCTGGGGACGCGCCAGCCGGGGATGCGGTGGAGCTCTCGAGCAAGATGGCACTCGCGATCACCCCGAGCCGACTGCTGATCTTCAAGGCCGGCGGAGCGGTGACGGTGAAGGCGAAGGAGCTGCTCAGCGACATCCCGATCGCCGAGGTGGACTCGATCGAGGTGGGCAAGGGCGTGCTGACGAAGCCAATCACCCTCACCGTCCGGGGCGAGTCGTTCAAGGTGGAGGCGCCGAAGGCGGCCAACACCGACAAGCTGGTGAACGCGTTCGAGCAGGCGAGGGCCGCCGGCGCCGTGTGAAGCCCCGGTGTCAGCCGGGCGTCAGGTTGATCCGGTACGTCGTGCGGACTGCGAAGGTGGACCAGTTTCCCGCGCCGTAGAAGAGTCCGGCGGCCGCCTGGGCGTCTTCCGCGGCCGGCACGTCCTCCCAGGGGCGGAACGGGTAGTCGACGGGATAGTCGCCCCACACGGTGCTGTGGGTCGCGTGGATGCGTCCGTCCGGCTTGGTCCGGCCGCAGAAGCCGTTGAAGTCCCTGATGGTCACCCGCGGGCCCGTGCAGGTGCCGGAGATGGGGTTCCCCTCGCTGAACAGCTGGTACGGGTTCACCCTCGTCCGCACCGGAACGGTGAAGGTCTGGGTCCTCTCCTCACAGGGGTCGTCGACCGAGATCGTGGAGCCCGATTGCCCGAAGTGCGACAGGCAGGTCATGTATTCGTCCGAGAAGAGGTCGGTTTCCCGGCTGTTCACGGAGAGGGGGATCGTCGCGGGCGGGCGACCGAGGTCCACCTTCACTGAGAAGCGGTGCCCGAACAGGTTCAGCAGGGCGATGTTGCCGCTGTGCTTCGTCCACTTGCCCGAGCCATGCCAGTCCGCCACGTTGCCCCAGTCCGTGTGCGCGCTCTGCATGTGGAGGTCGGCCCTGTAGGCGAAGGTCTGGTTGCCGCGGCCTATGAGCGGATACTGCCCGCCCCGCGTTGGGCGGAATGGGCGCACCCTGCGGGCGCCGAGCCTGTAGAGCGCGTGAAAGCGGTAGCTCATCGATGACGCGCCTGTTGGCAGCGAGGCCTTCACGGGCACCTGGTCGACCTGGAGCGTCCCGTGGTACGAGCGCGGCTCGCCGGCCGCCGAGGCCGCGCCGGGGGCAGCCACGAGCAGGACGAGGGTCAGCGACGCCACAGCACCGCGAGCGAGCCTCACGAGTCCAGCGTACGGCACCCGTCATCGAGGGTGAGCAAAAGCGGCGCGCAAGGGCTTGGCTTGCCCGAAAGTTGACGCTAGGATCGCGTTCCGGCTGAGGTCTTCGAAGGGGATCTCAGTCACGGACTCGCAAGGAACGGGGCACGGTGTTTCTGAGGCGTCGTGCTTGTTCTTCACTCCTAATCGATTGGAGGACAGGTGTTGCCTCAGCACATCGAACCATTCAGCTGCACGGCGAGCACCGATGGCGATGCCGTCGTCGTCTCTCCTCGTGGCGAGCTTGACATGGCCACCGTCGGCGCGGTGGAGGCGGAGCTCCGTCGCGCCCGCAGCGCGGGCGCCGACAAACTGGTGCTCGACCTGCGCGGGCTCTCGTTCATGGACTCCACCGGGCTCCACCTGGTGGCGAGATGGGCGGAGGACTCGTCGCGCGACGGCTTCGTGTTCGAGCTCGAGCAGGGTCCGCCCGCCGTCCAGCGTGTCTTCGAGCTCTCGGGGATGGACGGGCAGCTGCCGTTCAGGTAGGCCGCGTGTTCGCGTGCGGCGGGAGCGGCTCGAGGTCGTTCTCGAAGCGAGGCTGAGCCTCCACGCGCCCGATCCAGTCGCGGATCCGCTCGTGCTCGACGAGGTCCGCGCCGGCGTCGTCCGCGCAGTGCACGTACGCGTATAGAGCGATGTCGGCGATCGAGTAGCCGCCCGCCACGAACTCGCGCCCGTCCGATAGCCCTCGCTCGAGTGCCTCGAGCGCGTCGATCCCGCGCGCGAGTCGGTTCTTGTGCACCTCGGGGTAGCGCTCCGCGCGCCCCGACAGCTTCAGGAAGCGCGCGAAGGCCAACTCCGCCTCGATCCGGCCCTGCTCGAACAGCATCCACTGGAACACGCGCGTGCGCGGCAGGCCCTCGGCCGGCAGGTAGGGGGTGCCCTCGGCGAGGTGCGCGAGGATCGCGCCGGACTCGGGAATCATGTGGCCCGAGTCGAGCTCCAGCACCGGGACGCGGCCGTCGGGGTTGCGCGCGAAATGCTCCGGCTGGCGCGTCTCCCCGCTGAACAGGTCGACCGTCACGCGCTCGAAGGGCAGCTCCAGCTGCCGCAGCAGGATGCGCGCCTTCATGCAGTTCCCGGACGCAGGATGGTCGTACAGGATCATGCGGGCAACCTAGCCTGTCCGGTGTGCGGGGACGAATCTCCATCCTGATCGCGCTCGCGGTGGCCGCCGCGCCGGCGCCCGCCGCGGCCATCGAGGTCGCGCCGGGTGTCCAATGGACGACCGTGGTGAGGAGCCCCGGCCCGGTGCGCATCAACGTGCTCGAGCTCGACCCCGCGCGTGTTCGGGGCGTCCTCTCGAACGAGAAGGTGGCGCGCCGCGAGCGCGTGAGCACCATGGGACGCAGGGTGGGTGCCGTGGCGGGCGTGAACGGCGGCTACTTCGCCCAAAGCGGCGACCCCGTCGGAGTGCTCGCGCTGAACGGCCAGCTCCTGAGCGAGCCGGTGGACGGCCGTTCGGCGCTGATCCTCGACGCCGGCGGGGCCTCCATCGCGCCGCTCCGCTTTCGCGGCCGCATCTCCGTGAACGGGCTCAGCCGCCAGCTCGACGGGCTGGACCGCACGCGCGGCCTCATCCCGGCCTGCGGCGGGCGCGGCGGCGACAGCCCGACCGCGCGCCCCAACGCCGCCCTCACCTGCACCGACGCGAGCGAGCTGGTGCTGCTCTCGCCGCGCTACGGCGCGCGGCCGCCCGCCGAGGGCGGGGTGGAGGCGGTGCTCCGCGGCGGCACGGTGGCCGAGCTGCGCCCGCCGGGGAGCGGCCCGGTCCCGAGCGACGGGCTGCTCCTCACGGGGACGGGCGACGCCGCCCGCTTCCTGCGCGACGCGGCGCTCCCGCGCAGCCGCTCGACCGTCGCGCTCCGCCTGACGGCGGCCGGGCGCTCGCTGCCCGTGACGCCGTCGGTCCTGCCGCCCCCGGGCGGAGTCGCCCCGCCCGGCGCCGATCCGCGGCTCGTGGTCGGCGGCGGGCCGCTGCTCGTGCGCGCCGGGCGCGTGGCGGTGAGCGCCACCGCTGAGGGCTTCGCGCCCCCGCAGGCGCCGGCGTTCTTTCGCAGCTTCGTGGCCGGCCGCCAGCCGCGTACCCTCGGGGGCGTGCGCGCCGACAGGACGCTCCTGCTTGTGACTGTTGACGGCCGCCGCCCGGGTTGGAGCGTCGGCATGACGCTGGCCGAGGCGGCGCGCTACATGCTGTCCCTGGGCGCGACGGACGCGCTCAACCTCGACGGCGGCGGCTCGACCACCATGACCGTGCGAGGCGAGCTCGTGAACCGTCCCTCCGACCGGACCGGGGAGCGCCCGGTGAGCGACGGCATCTTCACGCTGCCATGAAGCGCGTCGTGATCGCACTCCTGCTCGCGCTCGGCGCGGCATGGGCCGGCAGCGCGCCCGCCCAGAACGCGGACGAGCGTGCCGTGGTCTGGGCCGTCGGTGACGCCGCCACGCCCGGCCGCGCCGCCAACCGCGTCGCGGCGCTCATCCGCCGCGCCGACCCGGACCGCTTCCTCTACCTCGGCGACGTCTACGAGACCGGCACCCGCGCGGAGTTCCGCCGCGAGTACCACCCGCGCTTCGGGCGGCTCGCGCACATCACGATCCCGACGATCGGGAATCACGAGTGGGGCAACCGCTACAGCGGCTACTACCCCTACTGGCGCGCGCGCAAGGGGCAGGGCCAGCCGCGCTGGTCGAAGGTCAGCATCGCGGGCTGGGAGCTCCTCGTCCTCAACTCGCAGGAGCCCCACGGCCCCGACTCGCGCCAGATTCGCTGGCTCGAGCAGACCCTCGAAGGAGCAACCGGCACCTGTCGCATCGCGATGATGCACCGGCCGCGCTTCAGCGCCGGCGCCTACGGCGGGGCGGCCGACCTGAACCCGTTCTGGAGCCGGCTCGCGGGGCGCGCAAGCATCGTCCTGTCCGGGCACGACCACAACCTCCAGCGCCACCGACCGCACCGCGGCCTCACCCAGTACGTGGTCGGCGCGGGCGGCCGCGGCCGCTACGCGCTCCACAGCGGCGTGCCCTCGTTGGCCTGGGGCAGGGACGACGTGGACGGCGCTCTCCGCATGGTCCTGAGGCCCGGACGCGCGCTGCTCGAGTTCCGCGCCCCGTCCGGCCGGCTGCTCGACCGCAGCCGCGCGACCTGCACACCCGGGTAGCGTTCCGCTCGATGGACGAGCCCGTCGTCATCCTCTGCGGCGGCCGTGGCACACGGCTGCGGGAAGCGACCCAGACGATCCCGAAGCCACTCGTCGAGATCGGCGGCCGTCCGATCCTCTGGCACGTCATCCGCATCTACGCGGAGCAGGGCTTCGGCCGCTTCGTGCTCTGCCTCGGCCACCGCGGCGACCTGATCGAGGAGTTTGTCCGCAAGGACGGCCTGCCCGAAGGCCTCGAGATCGAATGCGTCGACACTGGCGAGGAGACGCCCACCGGCGGCCGCATCGCGCGCGTGGCGGACCGCGTCGGGGGCGGGCGCTTCTGCGCGACGTACGCCGACGGCGTGGCGGACGTGGACCTCGCCGCCCTCCTCGACTTCCACGACGCCCACGGCGCGCTCGCGACCATGACCGTGGTGCGTCCGGAGCTTCAGTTCGGCGTCGCGCGGCTCGACGGCGACGATCTGGTCGAGGGCTTCGAGGAGAAGCCGCGCTTCGAGGGCTGGATCAACGGCGGGTTCTTCTGCTTCGAGCCGGGCGTGCTCGACTACCTCCACGAGGCGTCCACGCTCGAGCGCGAGCCGCTCGAGCGGCTGGCCGCTGACCGCCAGCTGCGCGCCTACCGGCACGCCGGTTTCTGGGACTGCATGGACACCTACAAGGACGCGGTGCTGCTCAACGATCTGTGGGAGGCCGGAGGCGCTCCCTGGAAGGAACTGCATAGGTTGCGGCGAAAACCGCGTGCGTGACGCGTTCCGGAACGACTGCCCTCACCCTGTCCGAGGAGATCCGCCAGCGTTTCGACGAGTTCAGCCGCTCGCAGAAGGACGTGGGGCAGTACATCGTCGACCACCTGGAGGAAGCCGCCTTCCACACGGCCGAGGAGCTCGCCCGGCGGGCCAACACCTCGAGCTCGACCGTCGTCCGCTTCGCGCAGGCGCTCGGCTTCGAGGGCTTCCCGGAGCTTCAGGCCGCCGCGCGCGACGAGTACCGGCGCGCGCGTGAGAACGGCGCCGCGGTCACCGACCTGACGACGCAGCCGCTCTTCCCGATCGACCAGACCGAGTTCGAGACCGCGCTCGCCGCGGATCACGCGAACATGGCCGAGACCGCCCGCAAGGTGGACCGCGAAGAGGTCGCGGCCGCCGTGGAGCTGATCTCGCACGCGGATCGCATCGTGCTCTGCGGCACGGACCAGATGGCCTTCTTCGCGAGCTACCTGCGCCACCTCCTGATGCTGCTCGACCTACGCGCCGAGGTGGTCGCCTCGCCCAGCCAGGAGGGCCTCGCGAAGCTCGGCAGGGTCGACGACAAGACCGTGATGGTCGGCTTCTCGGCCGGTCGCCCGCACCCGCTCGTGGTGCGCGCCATCAAGCTCGCGCGCAACCGCCGCGCGGCGACGATCGCGATCGCCGACGCCACGCTGTCCGAGGTGGCCAAGCTGGCCGATCACAAGCTCTACTACTCGTCCAACAGCCCGGCCTACGTGCGCTCGCACTCCGCGCTGCTCGCTCTGATCCAGGCACTCGCATACGGCGTATACGCGCTCGACGAGTCTGCCTACTCGGACAGAATCAAGGCCTTCCGGCTCAAGTAGCCGCAGCCGCGCCCCGGCGCGGGCTATTCTCAGACGTACATGGAGACCGGCACCTTCAGAGTCAAGGCTGGCCTCGCCGAGATGCTCAAGGGCGGGGTGATCATGGATGTGGTCACGCCCGACCAGGCGAAGATCGCGGAGGCCTCGGGCGCGGCTGCGGTGATGGCGCTGGAGCGCGTGCCCGCCGACATCCGGCGCGACGGCGGCGTGGCCCGCATGAGCGACCCGACGATGATCGAGGGCATCAAGGAGGCCGTCTCGATCCCGGTCATGGCGAAGGCCAGGATCGGCCACTTCGTCGAGGCGCAGGTGCTCGAGGCGCTCGAGGTGGACTACGTCGACGAGTCAGAGGTGCTGACCCCGGCCGACGAGGCGCACCACATCGACAAGTGGGCCTTCAACGTCCCCTTCGTCTGCGGCGCCACCAACCTGGGCGAGGCGCTGCGACGCATCGCCGAGGGCGCGGCCATGATCCGCTCGAAGGGCGAGGCCGGCACCGGCAACGTCGTCGAGGCGGTCCGCCACATCCGGATGATCACCGGCGAGCTCCGCAGGCTCCAGTCGCTCAGCGACATGGAGCTGCCCACCGCCGCGAAGGAGCTGCAGGCGCCGCTCGAGCTGGTGAAGCAGGTGGCCGAGACCGGGAAGCTGCCCGTGGTGCTGTTCTGCGCCGGCGGCATCGCCACCCCGTCGGACGCCGCGCTGATGATGCAGCTCGGCGCCGAGGGGAACTTCGTGGGCTCCGGCATCTTCAAGTCCTCGAACCCCGAGCAGCGCGCCCGCGCGATCGTCGAGGCGACCACCCACTTTGCCGACCCCGAGCGGATCGCGGCCGCCTCGCGTGAGCTGGGCGAGGCGATGCCGGGCATCGAGATCAGCTCGCTCCAGGAGAACGGCGGGCTGCTCCAGCATCGCGGCTGGTAGTGCCGCTCGTCGGCGTCCTTGCCCTCCAGGGGGGGTTCGAGGCACACGCCAAGGCCCTGACGGAGCTCGGCGCCGACGTCCGCGAGGTGCGCACGCCGGACGATCTGCACGGGCTTGACGCACTCGTCATGCCCGGCGGGGAGTCCACCACGATGGGGCTCGGCGTCGAGCGCGAGGGGCTGGCGGAGCCGCTCAGCGAGTTCCTGCGGAGCGGCCGGCCCGTGCTCGGCACCTGCGCGGGGATGATCATGCTGGACCGCGACCACCTCGGCCTGCTCGACATCGCCGTGCGGCGGAACGCCTTTGGCCGCCAGCTGGCCTCCTTCGAGGCGGAGCTCGACTTCGAGGGAGAGCCCATGCACGCCGTCTTCATCCGCGCGCCGTGGGTGGAGGAGGTGGGCCAGGACGTCGAGGTTTTGGCTGAGATCGACGGGCATCCGGTGGCGGTTCGCCAGGGCAAGATCCTCGCGGTGGCCTTCCATCCCGAGCTGACAGAGGAGCGGAGGCTCCACCAGTGGCTTGTGGATAGGGTGCCTGCCGCATGAGGGACCCCCGCGTCGACGCGCTCGCGCAGATCCTCGTCGGCTACTCCACGAAGGTGCAGAAGGGCGATGTCTGCTCGATCGCCGCCTCGACCGCGGCCGAGCCGCTCGTCCAGGCGGTCTACGAGGAGGTGCTGCGCGCGGGCGGCCTGCCGATCATGCAGATGCAGCCCAGCAGCGCGCTGGCGTCGTTCTACGAGCTCGCGAGCGACGAGCAGCTCGACTGGGTCTCGCCGACGACCGAGTGGACGGTCGAGAACGCCGACGTCCACATCTCCGTGATGGCCTCGCTGAACACGCGCGAGCTCTCGAACGCGGACCCGAAGAAGCAGGCGCGCCACCAGAAGGCGCGCAAGCAGATCATGGAGACCTCGATGCGGCGCGCCGCCGAGGATCGCTACCGCTGGGCGCTCACGCTGTTCCCGACGCACGCCTACGCGAGCGAGGCGGGGCTGTCGCTGAGCGCCTACGAGGACTTCTACTACGCGGCCTGCCTCGCGCTGGACGGCGATCCCGTCACGGCATGGCAGCGCCAGTCCGAGCAGGTGCGCCGGCTGACCGACTGGATCCAGGGCAGGGAGGAGGTGCGCATCCAGGCGGAGGGCACCGACATCACGCTCGGCGTGGCGGGGCGCAACTGGATCGCGTGCGTGGGCGAGCACAACATGCCGGACGGCGAGTTCTTCACGGGCCCCGTCGAGGACGCCGTGAACGGCGAGATCTCGTTCTCGTTCCCGGCGAGCTACGGCGGCCGGACGGTGTCCGGCATCCGCCTTCGCTTCGAGGACGGGAAGGTGGTCGATGCCTCGGCGGACCAGGGCCAGGAGTTCCTGATGGAGATGCTCGACACAGACGAGGGCGCGCGCCGACTCGGCGAGCTCGGGATCGGCACGAACTTCGGCATCTCCACGGGCACGAAGGAGATCCTGCTCGACGAGAAGATCGGCGGGACCGTGCACATGGCCGTCGGGATGAGCTATCCCGAGAGCGGCGGCACGAACAGCTCAGCGGTTCACTGGGACATGGTCTGCGACCTGCGCAAGGGCGGCTCGATCACCGTGGACGGCGAAGAGCTGCAGCGCGACGGCAAGTTCCTGGTCTAGCGGCGGCGTAGGCGCCGGGTCACGTCACGCCCGGGGCCGCCACGGAACGTCACGGGGATGCGGCCGATCACCGTCAGGCGGTCGTCGCCCGCCCCGCCATACATGGCGATGCGCCGCACCCGGGCCGCCCGGCAGCTCACCGCGCGCGGCCGCAGCTGCCTGCATCCGGGGCCTGCGCGGAGGCGCGCAAGCGCGTCGCTCACGAGCCAGCGCCGGCCCCGCTTGCGCGCCGTGAGGTCGTTCCTGACGCCCGGAGCGCCGCGGATGACGAGGCGCGCGTGGCTGATCGCCACGGGACCGCGCGGCGGGCCCGGCGTCCCGGCGGCCGGGAACGAGCCCAGCACGCCGCCGTCCTTGCCGGTGCCGGCCGCCGGTGGCTCGCCACCGGGCCCCGCGGGCGGCTCGCTCGGGAGCGGGTCGTCGGCGAGATCCTGCGCGGCCGCGTAGTGGCTGGCGACCTCATCCGCGTCCAGAGCGCGGGTGTAGAGGGCGATCTCGTCGGCCTCGCCGTCGGCGTAGACGGAGTGACCGCCGTTCTTCATGACGTGCCATGGCCCGGTGGAGGCGTCGCCACCCGAGCCGGTGCCGGAGTGGAAGGGCTCACCGTCCACGTACAGCCGCCCGGTGGTCCCGGCGAGGGTGGCCACGAGGTGATGCCACTCGCCGTCACGCACGGTCCCGACCGGCTGGCCGGTGTTGAAGTTCTGGCCGCCCAGGCGGTAGACGAGGTTGCCGGTGCCACCGGCGAAGGCGAGGATCCAGCCGTTGGGGCTGCCAGTCGTGTGGTCGCGGAGGACCGAGGTGCCCGCCTCCCAGCGGAACCAGCCCTCGAGCGTGGCGTCGCCACTCAGCTCAGGCCCCGACGAGGTGACCTCAGAGCTGAGGCCGTCGAAGCTCGCGGAGGTGTCCCCGAGCGGGCCGAGCACGCCGGGCTGGCCGAGCACGTAGCGGCCGCCGAACGTGCCCGGATTCGTCCCGGCCTCGTCGTCCGTGGTCGAGCCGGATAGCTCGCCGAGCCGCCAGTAGGCGGCGGGATCGTCGGCGAGCACCAGGTCGCGGTAGCCGTCGGCCGCCGTCGAGCTTCCCGCCACGAGCACGCGGTCGTCGCCTGATGTGGTGCCCGAGCCATTGTTGGCGACGAGCCGGTAGTGGTAGAGCCGTCCGGCCTGGAGGCCGGGCAGGGCCACGCTCACCTGATGGAGGTCGGAGTCGCCGGGCAGGGACCCGCCCGTCGCCACCGCCCCGTACTCGCTGGTCGGGCCGTACTCGACGGTCCAGCTCGTGGCCTGGTTCTCAGGCACGACGGCGCCATGGACGGTGCCGCCGGACGCGCCGCCGGTGTGCGCCGTGGGCGGGGCCGGCAGGTCGACGATGATCTCGTCGACGAACACGCTCGACGCGCCGTCGTCGTCGGTCACGGTCAGGACGGGGAAGTAGCGGCCGCCCGCCGTGTAGGTGTGTGTGGGCTCGGCGCCCGAGCCCGTCGTCCCATCGCCGAACTCCCACTCATAGCCGGCGATGGAGCCGTCGGGGTCGCGCGAGCTCGTGGCGTCGAAGCGAACCTCGAGCGGCGCGCGCCCGCTTCGCACCGCCGGCTCCGCGTCGGCCACGGGCGGCACCGAGCCGGCGGTCATCACCGCGTCCAACTCCGTCTGGTAGCTCACGTAGTCCGGGTAGGCGCCGCGGAACCAGATAACGCTGAGGTCGCCGCTGAATGCGGACATGCCGCGCGGCGAGATCGGGCGAACGTTCTTGCCCGGACCGCTGTTCACCACCGGCGAGGGCCAGGTCGTTCCTCCGTCGGGGGTGGTCCAGGTCTCCACCTGCCACAGCCCAGCGCCCACCTGTCGCGAGAGGTACACGCGGGAGGGATTCTCGTGGTCGAGGGTCAGACCGCCCGAGTAGTAGGGCGAGCCGCCATCCTCACGGAAGGTGCCGCCCGCGGGTGTGATCTGGTGGACGTCCCACGCCGACCCGGTCCAGCGCGCGTAGTGGTAGCGGTGGTCCGTGGCCGACGGGAAGCTCGCGAACACGATCACGGGGTTGCCGGCGGAGTCCGCCGCGACGTCGTGCACCCAGGTCTGCTCCGTGCCGTCGTAGACCAGGTTGCCCTCGGCCGGCGTGATCGGGTCGTCCAGGGAGCCGATCTGCTCGCCGCCCGCCCGCTCGACCTTCCCGGCGCGGACGCGCGCGTAGTAGATGTTGACGTCGCCGAACTCGCCGGGGTGGGCGTTCGTGTAGGCCATGTGGATCGTGTCGCCGCCGCTCGAGTCGTACTTCACGTACGGACGCTCGCCCGGCATCCGGATGAGTGTGCGGGCCGAGCTCCACGCGGACGAGCCGTCCTGCTGGATCGAGAACGTCGGGTTGTAGTTCCCGCCGCGCCAGAACAGGTAGGTGGCGTCCTCGCCCTCGAGGCGGATCGGGTTCGGGTAGGTGTAGCCGAAGCCCCCTGACGAGTTCGTCGGAATCGCCTGCGGCGCGTCCCAGGAGGTCACGTCCTCGGGCTGCGAGGACACCCGGTAGTGCATCGCCGGGCCCACGTGTCGCGAGTAGTAGACGACGAGTCGCCCGTCGGGGCGGATCTGCAGAGATGGATTGGCGTGGTCGTCCTGGTTCAGACGCGCCTGGACCACTGCGGTGACGCGCTCGCCGGTCGTGTGGTCGTAGGAGCTGACCTTGACGTCGCCCTCGAGGTCGACCCAGCCGACGTAGGTCCTCGTGTGCGCCCCGGTATGCGTGATGGCTCGCGGATCCCCGAACCAGGACCAGGCGCCGTCACCGATCGGATGGACGGCGGCCGACGCTGTGTGCGCCGCGCCAAGGACGCAGACGACGGCAGCGGCTAGGAGGCAAGCCCTCACGCCCCCCGAGCGTAGCTCGGAGTTCGGCGAGCGAGTCAGCCGTCGGCGCGGACTCGGAACAACGGGTGGCGCATGCGGCCGTCGCGCTTCTGGGCTACGAGCCGCGCGTCGGCGTGAGCCATCAGCTCCTCGGGAGTGCGCGCGTCGTCGGGCACCAGGCCCGCGGCGAAGGTTGCGGGATGGCCGATGGCCTCGCGCAGGTCACGCAGCAGGCGCAGCACGCCTGACGCCCCGGCGCCCGGGGCGAGCAGCGCGAACTCGTCGCCGCCGATGCGGGCCACGCAGTCGCCCTGGCGGGCCACGCCGGCCGCGGCAACGGCGACCGAGCGGAGGACGGCGTCCCCGGCGGGGTGGCCCTCCTCGTCGTTCACGCGCTTGAAGTCGTCGAGGTCGATGAGGATGAGCGCGTAGGGGTCGCGCGTGGTGGCCACGCGCTCGAGCTCCACGTCGAAGCCGCGCCGGTTGCGCACCCCGGTGAGCGGGTCGAGCTCGGCCATCGTCCGCTGGTGCAGCTCGGCGCGGACGAGGCGCCCCTTCAGGAACTGGATGGCCACGGTGGTGCCGGCCACGGCCAGTGCGAACATCGCGAGCCGCGCGGGATAGCCGACCGCGATCGCCTGCTCGTCGTAGAAGAGCGGCGTGGCGTACGCGTACACGAACAACGCCATCAGCGGCCACGCCAGGCGCGGCGGGAAGAAGTACGCGATGAACAGCGCCGTGAAGATCATGACCGGCTGCAGGAAGCTGGTGGCGCCGCCGGTGGCGGACAGCGCCAGCGCGACGATCGGCATCGTCGACGCGGTCACGAGCGCCCGCAAGCGGATCGCCATGGTGCGTCCGCGCGCCGCCAGCGTGAGCTCGATAAGGCCCCACGCGACCGCGAAGCCGGCCAGTGCCAGCGCCAGCGTCAGGTGGCTGCGGTCCGAGCCCGGCAGCGCGAGTACCGCCGCGCCGAGGAGGCCGGTGGCGCTCCACATCAGGCCGGAGGTGATGTCGGGCAGGGGCCCGTCATCCCACGCGTTGCCTTCCTGGTGTTGCGGCCGGCTGAGGATCTCCCTGAAACGGCGCATCTGTGGCCAAAGATCGGTTTTTCCGGCCTTAGACTTGAAGCACTATGGCCGGCCACTCCAAATGGGCGTCGATCAAGCACAAGAAGAAGGCCGTCGACGCGAAGCGCGGCGCGCTCTTCACGAAGCTGACTCGGGCGATCACGGTCGCCGCGCGGGAGGGCGGGGGCGACCCCGACGGGAATCCCGCGCTGGCGCTGGCGATCCAGAAGGCGAAGGACGCCTCGATGCCGAAGGACAACATCGAGCGGGCGATCTCCAAGGGCACCGGCGCGGACGCCGACGCGGATGCCTTCGAGGCCGTCCTCTACGAGGGCTACGGGCCCGGTGGCGTGGCGATCCTCGTCGAGGCGCTCACCGATAACCGCAACCGGACCGGCTCCGAGGTGCGGAACGCCTTCACCAAGCACGGCGGCAACCTCGGCGAGCCCGGATCGGTGGCCTGGACCTTCGAGAAGAAGGGGGAGCTCGTCGTGGACGGGTCGCGCTACTCGGAGGACGACCTGCTTCCGGCGATCGACGCGGGCGCGGAGGACGTGGCCCTCGACGGCGACGTCTGGGAGGTCGTGACCGGGCCCGCCGAGCTCACGGCGGTGCGCAAGGCCCTGGAGGACGCGGGCGTCGAGATCGAGTCCGCCGAGCTCGTGCAGCGGCCCACCACCCGCACGCCGGTCGAGGAGGACCGCGTCGCCACCCTGATGCGCCTGATCGACGCGCTCGAGGACAACGACGACGTGCAGGGCGTGCACGCGAACTTCGACGTGGACCCCGAGGTCCTCGAGCGCGTCGCGGCCGTCTAGACCCTTACTGCTTGCCGAGGCCGACGATGCCCTCGATGCCGGCCGTCGTGACGCCGGTCTGGCAATCGGTGGGTGTCGCCTCGAACGCCAGGAGCCCGTGCGACGAAGAGCCCTGGTAGCGGGTGGTCGTGACCGTGAGCGGCGGGTCGAGTGGGTCGACCGGCTGCAGGGTCGTGCTGTCCACGACCGTTCCGTCCAGGACGACGGCGGCAGCCGCTCCGCTGGTCGAGTACTGGGTGAGCGTCCGCGTGCCGTCGCTCCACGAGATCAGGGCAAGGCCCTGCGTCGTGCTGCTCGCGCAGCCGCCCGTCCCGGTCGAGTTCGGTAGCACGTACGCCTTCCCGCTCACCGGGTCGGTGTAGTTGCCACCGGCCTGGACGACGCCGGTGGCCGGCGCGCCGGCCTCGGTCGACTGGCAGCCGGTCAGGTCGCCGCCGAACGAGTACGTGAACGGCTGCGACGTAGTGTTGAGCCCCGGCGTGAACGCCGCGGTTCCCTTCAGCTTGCATCCGCCTCCGCTGGCGGCCGACGCGCCTGACGCAAACGTGAGCGCACAGAGCGCGGCGACAACGGCGGCAACGAGCGCCCCTGTCCTCCTGCTTGGCATTTTCGAGCTCCCCTGCCCGTTGACTGCTGGTCTGGAGGCCCTACCCGGGGCATGTGCGAAACGAAACTTGGCGGCGGGAGCGGGGGAGGCGTCCGCCTCCGTGCGCAGAATCCTCCTATCAGTGATCGTCCTCGGCATAGACCCGGGCACCGCGCACACGGGTTATGGCGTCGTGCTCACGCACGGCGGTCGGCTCGCGGCGCTCGATGGCGGTGTCATCGAGACGCGCGCCGGGGTGCCGCTGGAGCGGCGCCTCGCCCAGATCCACGCCCGCGTGTGCGACCTGATCCGCGAGCACGAGCCGGCCGCACTGGCCGTGGAGGACCTCTACTTCGGCCGCAACGCCCACAGCGCGTTCGCGGTCGGGCAGGCGCGCGGCGTGGTCCTCCTGTCCGCCGGCATGGCGGGCATCCCGTGCTTCTCGTACACGCCGCAGGCCGTAAAGCAGGCGGTCTGTGGCAGCGGCTCGGCCGCGAAGGACCAGGTGCAGCGCATGGTCGGCGCACTGCTCGCGCTGCCGGAGCCACCGGAGCCGGACCACGCGGCCGACGCGCTCGCGGTGGCGATCTGCCACGCGAACGGCGCGCCACTGAAGCAGGCGCTCGGATGAGCTGGCGGCGCCGCCGGATGCGGCGCAAGCTCCCGCTGCTGCGGCGAAGGGTCTTCGCGTGATCGCCTCCGTTCGCGGCAGGGTGCTCTCGCGCGTGCCCGGCGACGTGGTGATCGAGGCCGCCGGCGTCGGCTACCGGCTCGCCGTCTCCACCGAGACGCTCTCGGCGGTGCCGCGCATGGGCGACGAGGCCAGCCTCTTCACGCACCTCGTCCTGCGCGACGACGGCATGCACCTGTACGGCTTCGCGAGCGTGGCCGAGCGCGAGCTCTTCCTCATGCTGATCGGCGTGCAGAGCGTCGGGCCGAAGGTCGCGCTTGCGGTGCTCTCGGGCGGCGCGCCGCGGGAGCTCCTGAACGCGATCGCCTCGGGCGACACCGCGCGCTTCCAGGCGGTGCCCGGGATCGGCAAGCGGACCGCTGAGCGCATCATCGTCGAGCTGCGCGAGAAGGTGGCCGGGAAGGTGAGCGACGACATCGTCGTCCGGCGCACCGCCTCGGACGACCCGCGCACGCTGGCGCGCGAGGGCCTGCTCGGGCTTGGCTTCACGCCGCAGGAGGCCGACAGGCTGCTCGACCAGACCGAGGGCGAGACGCCCGAGGACCTGATCGCGGGCGCGCTGAGGGCGGCCCGGTGAGCGGCGGCATCCGCACGCCCGGCGTCGAGCGGATCCAGGATCCGGCCGTGCTCGCACCCGAGGAGGAGTTCGACCGCTCGCTGCGGCCGAAGCGGCTCGAGGACTTCGTGGGCCAGGAGCGCGTCAAGGAGCAGCTCGCCGTCTTCATCGAGGCGGCCAGGGCGCGCGACGAGCCGCTCGACCACGTGCTGCTCGCGGGCCCGCCGGGGCTCGGCAAGACGTCGCTCGCGCAGATCGTGGCCAACGAGCTCGGCGCGCGCTTCGTGGCCACGGCCGGGCCGGCGCTCGAGCGCAAGGGCGACGTGGCGAGCTACCTCACCGCGCTCGAGCCGCGCAGCGTCTTCTTCGTCGACGAGATCCACCGGCTGCCGCGAGCGCTCGAGGAGACCTTCTATCCCGCGATGGAGGACCGCACGCTGCCGATCACGGTCGGGCAGGGCGCTGGCGCCGCGGTCGTGTCGCTCGACCTGCCGGCCTTCACGCTGATCGGCGCGACCACGCGCACAGGTCTGCTCACGACGCCGCTGCGCGACCGCTTCGGCGTGACCCACAGGCTCGAGCTCTACGAGCCCGCGGAGCTCGCGCGGATCGTCCTGCGCTCGGCCGGCATTCTCGACGTGGAGATCGACGTCGCGGGCGCCGAGGCGATCGCCAGCCGCTCGCGCGGAACCCCGCGCGTGGCGAACAGGCTGCTGAAGCGCGTGCGCGACTTCGCCGAGGTGCGTGGCGCCGGTCACATCGACGCGGGCGTGGCGGCGGCTGCGCTCGACATGCTCGAGGTGGACGCCGCCGGCCTCGACCGCCTCGACCGCGAGATCCTTCGTTCCATCTGCGAGAAGTTCGGCGGCGGCCCGGTGGGCCTCAGCACGCTCGCCGTGGCGGTCGGGGAGGAGTCCGACACGATCGAGGACGTCTACGAGCCGTATCTGCTCCAGCAGGGCTTCCTCATGCGCACTCCGAGGGGCCGTGTCGCGACCGACCGCGCGTATGCGCACCTGGGGCTCGAGCCACCGCGTGGCGCCGGGCAGCGCCTCTTCTAACCTGCGATTTAGGCAAGTGCCTACCCTTGAATCGTCATGCCTATCTTCATCTGCCCGAACTGTGGGAACCGCAGTGAGTCGTCCGACCGGACGGCCGGCTTCCAGAGCCGCGCGAAGGGCTGCAAGCGCTGCGGCTTCGGCTTCCTGTTCGAGCTCCTCGACGACTACTACCCGGCTCCGAACGCCGCCTTCTTCCTGCTCGACCAGCAGGGTCGGCTCATCGGCACGGGCCGCGGCGCCCGCGAGCTCACCGGTCTGGGCGACCTCGACGTGATCGGCCGCTCGGTGCAGGACGTGTTGAACCTGGAGTTCGACAGCGGCGACGACCACGTGGCGACGGCACTCGAGTGGGGGGTGCGGGTGCTGGACAAGCCGGTGGTCGTGCATGCCGAGGGAGACCGCCCCGAGCAGGCAAAGGCTGACATCTTCCCCGCCTACGACGACGACGGCGGCCTTCTGCTGGTGCTGACCCCTCGATGACCAACCGGACCAGGAACCTCTCGATCCTCGGGATCGTGCTGATCCTGCTGGCGGGAGCCGCGTTCGCGATCGCGACGAAGTCCACGAAGCTCGGGCTGGACCTCAAGGGCGGCATCGAGCTCGTCTACCAGGGCCAGCCGACTCCGCAGGTGCCGACGGTGACGCCTCAGGCGCTCGACGACGCGCTCGACACAATCCGCAAGCGCACAGACGCGCTCGGCGTCTCCGAGCCGGAGATCCAGCGCTCGGGACCGGATCAGATCTCGATCGGCCTGCCCGACGTCCAGAACGCCGAGCGTGCCATCGCCCAGGTGGGCTCGACGGCGCAGCTCCAGTTCTACGACTGGGAGCCGAACGTGCTCGGCCGCGCCCCGGACGTGCCGTACACGGGCTCGAAGGCGCTCTACGACGCGGCGGAGTTCGCCGCGAATCAGAAGCCGAAGGCGGAGCAGGTCGACGTGCCGCCTGGCTCGGACCTGTCGCGGGAGGAGGCCGACAAGCAGAACGACAGCTCGGTGACCGATCGCTACTACCTGTTCGGGCCGGACCGCTATCCGATCGGCAACGACCAGCAACCGCTCCGCGAGGGCGCCTACGAGCCGTCGGGGGACTGCAAGGCGCTGCTTGCCGACTACGAGCCCGCCGGCGGCGAGCCCAACACCTATCCGAAGGACAGCGCGTGCCGCTCCCAGCTGGAGGCGCTCGGCTCCGCGGGTCCGCCGAGCGGCTCGCGTGTGATCAAGGTGCCGCGCGGGATCGTCGTCGTGGAGGCCGAGCCGGTACCGAACCAGTCGGCTCGCGTTCATCGCTTCTTCGTGATCGAGGACGACTCCGAGCTGAACGGCAAGGAGATCAAGAACCCGGAGCAGGCCTTCGACCCGAACACGAACGAGCCGCTCGTGAACATGGAGTTCACGGACAGGGGTCGCGAGGCGTTCGCACGCGTCACCAAGCGGATCGCGGACCGCGGGCGCGACTGCGAGACGCTCGCGGGCGTCGATCCCAGCTGCCCGCCGCAGGGCTCCCAGCCGGACGACTTCTTCCAGCGCTTCGCGATCACGCTCGACAACCAGATCGTCTCGCTGGCGACGATCGACTACCAGGAGAACCCGGACGGGATCGACGGGCGCAACGGCGCGTCGATCCAGAACATCGGCGACATCCGCCAGGCGCAGGACCTCGCGGAGAACCTCCGCATCGGCGCGCTCCCGATCGACCTGAAGCTGATCTCGCAGACGCAGGTGTCGGCGACGCTCGGCCAGCAGGCGCTCGACCAGGGCCTGACCGCGGCGGCCGCGGGCCTCGCGCTCACGATCCTGTTCCTGCTCGTCTTCTACCGCGCCCTCGGCGCGGTGGCGACGGTGGCGCTCCTGATCTACGCGGCGCTGCTGTTCGCGCTCGTCAAGCTGATCCCGATCACGCTCACGCTGCCGGGCATCGCGGGAATGGTGCTCACGCTGGCGGTGGCGGCCGACGCCAACATCGTCATGTACGAGCGAATAAAGGAGGAGGTCCGGAGCGGACGCTCCGTGCCGGCCGCGATCTCCGCGGGCTACACCAAGGCGCTGCGGACGATCATCGACGCCAACGTCGTGACCATCGGCGTGGCCTTCATCCTCTTCACGCTCGCCACCGCGGGGGTCAAGGGCTTCGCCTTCACGCTCGGTGTCGGAACGCTCGTGTCGCTGTTCACGGCCGTGCTCGGCACCTCGGCCATCCTCGGCTCGCTCGCTCGCACGCGCTTCCTGCGGCGGCCAAGCGCGCTCGGCGTGGCCACGAAGGCGAGCAAGGGCTGGCAGTTCGACTTCATGGGCAACTCGCGCTGGTTCTTCTCGCTCTCCGGCGTCATCCTGGCGGCCGGCGCGATCGCCATCGCCTCGCTCGGGATCAACTTCGGCATCGACTTCGAGTCCGGCACGCGGATCACCGCGCCGCTCGAGCAGAAGGCGAGCGTGGACGAGGTGCGCACCACGCTCGACAGGCTCGGGTACGACGACGCCGAGGTGCAGAGCGTCAACGACCCGGAGCTCGGCGACAACGTCGTGCAGATCGAGGTGGCGCAGCTGAACCCGCCGGAGGTCACGGAGGTCAGGCAGGCGCTGAACGCGGACTTCGGGGTCGCTACCGCCGACTTCTCGACCAACTCGGTGGGTCCGACGTTCGGCGAGCAGATCGCGCGGACCGCGGTGCTCGCGGTGATCGCGTCCCTGCTCCTGATCTCGCTCTACATCGGCTTCCGCTTCGAGTGGAAGTTCGCGGTGCCGGTGCTGATCGCGCTCGCGCACGACCTGCTGATCACGGCGGGCGTGTACGCGCTCTTCGAGAGGGAGGTCACGAGCGCCACCGTCGCCGCCCTGCTCACCATCCTCGGTTACTCGCTCTACGACACCGTGATCGTGTTCGACCGAATACGCGAGAACGTGCCGCGCATGCCGCGCGCGACCTTCTCCCAGATCGCCAACCGGTCGATGTCCGAGGTGTTCACGCGTTCGCTCGCGACGAGCTTCGTGGTGCTGATGCCGGTCGGCTCGCTGCTCCTGTTCGGCGGCGAGACGCTGAAGGACTTCGCGTTCGCGCTGCTCGTCGGCGTGATCTCGGGCGCGTACTCGTCGATCTTCATCGCCACGCCGGTCCTGGTGGAGTGGAAGGAGCGCGAGCTGACCTACATGCGCCGCCGGCGCATGATGCTGCAGGAGTTCGGCGGCCACATCCCCGCGTTCGCCACCGGCTCGTTCGGCGAGCCGGCGCCCGCGCCGGCCGCGCCCGGAGCGGGAGCCGCGGCGGGCGCAGCTCCGGCCGCGCCGGCGCCCACCAGCCGCGCCGCGAGGCGCCAGCGGCGCGCGGGTGTGTCGTCGTCGACCGCGACGAGGACCACGCCACGCCCCGCAACGCCGCCGCGGCCCGATGGAGATGGCGTGCCGCCGCCCGCGGAGCCGCCAGCGCAGCCGGCCGAGCGCGCCGCCGAGCCATCGGCGGAGACGCCCGCCTCGCCGTCGGCCCCCGCCGCGCCGACGGATCCGCCGGCCGAGCCGGGCTCCAAGCGGTCCTCGAAGCGCCAGCAGAAGCGCAGAAAGCACGGGAGGCGCTAGCCATGTCGATGGTCGTATGGGTGATGATGGGAATCGCCGTCTGGCACTTCACCGTGTTCCTGCCCGACCGCTTCTGGGGCGGCATCGTCGGCGCATTCCTGGCGGCCTTCCTGGCCGCGGCGATCTTCGGTTTCATCGTCAACGGCTTCACCGTGCCCGGCAGGAACGACACGGACCTGGCGCAGGCGCTGATCGCCATCCCGGGCGCGATGATCGGACTCGCCATCTCGTACTTCGCGGGCGCCCGCATGGACCGCGAGCACGGCATCGACCACGGGCAGACGCGCGCAGGCGCGCACTAGCGAACTCTCGTTCCGTCCGGCCTGCGTCCGAGGATTGGTCGGATGCAGTCCAAGCCGTCCCGCTGGAGATCCGACCCGTACGAGGTCGCGGCGGGGCGCGCCGTGGCCGAGGGGCTCGGGGTGTCGCCCGTCGTGGGCGCGATCCTCGCGCGGCGTGGACTCGGCGACCTCGACGAGGCGCGGCGCTTCCTGGCCGCCGAGGAGGCGCACGATCCGCGCACGCTGCCGGGGGTCCCCGCCGCCTGCGAGCTGATCCTGCGCCACGTCGAGCACGGCTCGGCGATCGCGGTGTTCGGCGACTACGACGTGGACGGCGTCTGCTCCACGGCGATGTTGATTCGCACGCTCCGCTCGCTCGGCGCGGATCCCGTCTGGGAGCTTCCGAGCCGCTTCGACGAGGGCTACGGCCTCTCCACGGCCGCGGCCGAGCGCCTGGCGGGCCGTGGGGTGACGCTGCTGATCACGGTCGACTGCGGCATCACCGCGGTCGAGCCGGTGGCCGCCGCGCGCGCGGCTGGGCTCGACGTGGTGGTCACCGACCACCACCGGCCGGGCGCCGAGCTCCCGGACTGCACGGTCGTCCACCCGGCGCTGGGCGACTACGGCTGCCCGGAGCTGTGCGCGTCGGGCGTGGTGCTGAAGCTGAGCGAGGGCCTGCTCGAGGCCGCGGGGCGCGACCCTGCCGGCGCCGCCGAGGATGCGGACCTGGCTGCGCTCGCGACTGTCTGCGATCTCGTCCCTCTGCGCGGCGAGAACCGGCGCATCGTCCGCGAGGGGCTGGTCGCGCTCGGCCGCACGCAGAAGCCCGGCCTGCGGGCGCTGATGGAGCTGGGCGGCGTCGCGCCCGGTGAGCTCACCGAGCACGCGCTCGGCTTCAGGCTCGGCCCCAGGATCAACGCCGCCGGCCGCATGCAGCGAGCCGATGCCGCGCTCGAGCTCCTGCTCACCGAGGATCCCGCGCGTGCGAGCGAGGTGGCGCGCGAGCTCGACTTCCTGAACCGCGACCGCCAGGAGGCGGAGACGCGCATCCTGTTCGCCGCGGAGGCGGCCGCCGCCGCGCAGGCGCACGCGGCGGCCATCGTGGTGGCCGGCGAGGGCTGGCACCCCGGCGTGGTCGGAATCGTGGCGTCGCGGCTCGTCGAGCGCTGGCGCCGCCCGTGCGTCGTGATCGCGCTTGACGCCGCGGGGGGCCCATCGCAGAGCGGCCGCGGCTCCGGCCGGAGCATCTCCGCATACGACCTGCACGCCGGGCTGGCCGCGTGCTCGGAGCACCTCACGCGCTTCGGCGGCCACCGGATGGCGGCCGGCGTCGAGCTCGACACCGAGGCACTCGAGCCATTCCGCAGGGCGCTGGCGGACCACGCGGCCGCGGCGCTGTCGCCGGAGGACCTGATCCCGGTCGAGCGAGTCGACGCCGTGGTGCCGGGCGGCGACCTCGGCCTCGGACTGGCCGAGGACCTGGAGCTGCTGCGCCCGTTCGGGATGGGCAACCCGCAGCCGACGCTGCTCGTGCCCGCGGCCCGCTTCGAGCGCGTGACCGCGATGGGCGAGGAGCGTGAGCACTCGCGCTTCACGCTCGTCACCGCGGGCGGCGCGCGCTCGCGCGGGGTTGCCTTCGGGTCGCCCCCGAGGGCGCTGGCCCCGGCCGCCGAGCAGCCACACGACATCGCGCTCCGCCTCGAGCGCAACCGCTGGAAGGGCGTGGTGGAGCCGCGCGTGATCCTGCGCGCACTCTGCCCGACCGAGCCGGGCGAGCTGGAGGTGCTCGGCGAGGAGCGCGCCTTCTGGGACGAGCTGCACGCGACCATCAGCGCGCCAGCGGGCGAGTTGGCATCACTCCCGGGCTGCGTGGTCGAGGACCGCCGTCGCGAGGGCTTCGCGGGCGTCGCCGGGGACCTCTTCTCGAGCGGCGAGCGCGTGCTGGTGGCCGTGGCGGATGTTCCCCGCCGCAGGGCGAGCCTCGAGGCCGTCGTGGCAGGGCTCACGCGGGAGCCCATGTGCGTCGTGTCCTGGGCGGCGCTTGCGGCGCGGCCGGAGCTCGCCCTGGGATTCGGCCAGCTCGTGGCGCTCGATCCGCCGCCGGGTGGCGTGTCCGACCCGCTCCTCGGAGCCACCGCGCGAAGCCACCTAGCCTGGGGCCCGGTCGAGGCGGAGTTCGCGATGGGCGCCTACCGCGCCGTCCTGGACCTACGTCCGCAGCTCGCCGAGCTCTACCGGGCGCTGCGGGAGCTGCCGCCTGAGGCCGGCACCGCCGCGGTCGAGGCGGCGCTCGCCGGCAGCGGCCGCTATCCGCGGACGGCCGCTGTGTGCGGCCGCCTGTTGCGGGTCCTCACCGAGCTGGGGCTCGTCGAGCTGGACCTCGATGCCCGCAGTTGCCGCGTCGTCGAGGCGGTCAGGACTGAGCTCGAGAGCTCGCCCAGCTACCGCGCGGCGCGAGAGGAGCTCGCCGCGACGGAGCGCGCGCTCGCGCCCGAGCTCCCGCGCGAGCTGCCGGCAGCGGCCGCGAGCTAGTGGCAGCGGGGGTCGACGTAGAAGTCGTCGACCGACCAGGTTCCGCCGAGTACTGAGCGCAGCCGGAACTGCACCGGCGTGTGCTCGCCGGGCAGGAGCGGCAGCAGATTCGCGATGACCAGGAGCTTGGGGCTCGGCCGCCACTGGCCCCCGGGGAGCAGGGCACCGATGGGCACTTCCGCCTTGAGACCGAGAGACGTCTCGGTGATCACGCTGACCACGAGGGTCGACAGCAGCGCGCGGTTGTCCTTCACGAAGAAGCGGAGCGTCGGGTGCTCGAGGCCGACGCAGATGACGGGGGAGGTCGCGCTCGCGCCCGGCGGCAGCCGGAGCGAGCGGGTGTCACCGCTGCCCGCGACGTTGAAGGGCTGGTTGCCGCTTACCACCGAGGCGCCGCCCGAGAGCGTCCACGGCTGGGTGCCGCTCTCGAAGGTGCCGCCCGGAGCGATGTTGTAGTGAGTGGTGTCATGCCAGCGAGTGAATGGCTGGGTGGTCGGCTGCGGCGAGCAGTCGGGCGCTGACTTCACGAGCAGGCCGGCGCTGGCGCTGGATGCCCCGAGAGCGAGCACGAGGACCGCCAGCGACGCGGCGAGGAAGCTGTTGCGAAGTCGGATGCGCATGCACTCACAGTCGGACATGTGGGGAGCCCGCGCAACGGACATACGTCCAGTTGGCCAGGAAACGTCTGTCCATCGAACAACCGTCCGTAAGGCCCATCGGCCGTTCTGCCGATAGACCGGGAAGCCATGCGGATCCTTGACGATCTCCGCTCCGGTCTCACGCCCGCCGTGGAGAAGCTCCACGAGTCCTGGGACCGGTCCTACCCAGATGCCCTGCGCGGGCGCGAGCTCGCGGTGGAGGCCGCCACGGCGGCCGGCTTCCTCGGCGTCGCGATCGCCATGGCCGCGCTGGTGCCGGGGGAGCGTGCCTTCGACGCGCCGCTGGCCGTGGCGCTGGTGGCCACCTACGCGCTGATGGCCCGGGTGCGCTTCCCGATCGGCTACGGCTTCACGATCCCGACGCAGGTCGTCCTGGTCCCGATGCTCTTCCTGCTCCCGCTGGGGGCGGTGCCGCTGCTGGTCGCGGCCGGGATGGTGCTCGGCAGCATGCCCGAGTACGTCCGCCGCGACCGCCACCCGACTCGCGTGTTCGCCGCGATCGGCGACGCGTGGCACGCGGTCGGCCCGGTCGCGGTGCTCGCCGCCGTGGGAGGCGTCGCGCCAGAGCTCTCAGCCTGGCCCGTGCTGCTCGCCGCGCTCGCCGCGCAGGCGGTCGTGGACAACGGCGTGGCGACGCTCCGTGAGTGGGCCGGGTTCGGCATCTCCCCGAAGCTCCAGCCGTCGCTGTTCGGCTGGGTCACGCTCGTGGACGTCCTGCTCTCACCCGTGGGGCTGCTCACGGCCATGGCCGCAGCGGCCGAGCCGTACGCCGTCCTGCTTGTGCTCCCGCTCGCGGGGCTCCTCGTGGTCTTCGCGCTCGAGCGCGCGGCGCGCGTGCGCCAGGCGATCGAGCTGAGCCGCGCATACCGCGGCACCACGCTGCTCCTGAGCGACGTCCTCGAGGTGGACGACGAGTACACCGGCTTCCACAGCCGCAGCGTCGTCTCGCTGTCCGTGGCGGTCTCCGACGCCATGGGTCTCGGCTCCAGGCAGCGCCGCAACGTCGAGTTCGGCGCGCTGCTCCACGATGTCGGCAAGATCGCGGTCCCGAAGGAGATCATCAACAAGCCCGGCCCGCTCACCGACGACGAGTGGCTCGTCATCAAGGCCCACACGATCGAGGGCCAGCGCATGCTCGACCGCGTGGGCGGCCTGCTCAGCGACGTCGGCCGGATCGTCCGCTCGTCGCATGAGAAGTGGGACGGGAGCGGCTACCCCGACGGCCTGCGCGCGGACGAGATTCCGGTCGAGTCGGCGATCGTGGCCTGCTGCGACGCGTTCAACGCGATGACGACGGACCGCTCGTACCGCACGGCCATGTCGCTCGAGGAGGCCATCGAGGAGCTCGAGGCCAACGCGGGCAAGCAGTTCAGCCCGGCCGTGGTGGACGCGCTGCTGCGAGTGCTGAGGGCCGACCCACTCACCGCAGGCGCCCGCGGCCCGCGCGTCGCCACAGCCGCCTAGGGCGAAGCTCACCGAGGTCGGCTCTAAACTCGAATACATGCCGAAGCTGCCGCGCGGCACCGGGAAGGCCACCACCAAGGAGCGGGCCAAGAAGCCCGCCGCGAAGCCTGCGGCGGCCACGACTCGCTCGACCGCCAAGAAGTCGAACGGCACCACTCCCAAGAAGAAGCCCGCGGCGACTCGCTCGAACGGGCGCCGCACGGCGGCGCCGAAGCAGGACTTCCGGCACCGCCCCGTCGACCGCGCCGAGACCCACGCACCCGCGGGACCGAAGACCAAGCTGACCGACGACCAGCGCGTCCTCCTCGGCGACCTGTTCGCCGTTGTCGAGGAGCACGCCGGCGAGGCGGCGGAGGAGATCGACCGCGGCCCGGTGGAGAAGGCGTTCGTCTTCTCCTGCGAGCGGCACGCCGACCAGCGTCGCGCGAGCGGCGAGGACTTCATCATGCACCCGATCGGGGTCGCGAAGATCTGCGCCGGGATGCGGCTCGACACCGCGACCCTGTGCGCCGCGCTGCTGCACGACACGGTCGAGGACACGAGCGCGTCGCTCGACGAGGTGCGCGAGGAGTTCGGGGACGAGGTCGCCCAGCTCGTGGACGGCGTCACGAAGCTGTCCGGCGTCACCTTCCAGAGCCGCGACGACAGGCAGGCGGAGAACTACCGCAAGATGATGGTCGCGATGGCCCGCGACATCAGGGTCATCCTCATCAAGCTCGCCGACCGGCTCCACAACATGCGGACGATCGGCTCGATGCCGAAGGCGAAGCAGCACGACAAGGCGCGCGAGACGCTCGAGATCTTCGCGCCGCTCGCGCACCGGCTCGGCATCCACGCGATCAAGTGGGAGCTCGAGGACCTCGCCTTCCAGACGCTCCACCCGCGCAAGTTCAGCGAGATCAAGGGGCTCGTGAACCAGCAGCGAGCCGAGCGCGAGGGCTACGTGACCCGCGCCGGCAGCTACCTGACCAAGGAGCTCGAGGCGGTCGGCATCGACGCGCAGATCTCGGGCCGGGCCAAGCACTTCTACTCGATCTACACGAAGAAGACGAAGAAGGGTCGCGAGTTCAACGAGATCTACGACCTCACCGCCATGCGCGTGCTCACGGGCTCGGTGAAGGACTGCTACGGGGCGATCGGCGTCATCCACTCGATCTGGAAGCCGCTGCCGGGCCGCTTCAAGGACTTCGTCGCGATGCCCAAGTTCAACCGCTACCAGGCGCTCCACACGACCGTGATCGGGCCCGAGGGCAAGCCGCTCGAGATCCAGATCCGGACGATGGAGATGCACCGCACGGCCGAGTTCGGCGTGGCAGCTCACTGGATCTACAAGGGCGACGGAAGCGGCCCGGGCGAGGAGAAGGTGGAGTGGCTGCGCCACCTGCTCGACTGGCAGCAGGAGCTGGCCGACCCGCAGGAGTTCGCCGAGA
>JAXDIL010000100.1:0-11436 GCA_034664005.1 Thermoleophilaceae bacterium | reverse complement strand
TGCGGCCGCTCCCAGCCGGCGGCCTCGTAGAAGACCGCGCCCAGCTCGCGCTCGCGCTCGTTGAAGGGCGACAGCCGCACGCCGCGCGCGGACTCCCACTGCTCGCCCGGATGCACGATGCCGTAGGTCTTGTTGAAGCCCTCGGCGGCGCGGCCCTTCACGTGCTCGGCGGTCTTCTGGTGGTCGTAGAAGCGCGCCACGTCCGATGCCTGGAGGTCGATCTCCGGCTCGCCTTCGACCATCCACTCGGCCACAGCGCGGCCAACGCCGGGTCCCTCCTTCTCCCAGACCGCGGCGCACGACCAGAGGCCCTTCACCTCGGGCGTCTCGCCCAGGATCGGCAGGCCGTCCGGGGTGAGCGACAGCAGCCCGTTGATCGCGTACTTGATGCCCACGGACTCGTCGCCCAGGATCTCCGGCATCAGCTCGAGCGCGTGCTCCATCTGCTGGACGAAGTCGTCCTGCGTGAAGGGCAGCTCGGTCGGCGTGAGGGCCGACTCCTCGATCGAGGGGATCTCGTCGGGGTCGTGCAGGATCGGGCGGTGTGCGTACGACCCGACCTCGAGCCCGCTGCCGTCCTGGCGCTCGTACATGTTCGTGTCCATGTCGCGCACGATCGGGAACTCGATCGCGCTCTTCGCTCCCGCGAAGTGGGGAACCGGACCGATGTCGATCATCTGGTGGACCGCGGGGGTCAGGGGGATCGCAGCGCCGGCCATGCGGGCCAGCCGCGGGCTCCACACCCCGCAGCAGACCACCACGATCTCGGTGTCGATGTCGCCGCGCGTGGTGCGCACGCGGCTCACGCGCCCCCGCTCGGTCTCGATGTCGAGCACCTCGGTGTTGGCCGACACCGTGAGCGCGCCGGCCGCCAGCGCCAGGTCGCGCATGAGCGTGCCGGCCCGCAGGGAGTCGACCACGCCGACGCCCTTCGAGTGGAAGCCGCCCACGATCACGCTCTCGTCGATGTAGGGCACGAGCTCCTTGATCTGCTCGGGGGTCACGAGCGCAACGTCGTCGATCCCCCAGGACTTCGCCGAGGCCATCCGCCGGCGCAGCTCCTCCATGCGCTCCTCGGTGCGCGCCACCTCGATGCCGCCGCAGACGGTGAGCACGCCGAGCTCGCCGTACTGGCGCAGGCTGTCGGCGGTGAGCGCGGTCATCTCGCGCGAGTGGTCGACCGGGAAGATGAAGTTGGACGCGTGTCCGGTCGATCCGCCGGGGTTCGGCAGCGGGCCCTTGTCGATCAGGACGAGGTCGGTCCAACCGAGCCGCGCCAGGTGGTGGGCGAGGCTGTTGCCGACGATGCCGGCGCCGATCAGGACGGCCTTGGCCTGGGCGGGGAGGGAGCTTGCGGCGGAGTCCATGCTCTCTGATATATCAGAAGGTCGGTGACGGGATTGGCTCATCCCCGAGCTCGATGCGGCGGCGCGCCACGTAGTCGCGCAGTTCGTCGCGCACTGCATCGTCGATCGCCGGCTGCTCGTAGTTGTCGAGCTGCTCCTGGGCGATGCGCGCCGCCCGCTCTGCCGCATCCGCCCCCCCGTTCTTCGTCCAGCGGTCGAAGTTCTCGGTCGAGGACAGGAGCGGCCGGTAGAAGCACTCGCGGAAGTGCATCAGAGTGTGCGCCGCGCCCAGGAAGTGTCCGCCGGAGCCGACCTCCTGGTGGGCGTCCCACGCGAGCGTCTCCTCCGACACCTCGAGCGGCTTGAACTCGTGCTTCAGCATCCGCAGGATCTCGATGTCCACGATGTACTTCTCGTAGCTCGACACGAGCCCGCCCACGAGCCAGCCGGCCGCGTGCATCACGAAGTTCGCGCCCGCGAGGAAGGTCGGCATCATCGTCATGAGCGCCTCGTAGGCCGCCTGCGCGTCGGGCGTCTGGCTGGAGGTGAGCCCGCCGCCGCTTCGCCACGGCAGGTTGAAGTGGCGCGCGATCTGGCCGGTGCAGAGCAGGCCGATCGCCGACTCGGGCGTCCCGAAGCTCGGCGAGCCCGACTGCATGTCCGTGTTCGAGAGGAACGAGCCGAACACCACCGGGCAGCCCGGCCGCACGAGCTGCGTGAGCGCGATCCCCGACAGCGCCTCGGCCATCTGCTGCACGAGCGTGGCGGGGATCGAGACAGGCGACATCGCGCCCATCAGCAGGAACGGCGTGGTCACGACAGCCTGGTTCGCGCGGTTGTACTCGAGCATCGCGCTCAGCATGCGGTCGTCCCAGCGCAGCGGCGAGTTGCAGTTGATCAGCGAGATCGAGACGGGCGCGCGCTCGAGCACCTCCTCGCCGCCGAACAGGATCTTGCCCATCTCGATGGTGTCGCGCGCGTTCTCGGCCGAGATCACGGAGCCCATGTAGGGCTTGTCCGAGAGCGTTTGGAGCGCGTAGACCATGTCGAGGTGGCGCGAGTCGAGTGGCGTGTCCTCGGGCTCGACCACGGTCCCGCCCGCGGAGTCGATCTCGGGGAACGCCTGGCCGAGCCGCACGAAGTTCTCGAAGTCGGCCATCTTCGCGTCGCCGCGCTGGTCACCCCTGCGCACGAAGGGCGGGCCGTAGACGCCCGCGAAGGCCATGCCCGAGCCCCCGATGTGGAGGCTGTGCTCCGGGTTCCGGGCCTGGAGGTCGAACTCGTGCGGGGCCTTCGCCACCTGCTCGAGCACGAACTCGGGGTCGAGGAAGACCTTCTCGCCGTCCACGCGCTGGCCGGCCTTCTCGAAGTACTCGACCGCCTCGGGGAGGGCGAACTCGACGCCGATCTCGGTGAGGATGCGGCGCCAGCCCTTGTCGAGCGTGTCCATCGCCTCTTCGCTGAGGATTTCGTAGCGGGGCATGTCGTTGACGAACACGGGGGTCTCCTTGACGCGCGGGCCGAAGCGAACGTAATATATCCGGCATGGAACAAGAGTTCCAGCCCGCCGCGGGCACGGCTGTGATCGATCGGGGCGCCCAGCTCCTGGCGCTCGTGCTCGAGTCAGACGCCCCCCGCGGGCTGACAGACCTGGCGACGGACGCCGGACTTCCGAAGAGCACGGCGTCCCGGCTCCTGAACGCGCTCGAGCGCAACGGGCTCGTGGAGCAGCAGGGCCAGCGCGGTCGCTTCCGCGCCGGCCCCGTCGTGCTGCGCTTCGCGGGCCGCGGGCTCGCCGGCCGCAACCTCGTGGAGCTGGCGGAGCGCCCGATGGGCGCGCTCGCCGACGCCACCGGCGAGACGATCAACCTCGGCGTGGCGGGCATGGTCGGGGTCGAGCACCTGGCCCAGGTCGAGGGCAAGCACTTCCTCGGCACGACCCAGTGGGTCGGCCGCACGGTCCCCTACCACTGCTCAGCGAACGGCAAGGTGCTGCTGGCTTACGACGCCGCGCGCATGCCGCTCGACGGGCCGCTCGAGCCGCTCACCTCGCGCACGGTCGTCGACTCCGCACGGCTCAACTCCGAGCTCCAGACGATCCGGCGCGACGGCTTCGCGGCCGCGGTCGACGAGCTCGAGCTGGGCCTGTCGGCAATCGCCGCGCCGGTCTTCGACGAGAAGGGCCAGGTGGTGGGCGCGCTGAGCGTGTCCGGACCCACGCTCCGCCTTACGCCCAAGCGCATCGCGGAGCTCAGGCCGCTGGTCATCAAGCAGTCCCGGGCGCTCAGCAAGCAGCTCGGTCACCGTCCGGAAGGAGTCCACGCCGCATGACGCATGACGAGATCCTCACCGCGCTCTACGAGGACACGCTCGTGGGCAACGCCCCGGCCGTGAAGGAGAACGTGGAGAACGGGCTCGAGGATGGGATGGACCCGGAGAGCATGCTCTACGACGCCCTGATCCCGTCGCTCGAGGAGGTGGGTGCCCGCTTCGAGCGCGGCGACTACTTCGTGCCGGAGATGCTGATCGCGGCGCGCGCGATGCAGGGCGCGCTCGACATCCTGCGCCCGCTGCTCGCCGAGTCCGGCGCGAAGCCGATCGGCAAGTTCCTGATGGGAACGGTCAAGGGCGACGTGCACGACATCGGCAAGAACCTCTGCAACATCATGCTCGAGGGCGCCGGCTTCGAGGTGATCGACCTCGGCGTGAACGTCCCGCCCGAGAAGTTCGTGGAGCAGATCAACGAGCACGGGCCGGACATCGTGGGCTTCTCGGCGTTCCTCACGACGACGATGCCGATGTTCAAGGCGAACATCAACGCGCTCGAGAAGGGCGGCATCCGCGAGAACGTGATCGTGATGGTGGGCGGCGCTCCCGTCACGCAGGAGTACGCGGACGCCGTGGGCGCGGACGGCTACTCGGCGGACGCCTCATCCGCGGTCAAGTTGGCCAAGGACCTCATCGAGCGGCGCCGCAGCGCGGTGCCGGCGTAGCCATGGACACCGTCGTCGGCTCCAAGACCAAGACCGTCACGATCGGCTCGGACAAGCCGTTCTGCGTGATCGGCGAGCGCATCAACCCGACCAGCCGCAAGAAGTTCTCGGAGGAGCTGCGCGAGGGCAACCTCGACACCGTCGTCGTCGACACGCACGCGCAGGTCGAGGCCGGCGCGGACATGCTCGACGTGAACGCGGGCATCCCGCTCGTGGACGAGGCCGAGCTCCTCACGAACATGCTGAAGCTGATCCAGCAGACGACCGATCTGCCGATCTGCATCGACTCGTCGGTGATCGAGGCGCTCGAGGCCGGACTGGGCGTCTACGAGGGCAAGGCGCTCGTGAACTCGGTGACGGGGGAGGACGACCGGCTCGAGGAGATCCTGCCGCTCGTGGCGAAGCACGGCGCGGCCGTGATCGGCCTCGCCAACGACGAGACCGGGATACCCGAGACGCCGCAGCAGCGGCTCGAGATCGCGACCAAGATCGTGAAGGTGGCCGGCGACTACGGGATCCCGCCCGAGGACGTCGTGATCGACCCGCTGGCGATGACAGTGGGCGCCGACACCGAGGCGGTCACGACCACGCTCGCGACGATCAGCCTGATCCGCGACGAGCTCGGCGTGAACATGTGCCTCGGCGCCTCGAACGTGTCGTTCGGGCTGCCGGAGCGCCACGTGCTGAACGCCGGGTTCCTGCCGATGGCCATGGCCGCCGGCCTCACGAGCGCGATCATGAGCACCGCGAAGGTGTGCGTGGACAGCGTGCGCGCCGCGGACCTGCTCCTCGGTCACGACCCGTGGGGCGCCAACTGGATCGCCGCGCACCGTGCGCGCCAAGCGGCCTGATCTCGTAGAGGATGACTCCGCCGCGGGCACGCCCGCGGCCTCGTCCACTGCGCATGACTCCGCCGCGGGCACGCCCGCGGCCTCGTCCACTGCGCTCGAGGCGCCGTCGGACGGTGCCGAGCGTGCGCACGTCCGCTTCGAGCCGGAGGGGCAGGAGGTGCGCGTGCCCACCGGCACGCCCGTGTTCGACGCCGCGAGCTGGAACGGCATCGCGATCGACTCGACCTGCGGCGGGCACGGCACCTGCAAGAAGTGCAAGGTGCGCGTGGTCGAGGGCGAGCTGCCGATCTCGACGGTCGATCCGCGCGCGTTCAGCCCCGACGAGCTGAACGACGGCTGGCGGCTCGCCTGCCGCGCCCCTGCGCGCGGCGACCTCGTGATCGAGGTGCCGCCGCTCCAGACGCGGCCGAAGGCGGCGCTCGTGGGCGTGGGCCGCCACGTGATCCTGCGGCCGTCGGTGCAGAAGCGCCACATCGTGCTCGAGGAGCCCTCGCTCGAGGACCAGCGCTCGGACCTCGAGCGCATCATGGAGGCGCTGGACGACCTCGAGCCGCGCGTCGAGCTGCCCGTGCTGCGCACGCTCGGCAAGGTGCTGCGCGACTCGAACTTCGACGTGACCGCGGTGGTCTGCGACGACCTGCTGATCGACATCGAGCCCGGCGACACCAGCACGCGCCGCTTCGCGCTCGCGTTCGACCTGGGCACGACGACCGTGGTGGCGACGCTGCTCGACCTCGAGACCGGCCAGCCCGCGGCGGTGGAGTCGATGCTGAACCGCCAGCAGCCCTTCGGCGCGGACGTGATCTCGCGCGTGTCGGCCACGATGCTCGACGAGGGCGCGCTCGACGCGCTCCAGGCGCGAGCGCAGGAGACGCTCGCGCAGCTCACGGAGGAGGTCTGCGCCGAGGCGGGCGTCGATCCCGGCGAGGTCTACGAGATCACCATCTGCGGCAACGTGACGATGACGCAGATGGCACTCGGGATGGACCCCGAGCCGCTCTCGATGGCGCCGTTCATCGTCACCACGCACGAGTTCCCTCAGCTGCTCGCCGCGGATCTCGGCATCCCGGTGCACGCGCGCGCGCCGGCGTTCGTGTTCCCGTCGCTAGGCGCCTACGTGGGCGGCGACATCGTGGCCGGGATGCTCGCCACCGGCCTCACGCGCGACAAGCGCATCCGGCTGTTCATCGACGTGGGCACGAACTCGGAGATCGCACTCGGGAGCCAGGAGGGCGTGGTCGCCACCGCCGCCCCCGCCGGCCCGGCGTTCGAGGCCGCGCAGATCCGCTGCGGCATGCGCGCCGCCGAGGGCGCGATCGAGGGCGTCGCGCTCGGCGACGACCTGACCCTCGAGGTCATCGGTGATACCGATCCTGTCGGACTCTGTGGCTCGGGCCTCGTGGATGCCGTTTCCGAGTTGGTGCGCACGGGCCTGCTCGATCATTCCGGCCGCTTCGTGACCGATGACGAGGCGTCGGAGCTGTCGCCTTCACTTGCCCCACGACTTACGAAGATCGGCGAGGAGCGGGTGTTCGTCCTCGCCTGGAAGGGGGGCGACGATCCGGCCAACTCGGTGTATCTGACGCAGCGCGACATCCGCGAGCTCCAGTTCGCGAAAGCCTCAATAGCCACCGGTTGGAAGATCCTCTTCGGGGAGTTGGGGATGGAGCCCGAGGATGTGTCCCAGGTACTCCTGGCCGGGAGCTTCGGGCAATACCTGTCGCCCGCCAGCGCGGTGCGGATCGGGCTGGTGCCCCGTGTCGCTCTGACGCGGATCGTGTCGGCGGGCAACGTCGCGGGCGAGGGCGCGAAGATCGCCGCGCTGTCGCTGCGCGAGCGAGCCGAGGCGCGCTCGATCCTGGGCGAGGTCCGCTACGTGGAGCTGTCCGGCCGCAGCGACTTCAACGACGCGTTCATCGACCAGCTGGCGTTCCCGGGATGAGTGGCACCGCCGTCATCGCCTGCGGCGCCCTCGCGGCGGACGTGCGCAAGATCGCGCGTCGCCGTGGCTGGGAGATCGACGTGCACCCGGTGCCGGCGCTGCTGCACAACCGCCCCGAACAGATCCCCGGCGAGGTGGACGCGCGTCTCGAGCAGCTCGCCGCCGGCTACGACCGTGTGGCCGTCGCGTACGCGGACTGCGGCACCTACGGCGCGCTCGACGCACTCGTGTCACGCCGCGAGGTCCACATGTTGCAGGGGCAGCACTGCTACGACCTGTTCGGGCGCGACGAGGTTCGCGAGGCGCTCGAGGAGGAGCCCGGCACCTACTTCCTGACCGACTTCCTCGCCCGCACCTTCGAGCACACCGTGCTGCGCGAGCTCGGCCTCGACCGCCACCCCGAGCTCCGCGACGAGTACTTCGGCAACTACACACGCGTGATGTGGCTGGCACAGCGCCCGACGCTTGGCACGAAGCTGGCGGCGGAGCGGGCCGCGGCGGCCCTGGGGCTGCCGCTCGAGGTGCGCGAGGTGGGCGATTCCGGTCTGGAGCGAGCGCTTGAGGCTCTCATCGCCTAGTGTGATCGGGTGGCGACGCGCGTCCGGACACTCGCCCTCTCAGGGGTCGCGAAGCTTGGCATCGCGATCACAGCAGCAGCGGTTGTCGTGCAGTCGGGTCTGCATTTTCTGGATGTCGTCGTCCTCGACCGCCGCCATCCGGCCCTCGACTCGGATGCGGAGGGCAGCGTCGCGGCCTGGCAGGGCTCCGTGGCACAGTTCGCCGCCGCTCTGCTCGTGCTGCTGCTCGCCGTGCGCTTCCCCGCACGGCGGACCGGGCTCGTCATCCTGGCCGGCGTGCTCGCCTTCTTTTCCTTCGACGACATCGTCCAGGTCCACGAGTGGCTGGGACGGACCGTGGTCGATGCGATCGGCGCGTCGCAGCGCTATGGCGCCGACGTCTGGCCGGTGCTGTACCTGCCTCTGCTCGCGATTGTCGCGCTCGGCCTGTGGCGGGTCGGCGACGAGCTCGGCGGTGAGGTGCAGCCGCTCCTCGTCGGCGGACTGGCATTGCTGGGCGCCGGCATGTTCGTCGAGCTCCTGTCGCCCGCGATCCGCGAGTGGGCCAGCTTCGTGCCGGAGATCGTGATCGAGGAGGCTGCCGAGCTCGCCGGCTGGGGCCTCATCGCGACCGCGCTGACCGTCGCGGTGGTGGCGCAGTTCGACACGTCGAGGCGGGCGTCGTGACGCCCACCTACGACTTCGTGATCGTCGGCGGGGGCTCGGCGGGCAGCGCGCTGGCCAACCGGCTGTCGGCGGACCCCGGCACAAGCGTGCTCGTGCTCGAGGCGGGGCGCCCCGACTATCCGTGGGACGTCTTCATCCACATGCCGGCGGCGCTTGCGTTCCCGATCGGCAGCCGCTTCTACGACTGGAAGTACGAGTCCGAGCCGGAGCCGTACATGGGCGGCCGGCGCGTCTACCACGCGCGCGGCAAGGTGCTCGGCGGGTCGAGCTCGATCAACGGGATGATCTTCCAGCGCGGCAACCCGCTCGACTACGAGCGCTGGGGCTCCGACGCGGGGATGGAGAGCTGGGACTACGCGCACTGTCTCCCGTACTTCAAGCGCATGGAGAACTGCCTCGCGGCGGAGGCGGGCGATCCGTTCCGCGGCCACGACGGCCCGCTCGTGCTCGAGCGCGGGCCGGCGCAGGGGCCGCTCTTCGACGCATTCTTCGAGGCGGTCCAGCAGGCCGGCTACCCGCTCACCGACGACGTGAACGGCTATCGCCAGGAGGGCTTCGCCGCCTTCGACAGGAACGTGCATGACGGGAAGCGCCTGTCGGCCGCTCGCGCGTACCTGCACCCCGTGATGGACCGCCCCAACCTGTCTGTTGAGACGCGCGCGTTCACGACGCGCATCGTGTTCGAGGGCACGCGCGCGGTCGGTGTCGAGTACGCGCGGCGCGGTCGCGGGAAGCGCACGGCGCGCGCGGGCGAGGTGATCGTCTGCGGCGGCGCGATCAACTCGCCGCAGCTCCTCCAGCTCTCCGGGGTGGGGGCGGCCGGCGAGCTCGCGCAGCTTGGGATCGACGTCGTCTCGGACCTGCCGGGTGTGGGGGAGAACCTCCAGGACCACCTCGAGGTCTACGTCCAGCACGGCTCGAAGCAGCCCGTGACGATGGCGCCCTACTTCGCGATGAAGAGGCGCCCGCTCGTGGGACTGGAGTGGCTGCTGCGAAAGAGCGGCCCCGGCGCGACGAACCACTTCGAGGCCGGCGGCTTCGTGCGCGGCAACGACGAGGTGCGCTACCCGAACCTGATGTACCACTTCCTCCCGATCGCGGTTCGCTACGACGGCACGCTGCCCGAGGGCGGCGGCGGCCACGGCTACCAGGTGCACGTGGGTCCGATGTACTCGGACGTGCGCGGCACCTGCAAGATCGTCAGCCGCGACCCGCGCGACAAGCCCGCGCTGCGCTTCAACTACCTGTCGACCGAGAACGACAGGCGCGAGTGGATCGAAGCGGTCCGGGTCACGCGCAGCATCCTGGACGCGCCCGCGTTCGAGCCGTTCAGCGCGGGCGAGCTATCGCCGGGGCGTGCGGTCGAGACCGACGAGCAGATCCTCGACTGGGTCGCGAAGGATGCCGAGACGGCGCTCCACCCGTCCTGCACCTGTCGGATGGGGACCGACGAGCTGTCCGTCGTCGACCCGCTGACGATGAGTGTGCGTGGCACCGAGGGCCTGCGCGTGGTCGACGCCTCGGTGTTCCCGTACGTGACCAACGGCAACATCTACGCGCCGGTGATGATGGCCGCGGAGAAGTCGGCCGATCTGATCCTCGGCAACACGCCGCTGCCCGCCGAGCCGGTCGAGTTCTACCGTCACGGCGAGGACGCGGCTCACGCGTCGTCCTCCTCGCCGTCCTCCTCCTCCCGGTAGCCGTAGGCCGCGGCGCGCACCGCCTGCTCGGTCTCGACCGCAGAGCCGAGCGCACCTCCGAGGGTGGCCAGCGAGCTCACCAGGCACGCGAGCCGCAGATAGTCGCCCGCCCCGACGTCGTGCCCCAGCTCGAGCCTGATCGCCTCCTGCGGTATCAGCGCGAACGCAGCGCCGACCGTAACCGCGAGGAGAGCGGCGTAGAGCGTCAGGAAGCCGAGCGCGATCGTGAGGGCCGTGGCCAGGTTGAAGAGCATCACGCGCTGCCTGGCTCGCGGGTCGGGGCTGCGCTCCCAGAGGCCGTGGACCACGACCAGCGTCAGGCAGATGATCAGCACCGATGCGAGCCCCAGGGCGAGCAGCCGCCCCCAGCCCATGGGGTCGGCGATGTGCCAGATGCCCGGGGAGGCGAGCGCCAGCGCCGTGGTCCCGAGCGCCGCCACCAGCGCACGCGAGAGGCCGGCGGCGAGGCCCCACGGGCGGTTGGCGCGGACCATGCCGACGAGCAGGCGCAGGTTGCCGCCGCCCAGGCCGGTGACGTAGCGCACGGTCTCGTCGTCGGGTCGCTGCGCCCGCCCGACGGGCGAGGGCCGGAGGCGCGCCGCCCAGCGGCTGCGGCGACCGCGCTCGCTCGGGCGGAGGATCCGGTCGACAAGGCGCAGCACCGCCTCGCGGACCTTGCTCTCGAGGTTGATGACACCGAGCGCGGGCACCGACACGAGCCCCACCCGCAGCGACACGCTCGCATGCGCCGTGACCGGGCGCCGGCCGACCAGCACGGGCAGGTCGGTGAGGCAGACCGCGAGCTCCCAACCCTCCCGGAGCATGCGCTCGCGGGCGATCCTGACGAGGTCGACGTCGCCGCCGGTCCAGCCCGCGAGTCCCTCCAGCTGGACCACCACCTCCCAGCGGCTGCCCGGAAGGCGCTCGCTCAGGAGCGGAGGCAGTTCGTCCGCGAGCTGCTCGGCGAGCTCGTGAGCCAGGCCCGGGGCGCCCAGCAGCCCTAGGACCAGTGGCTCTCCGTCAGTCGGCGTCGCGGCGCACCAGCTTGAAGAAGGTGCTGTCCTCTCGGTCCGCCTTCTGCTCCTGGTAGAGGAAGGCCAGCCCGGCCTCGTCGAACTTCTGGAACCAGTCGTCCCACGAGATCTGCTCGAGCTCTTCCTCGCCCGTCCCGCCGGGGAAGTCGATGCGCAGCACGCCGGGGTCGTCGCCGGCGCCGGTTTCGCGCACACGCGCCGGCCTGCCGCCGTGCTCCTCGACCCAGCGGCGGATCTCCTCGTGATCCGTCGTCGTCTTCGTCTGAGATGTCCGTGTATCGGATGCCATGTCCATTCGGATAGGCCGCGCCAGCGCGCGTGCAATC
>JAXDIL010000098.1:0-10010 GCA_034664005.1 Thermoleophilaceae bacterium | reverse complement strand
TCGTGCGCATGTCGCTCGGCGGCGTGCGCGACGAGGCCGAGATCCGCGGTCACCGCCGTACGTACATCGGCGCCCTGCCGGGCCGGCTCGTCCGTGCCCTGCGCGACGCCGGGACGATGAACCCGGTGATCATGCTCGACGAGGTCGACAAGGTCGGCGCCGACTGGCGCGGCGACCCGAGCTCGGCTCTCCTCGAGGTGCTCGACCCGGCCCAGAACCACGCGTTCCGCGACCACTACCTCGACGTGGAGCTCGACCTCTCGCAGGTCGTGTTCATCGCCACGGCCAACATGGCCGAGACGATCCCGGCGCCGCTGCTCGACCGCATGGAGGTCGTGCGCTTCGACGGCTACACCACCGAGGAGAAGGTTGCCATCGCCAAGGGCTACCTGTGGCCGCGCCAGCGCGACCGCAACGGCCTGCGCGAGGACGAGGTGGGGATCTCGGGCGACGTGCTTCGCGCGGTCGTAACCGAGTACACCCGCGAGGCGGGCGTCCGGAACCTCGAGCGCACGCTGGGCACGCTGCTCCGTAAGACCGCGACGCGGATCGCATCGGACAGTTCCATCGCACCGGTCGAGATCGGCACCGACGAGCTGCGCGACGCCCTCGGGCGCCAGCGCTTCTTCCAGGAGTCGGCCGAGCGGACCGCGATCCCGGGCGTGGCCACGGGCCTGTCCGTGACCGGCGCCGGCGGGGACGTGCTGTTCATCGAGGCCACCTCGATGAAGGGCAAGGACAACCTGGTGCTCACGGGCCAGCTCGGTGACGTGATGAAGGAGTCGGCGCGGATCGCCCTCTCCTACGTGCGCGGGCACGCCGACACGCTGGACATCGACGAGGAGGCCTTCGACGGCCGCGAGTTCCACGTGCACGTGCCGGCGGGCGCGATCCCGAAGGACGGCCCGAGCGCGGGCATCACGATGACGACCGCGCTGGCGTCGCTCCTGAGCGGTCGCCCGGTGAGGCACACGGTGGGCATGACCGGTGAGGTCACGCTTCAGGGCCGGGTGCTGCCGATCGGCGGCCTCAAGCAGAAGGTGCTGGCCGCGCACGCGGCGGGGCTCACGGACGTGATCCTGCCCGAGCGCAACCGCGCCGACCTCGACGACGTGCCGGAGGAGGTCCGCGACGCGATGACCTTCCATCCGGTGATGACCATCGGCGAGGTGCTGGAGCTGGCTCTCGAGCCGGCTCCGGCAACGGCCGCTCTCGCCTAACGGCGCGGGCGCCTAGAGCACCAGCAACACGAGGACCGCGACCGCCGCGAGCAGCAGGAGCAGGACTCCGAGCGCGGCGAGTCGCGCTCCCCATGCCTCGAGGAAGCCCTCCGGGATGCCCGGCTGCCCCGGTGTGACGATCGGCCGCGCCGGAGGCGGCCCGGGCCGCTCGCCGATCTGAATCGTGCGCCGGTCGGGTGAGGGCCCCGGCCGCGCGGGAGGGTCGGGAAGCGCGCCGGGCCGTGCGGGATCGGGAAGCGCGTGGGACCGCGTGGGAGGCTCTGGGAGTGCCACGGGCCGCCGCGAGGCGGGCGTGGCGACGCGTAGCGGCAGCGGGGCCGTTGCGTCCGCGTCCGGCTCCGCGTCTGGCTCCGGCAGCGGCCTCGTCGCCGCCGCGTCCGCACGTGACATCCAGACGTTGCGCTCCTCGCGGGCCTTGTCGCGCTGCTCGGCGACCGCGGCGTTCTCGGCCTCGGCCGCTGCGAGCTTTGCGAGCGCCTCGTCGCGGGCGGCGACCGCGTCGTCGCGCTCCGTCCGCAGCGGGTCCACCTCCGCCGTGGCCGCCGCGGCTGCCTCGGTGGCCGCCGCCTCGGCGCCCTTCGCCGCCTCCAGTGCCTGGCGGGCGCCGTCCAGCTCGCTCTCGAGCCCGCGCGCCCGCGCGCGCTCGGCCTCCAGCCGCTCGCGCAGGTCGTCGACGGCGGCCTCGTGTCCCGCCCGCACGCGCGCCAGCTCGTCTGTCAGCCGCTCCGCCTCCGCCAGCGCCACGGCGAGCTCTGACTCCAGCACCGCCGTTCGCGGCCGGCGCGCCGGGAGCCGGTCGCGCAGATTCGTGACCGCCGCTTCCTCCACACCGTTCTCCGGCACGGGGAGCGGCACGGCCAGGTCCGGGGCCACTGTCAGCTCGGCCTCCTCGAAGTGAGCCGGGGCGCCGCGCCAGCTGAAGACCGCGGTCCAGGGCTCGCCCTCGTTGGCCGCCCAGGGCTTGTGCTCCAGGTCGGCGAGCATCCGCCGGCGCTCGTCCGCCACCTGCACGTCGAGCGTGGGGCGGAGGAAGCGGTGGCCGCGCAGCCCGAACCAGCGTCCCACGAGCTCAAGCCGGTCGTCCGCGGTCCACTCGAAGCGGTCGACCTCGAACCCCACTCCTGGGACTACCGGTGCAACCGCTGAGCTCAGATCCTGGGCCATGGGCATCGTTGCCGGGTCGGGGAAGCGCCCTGAGTCTACGGCAGCCCCGCGAGCAGTCCACCGTCCACCGGGAGCGAGACCCCGGTTATGTAACTCGCGCGCACGGAGCAGAGGAAGGCGGCCGCGGCGGCGATCTCCTCGGGCGTGCCGAGCCGACCCATCGGGATCTGCTCCTTGGCGACCCGCTGCGCCTCCTCGATCGAGCCGTGAAGGTGCTTGATGCGGTCGGTCGCGATCCGGCCCGGCAGGATCGTGTTGAGCGTGATCCCGTCCGGGGCGAGCTTCTTCGCGAGCGTCTTGAAGGCGCCGAGCAGCCCCGGACGGTGAGCGCTCGACAGGAGCAGCGAGGCAATCGGCTCGCGCGCCGCGGACGACGACACGCTCACGACCCGGCCGAAGCCGCGCTCGCGCATGCCCGGGACGAGCTGCTCGATCATCTCGATGGGCGCGATCACGAGCTCGCGGTGGGCGGCCTCCCACTGCTCGCGGGTGAACTCGAGCGGGTCGCCGCCGGGTGGACCGCCCGTGTTCGTGACGAGGATGTCGATCGGCCCGAGGTCGCGCTCTACCGAGTCGAGCAGCTCCGGCGCCGCGTCGAGATCGAGCGTGTCGTGCACGTAGGGATGCGCGCCGATCTCCTTCGCAGCCGCCTCGATCTTCTCGCGCGTCCGCGAGCTGACCGCCACGAGCGCTCCCTCGCTGACGAGCTCCCGCGCGATTCCATGCCCGATTCCCTGCGATGCGCCGGTGACGAGCGCGACCTTTCCCTGCAGTCCGAGGTCCATACGGAGACACTAGCTCGTACCCCATTCGGGTGACAGAACAGAGCGATCTCCGCGCCGATGTGCTTGGATACACGCCTTCTGATTCAACTGCCGAGTCCTCGCCGTCCCGATGGCGAGGAACGGGGGACCCACTGCGGCCGCTGTGGCCGCTGGGGCGAATCGCGATCACAGGTCGCGTAGCGCCACTTTCCGGCGCGAGCCCGTCAGCTCACCTCGTAGGCACCGGAAAGGGGAATTGTCGGTGGCAAGGATCTTCGATGCCGTGCGTGGTCCACGCTGCGCGAGCTTGCTCGCGGCGGCTGTGCTGCTCTCGGCGGCCGCGGTGCCCGCGCTTGCGGACCCCGGCGCGACCGCCTCGGGCGGCGCCACGGCGGCCAGCGAGGTGGTCGTGAAGCGAGGCGACCGCGGCAACGCGGTCCGCAGCATCCAGCGCCAGCTCGGTGTCCCCGCCGACGGGGTCTTCGGGCCGCAGACCGAGCGCGCGGTCAGGCGCTTCCAGCGCCGGCAGGACCTCGTTGCGGACGGCATCGTCGGCCCGCTCACGCGCCGCGCGCTCGGTCTCCAGCCGTTCAGCGCCCGCTCGGTGCGGCGCGCGGACGGCCGCAGCGTCCGGGTCCCGGCCGTGCTCCAGCGGATCGCCGAGTGCGAGTCGGGCGGCAACGCGCGCGCCGTCTCCCCGGGCGGCCAGTACCGCGGGAAGTACCAGTTCAGCCGCTCCACCTGGCACAACCTCGGCGGCAAGGGCGATCCGGCCGACGCTCCCGAGTGGCTCCAGGACCGCCTGGCGCTGAAGCTGTACCGCCAGAGCGGCACCGCCCCCTGGCCGAGCTGCGGCTAGGCCGCCGGCAGCGCCGCTCGGCGGCGGCTCAGCGATAGCCCGGCGAGCGTGAGCGCACACAGCACGGCGAGGGCGGCGTAGGGCACGGAGTCGGACGTCGCGTCGGCCACGGCCCCGCCGACGCCCGCGCCGAAGAAGTGCCCGAGCGCCCAGGCGAGGTTGGAGATGGCAAACGCGAGCGCCTGGTCCAGCCCGGTCGCCTCGGCGGCATCGGAGAGCATCGCCATGCCCGGCGCCCAGAAGGTGGCGAGCGCGACGAACGAGAGCGTCATCGTCAGTCCGACCAGCACGGCGTTGTGGGGCAGCGGCAGCACCAGCGCCATCACCGTCGCTCCGATCAGCCCGGCGCGGATCGGGGCCATCCGCCCGGAGCGGTCCGACGCCCGGCCTGCGATCGGGCTCACCACCGCCTCGACGGCGGCGCTCAGGAGGAAGATCGCGCCGATGGCGGCGCCGGTCACGCCGAGGTCGTCGAGGCGCAGCGGTACGAGCACCTCGATCACGCCGCTGAAGAGCGCTGGGATGGTGAAGATCCAAAAGCCGATGAGCACGGCCGGCCTCCCGAGGGCGCGCATCATCGCCCGCATGCCGGGACTCGCCTCCGGCTCCACGCCCGGCATGTACCACGTCCACAGGGCGAGGCCCGCGGCAACGACCGTGACACCGCTGAAGACGGCCTTCGGGCTGAGCACGGTCGCGGCGCCGCCGAGCACCGGCCCGAGCAGCACGCCCACGATCGCCGCGCCGAGCGCCGCGCCGATCAGCTCGCCGCGCCGCTCGGGCGGCGCCGCCGAGATGAGCCACGCCATTCCCGCCGCCCACATGCAGGCGCCGCCGACTCCCTGGATGAACCGCGCCGTGTCGAGCAGCACGATCGTGTGGGCGAACGCGAACCCGAGGCTCGCCAGGCCGAGCAGCGACAGACCGAGCAGAAGCGTCGGCTTCACGCCCCAGCGCGTGGCGAGCCAGCCGGACGGCAGCGCGCCGATGAACGTGCCGGCCGGGTAGGCGGCCGTGAGCACGCCCGCACCGGTCTTCGACAGGTCGAGCGTGTCGGCGTAGTGGGGGAGCAGCGGCGCGACCGCGGCGAAGAACATCGTGTCGACCAAGACGACGATCGACACGAGCCAGAACAGTTTGCGGAACCCGGGAGCCAAGACGCCCGAGCCTAACTACGCGGGTGCACCATCACCTTGATGCTCGCTGAGTCGTTGTGCCCGGCGAGCAGGGCGCGCTCCGTGTCCTCCAGCTCGTAGTGGCCGGTTATGAGCGCTGCCACGTCCACGCGCCCGTCCGCGACGAGGGCGATGGCGTCCGGGTAGGTGTTCGCGTAGCGGAAGGTGCCGGTCAACCAGAGCTCGCGGTTCTGGACGAGCGACACCGGGATCTCCGCGATCGGCTCGGGTCCCATCCCAACGAGCACCGCCGTCCCGGCTGGGCGCAGCGCCTGGATGCCCGCCACAAGCGCTGCAGGGTGGCCGGAGCACTCGATCACCGCGTCGACCTCGCCGGCATCATCGCTGCCGGCGTGGAGGACGCGGCTGGCACCCATGCCTTCCGCGACCGCGAGCCGGCGCTCGTTGACGTCCGAGATGGCCACGTCCGTGGCGCCGAACGCCTTGGCCACCTGCATGGCCAGCAGCCCGATCGGGCCGGCGCCCGTCACGAGCACGCGGTCGCCCGCGCTGACACCCGCTTTGCGGCACGCCCAGATGCCCACCGACAGGGGCTCCATCAGCGCGCCCATGTCGTCAGACATGCCGTCGGGCAGCGCGAACGCGAAGTCCTCGTGGATGGTCACGTAGTCGGCGAAGGCCCCGTCGACCGGCGGTGTGGCGAAGAACGAAACGTCGGCGCAGAGGTTGTACCGGCCCGTCCGGCACTCGCGGCAGCGGCCGCACGGGACCCCGGGCTCGAGACAGACGCGATCGCCGACACCATGCTTCACGACCTTCGTGCCGACCGCTTCGACCCGCCCGGCACACTCGTGTCCCAGGACGAGCGGCGCCCGCACGACCAGCTCCCCGATGCGACCGTGCTCGTACCAGTGGACGTCCGATCCGCACACGCCGACCGAGGTGACGGCCACGAGCACCTCGCGCGGCCCGGGCGTCGGAACCGGGCGCTCCTCCATCACGATCTCGCGAGGCCGAACGAGCACTGCCGCGCGATTCGTCATGGCGCATACGATGCTACGCCAGTGCCCTCCATCCGCGAAGAGCTCGAGGACTGGCTCCGGATCCCGTCCATCTCGACCGGCGGCGGCGATGCCGACGCGCTCGGTCGCGCCTGTGACTGGGTGCTCGAGCGGATCGAGGCTGCGGGGGGCACGGCCGAACGCGTCAGCGTCAACGGCAGCCATCCCATGGCCGTGGGCGAGCTGCGGGCGAGCCACGGCGACGCGCCGACGGTCCTGTCCTACGGCCACTACGACGTGCAGGACCCGGGGCCGCTCGACGCGTGGGAGTCGCCGCCGTTCGAGCCGACCGAGCGCGACGGCCGCCTCTACGCGCGCGGCGCGGCGGACGACAAGGGCAACTTCCTGCCGCTCCTGCACGTCGCGTGCGAGCTGGCGAGCGCGGGCGAGCTGCCGGTGAACGTGCGCTTCCTCGTCGAGGGCGAGGAGGAGGTGGGAAGCGGCGCGGTGATGCGCCACCTGCGCGAGCAGCCGCCCGAGGTGGACTGCGCGATCGTGTTCGACTCGCTGATGGCCGACGAGCGCACGCCCGCCATCAACACCGGCGCGCGCGGCCTCGTACAGGGGCCGGTGCAGGTGCGCACCGGTGGGCGCGATCTCCATTCCGGCCTCTACGGGGGCGCCGTGCTGAACGCCACCCACGTGCTCATGCGGATCCTGGGTGAGGTGCTGCCGGACGAGCGGGGACGCGTCCGCGAGGAGCTGCGCGCCGGCGTGGCCGAGGTGGGTGACCAGGAGCGCGAGTCGTGGTCGCGCCTCCCGAGCGGCGCGGAGATGATCGGCGAGGCGGGCGCCGTCGAGGTGACGCCCGGGGCGGCTGACGACTTTTGGGAGCGCACCGGCGCCGAGCCAGCAGTCGACGTGAACATGCTGCGCGCCGGCGAGCCGCGCACGGTGATCCCGTCCGTGGCCACTGCCCAGCTGAGCGTCCGGCTCGCGCCGGGCCAGAGCGCGGCCGAGATCGCCGCGGAGGTGGAGCGGCTGCTGCGCGCGGCGCTCCCGGACGGGGCGGAGCTTGAGCTGGAGCTCGACCTATCCGACCCCGCGCTGTTCGATCCAAGCGAGCCCGCCCTTCAGCTCGCGGCGGGCGCGTTCGAGCGCGCCTGCGGGATCGCGCCCGCGTTCGTGCGCCTCGGCGGGACGCTGCCCCTGCTCGCGGTGCTCGCGGAGCAGCAGGTGCCCACGATCGTGAGCGGGTTTGCGCTCGGGGCCGACGCCTTCCACGCCCCCAACGAGAGCTACAGACTCGAGAGCCTCCGGCTTGGCGAGCTCACCGCGCGCGAGCTGTACACCGCGCTCGCCGCTTTGCCGCGCTAAGGCTCCTCCTCACCGCGCCGATAAGACCAGCGTGAGCGTCCCGAAGCGGCATCTGAAGGCTGTCGATGGCAGCGGCCTCGTTCCCGACCCCTGGGAGCGGCGCTTCATGTTGCTCGCCGGCAGCGTCCGCGCGCTCGTGTCGCTCCACGATGCGGCCGGGTCGTTCATCTACGCCTCGCCTCACGTCTCCGAGCTGACCGGCATTCCGCGCGACACGCTGATCGGCAGTCCCGTCCAGGCGCTGATCCACCCCGACGACGGCGAGCGCGTCATGTCGCTGCACCGCGCCTGGATGCGCGGCCCGGGCGCCGACCGGGTGGAGTACCGGCTACTTGCCGCCGGCGGTGGCTGGTGCCCCGTCGAGACAACCTTCGTCGCGGGCGACGGCCCCGAGGTCCAATGGATCACGCATCGACTGGACGTGGTGGGCGCCCAGCCGCAGACCACGGCCGAGATCGATCCGGCCACCGGCCTCCCGACGCGCTTCTCGCTGCTCGACCGGCTCGCCTGGGCGCTCCACCCGGCCGGATCCGGGGCAGCGGGCGTCGTGGTGATTCGCATCGGCGGACTCGAGCGCCTCGTGGAGGACCGCGGCCGTCCGGCCACGAGCCTCGTGCTGCGCGAGGTCGGTCGCCACATCAGGTCCGCGCTCCGCCCGCTCGACCTGGTCGGCCAGCTCGACGACGAGCGCCTCGCGGCGGTCTGCGCGGGCGTTCACGACGCTACGACGGCCGGTCGCATCGCCGAGCGCATCCTCGATGTCGCCGGGCGCCCCATGGGCGGCGGTGGGCTCCCCGTTACCCCGAGCGTCGGCGCCACCTGCGGCCCGGCCGGCCAGCGCCGTCCCGCCGCTCTGCTTCAGGCCGCGCTCGAGGCCGCCGACCAGGTGGCTGGTCGCGGCGGCAACGCCTTCGAGGTCGTCTAGCCGGCCGGCGGCGCGCCGCGCCGCATCCGGTGGATGAGCACGCGCTTGGCGCGCGGGCTCGCGATGCTTCGGATCGTCCAGCCCTGTTGTTCAGCGGCGGCGAGGAAGCGCTCGGCCGGCACCCGCCCGGGATCGGCGAGCAGCACGAGGCCGGTGTGGTCCACGAGCCTCGGCAACAGGGCGAGCAGCTGCTCGACGTTGCGGGCCTCGTAGAGCACGTCGCTCGCGAGCACGAGCTGCCACGGCCCCCGCGCGACGAGGGCGCCGGCGTCGTCCCAGGCGCAGCAGAGCGTCTCGAGCTCCACGCCGTTGCGCTCGGCGTTTGCGGCGGTCGCCGCCACGGCCTCCGGCGACCAGTCCGTGGCGAGCACGCGCCCGCCGGCGCGCGCGGCGGCGATGCTCGGCAGGCCCAGCCCGCAGCCGAGCTCGAGCGTGCGCCTGCCGCGCAGCGATCTGAGCGAGACGTCGTGCGCGAGCGCCACCCCGCTCGTCCAGAGCTCCGCCCAGTAGGGGAGGAACTCCTCCTGCTCGAATGCCTCCTCGCTGAGCAGCGCCTCGGCGTCGGGCGGCCGCAGGAGCTCCACCTCGCCGCCCGCGAGCGCGATCCGCTCGGTGATCATTGCCGTTGCGGAGCCGGCGAAGCGTCTTGTTCGATCCGCCCCGCCTCCCGCGCGGCTTCCTCGGCGGCGTCGAGCTGGCGCTCCACGAGCTCGAGGCCGGAGCTCCAGAAGCCGGGGTCCGTGAGGTCGACTCCGACCATCGCACCCAGCTCCTCCGGCGGGCGCGAGCCGCCGGCGCGCAGCAGGTCGAGGTAGGAGGACACGAAGCCCTCGCCCTGCTCCTGGTAGCGCCGGTAGACCGAGAGCGCGAGCAGGTGGCCGTACGCGTACGCGTAGACGTAGCCGGGCGTGTCCACGAAGTGCCAGATGTACGACCACCAGATGCCGTAGTCGGTGTGCAGCTCGACGCTGTCGCCGAGGAGCTCGCTCTGCGACTCGAGCCAGAGCTCGCCGAAGCGCTCCACCGCGAGTTCACCGGTTTCCCGCCGCGCCGTGTGGATGGCGTGCTCGAAGCGGTTCATCGCTATCTGGCGGAAGACCGCGGCCACGGCGCCGTCGAGCGCGCCCGCGAGCAGGTCGAGCCGCTCCGACGGCCCGGGCGCCCGCTCGAGCAGCCGCTCGAGGACGATGTTCTCGCCGAAGATCGAGGCCGTCTCGGCCAGCGTCAGCGGCGTGGAGAAGTGGAAGATGCCCTGCGGCCGCGCGAGCGCCGCGTGCACGCCGTGACCCAGCTCGTGCGCCATCGTGAGCACGTCGAGCGGGCGCGAGGTGTAGTTGAGCAGCACGTACGGGTGCGCCGAGGGCACGGTGTACGCGCAGAACGCGCCGCCGCGCTTGCCGGGGCGCGGTGGGCCGTCGATGTAGTGGCCCGTGAAGAACTCCTCGGCCGTGTCACCAAGCTCGGGAGAGAAGTTGCGGTAGCAGTCGAGCACGATCTCCTCGGCCTCGCCGTACGGGATGCGGTCGTCCGAGTCGGAGACCGG
>JAXDIL010000083.1:0-23220 GCA_034664005.1 Thermoleophilaceae bacterium | reverse complement strand
ATGTGGTCGAGAAATTGAGCGCTATGCGCACAAAATCTCGACCACCTAGGTCCCGGCACCCTTCAATGCGCCGTTTTCCGCGCCGTTCTTACGGCACGTCGCGCGGCGGCGGGTCGTACGGGGCGGGCTCGTTGGGGTGCGGGCTGCCGAGCTGGAGGTGCGGCGGCTCGTCCTCCGGCGGGCGCTCGTCCACCGGCACGCCGCGGCGGCCCGGCGGGTGGTAGTCGGTTCCGGTCGTGGACGGGAACGTGAAGTGCTGGTCCATGCCCAGCTCCGCGATCACGTCGGCCACGCGCTGGAGCGCCTGCTCGCGCGAGTCGGCCTCGACGCGGACGTCGAACAGGCCGCCCTCGTCGGGCGCCCCGACTTCTCCGTGCAGGTGGCGGGCCAGCTCGGCGCGCGTCTCCTCACCCGTGTGCTGATCGGGGTCGAGGATCTCGAGCGTGACCTGGTGGACGGTCACTGGTCCTGGAACTCCGAGACGCGGCCCACGCTCCCCTTCGGCGCCGGGGTGCGGGTCATCGCCGCCCGTCGCGCCCGACCGCGACTGAAGAAGAAGGCCAGCGCAAGGCCGGCCAGCAGTACCGCAACGGCGATGCCGACGACGATCAGGACGCCGCCGGCGCCATCGGGGTTGTCGCCACGGGGACCGGGCGAGTCGGCAGCGAACAGCAGCAGCGAGACGAACAGATCGGTCATGGACCACCCCCTACCCGGGTAGATGACGGGAATGCACACCGAAACGCCCAGCCCCGGGCCGGGCCCGTCGCCGGGGCCCGAGCCCACGGTGCCCGATCCCAGGCCGCCCACTCCAACCCCACAGCCCGGTCCCGCGCCGGAGGAGCCGGTTCCGCAGATCTAGGCGAGCGCCTCGTCCAGGGCCTCGTTGACGAGCTCGTCCGCGCGCGCGTTCTGCTCGCGCCGGACGGGCCGCACGGCCCACTTGTGGAAGCCGCGCAGCTCGCGCATCGCCTCGGCGAACAGCGGCTTCAGGCCGGCGTGCTTCACCTTGTACTCGCCGCCGATCTGGCGCGCGACGAGCTCGGAGTCGTTCACGACCTCCACCTCCTCGGCCCCCAGCTCACGGGCGAGCTCCAGCCCGAGCAGCAGCGCGCGGTACTCCGCGACGTTGTTCGTGGCCTCGCCGATGTAGAGCTTCCGCTCGTCGAGCAGCTCGCCCTCCGAGCTGGTGGCCACGGCTGCGACTGCGGCGGGCCCGGGGTTGCCGCGCGCGCCGCCGTCCACGTGGACGACGACCCTCACTAAGCGGGCGCGTCTATCGGCGGGAACGAGCCGACGGGGCGCTGCCGGCGACGGTTCTCGTACGCGTCGTGGTCGCCCGGCTTCCCTCCCTGCGCGCGGCGGTCGATGATGACCTCCACGTGCGGGTCGTCGCGGTAGTAGTCGGCCAGCTTGTCGTACAGCTCGTCAGCCAGCGCCTGCGGCACAACGCAGTAGATCACTCCTCAGAACCTCCGTCGGTCGCGGCATGGCCGGCGATCACCCGACCGTCGTCGTCGAGCCCCGCGTTCCAAGCACGCAGCGACTCCTCGATCTGGTCGATCTCCTCGCCCTTGTCGAGCATCATCACAGGGTCCGCCTCGTCGCCAAGGTCCACGCGATAGCGATACCACGAAAGCTCCCAGGCCACGAGCAATGACACCGCGCTCGCCTGGGCCGGATCGGGCACGGCGCTCACCCACGGCCGCCCGAGCGTGCGCGCCAGTCCGGCGACTGTCCGCTGGTGGCCGGAGCCGTTGAAGAGCTCCAGCGCGCGGTCCACCTTCACCTCGGCGGTGGTGGGCACGGCCCGCACGTGGCGCGGGTTCTGCGGGCGCGAGCGCGGGCGCGGCGGTGGCGCGGCCTCCTCGGGCTGGTTCTCCTCGGGGTCCACCCCGTTCCCCGCCCCATAGGTCGCCTCGTACTCGGCCAGCCGCGCCTCGGCATCGTTCGGCTGCGCGGCCGGACGGCGCCTGCGGAGCCGCCCGAGCACACCGCCGCGGGGCTCGTTGCGCGGCACGCGCGCGGGCAGGTCGCCCGCTCCGGACTCGCGGATCCAGCCGTGGTGCTGGGCGCGCGCGGCACAGAGGTCGCAGACCTGGCGGCGGTGGCCGCCGGGCGCCAGATACCACTCTGCGCGCTCGCCCTTCAGGATCGTGCGTCCACAGACATCACAGCTGACGACATCGTGGACGGGCCGGAGCTCCTTCTTCACCGACCCCAGGATAGTTCAGGCCTTGACGGCCTCCTTCTCCTGTTGCGCTTGTTGCACGACGCTCTGCGCCACGTGGCCGGGCACCTCCTCGTACCGGGCGAGGTCCATCGAGTACTCGCCCTGGCCGCCGGTGATCGCCCGCAGGTCGGGCGCGTAGTCGAGCATTTCCGCCATCGGTACCTCGGCCTTGATCTCCGTCACCCCTCCCCTCGGCTCCATGCCGAGCGGGCGTCCGCGCCGCGAGTTGAGGTCGCCGATCACGTCGCCCACGTACTCCTCGGGCACCGTCACCGTCACGGTCATGATCGGCTCCATGAGCGTCGGCTGGGCCCTCGCCATGGCGTCCTTGAACGCCATCGAGCCGGCGATCTTGAACGCCATCTCCGACGAGTCCACCGAGTGGTGCTGGCCGTCGAACAGCGTGACCTTCACGTCCTGGATCGGATAGCCCGCGACGGTGCCGGAGCGCATCGCGTCGCGCACCCCCTTCTCCACCGCCGGGATGAACCCGCCCGGGATCACGCCACCCTTGATCGCGTTGACGAAGTCGAGTCCCTCGCCGTCCGGCCCGGGCGCGATCTCGATGTGGCAGTCGGCGAACTGGCCGCGCCCGCCGGTCTGCTTCTTGTAGCGAGCGTGAGCCTTGGCGGCGCCCTTGATCGCCTCGCGGTACGGGACGTGCGGGGAGTGCAGCTCCACCTCGGCGCCGAAGCGGTCCTTCATGCGGTCGACGATCACCTCGACGTGGATCTGGGTGATCCCGGCGAGGATCTGCTCGCCCGTCTCCTTGTCGCGGTGGAAGTCGATCGTCGGGTCCTCCTCTTGGAGACGGCGGAGCGCCTGGCCCATCTTCTCCTCGTCGCCCTTCGCCTTGGCCTCGATCGCGAACGCCATCACGGGTCGCGGCATCGGCGGCAGCTTCAGCGGGCACTCCATGTCCCTGTCCGCGAGCACGTCGCCCGCGTGAGTCTCCTTCAGCTTCGCGACGGCGCCGATGTCGCCCGGGCCGAGCTCGTCGGCGTGCTCCGAGTCCTTGCCCTGCGGGACGAGCAGCTGTCCGATCCGCTCCTTCACGTGAGCGCGGCAGTTGTGCACGTGCGAGTCGTGGTGGAGGACGCCCTGGTAGACGCGGAACAGGTTCACGCGCCCGGCGTACGGGTCGGCCAGCGTCTTGAAGACGAACGCGACCATGTCCTTCGACTCGTCCGGCTCGAGCTGCACGCCGTCCAGGTCGATCGTCCCGCGCTTGGCCGGCGAGGGCAGGTCCTCGACGATCGCGTCCAGGAGCCTGTTGATGCCGAGGTTCCGCGTGGCCGCCCCGCAGGTGACCGGGAACAGGTGGCCCTCGGTCACGCCCTGCTTCAGCGCCGCGACGGTCTCCTCGTGTGAGATCACCTCGCCCTCGAGGTAGCGCTCCATGAGCGCCTCCGAGACCTCGGCCACCTCGTCCATCAACTTCTCGCGGTACTCCTCGGCCTGCGCCCGCAGCTCCTCGGGGACCTCGATCTCCTGGCAGTTGTCGCGGCCGGCGCCGTCGTAGCGGTACGCCTTCATGTCGATGAGGTCGATCACGCCCTGGAGCTCGTGCTCCTTGCCGATCGGTATCTCGGTCGCGACGACGTGCGGGCCGAACGCCTGCTTGAGCGACTCGAGGCTGCGGAAGAAGTCGGCTCGCTCGCGGTCGAGCATGTTCACGAACAGCGTGCGCGCCAGCCCGAGCTCGGCCGCGCGCTCCCACAGCCGGCTCGTCGTGACCTCGGCGCCCATCACGCCATTGATCACGAACACCGCGCCCTCGACCACGCGCAGCGCGGCGAGCGCGTCCGCGATGAAGCTCGGCTCGCCCGGGGTGTCGATCAGGTTGATCTTGCGGTCATCCCAGCGGAACGAGGAGAGGCTCGCGGAGATCGACATCTCGCGCGCCTTCTCGTCGGACGCGGAATCGGAGACCGTGGTTCCGTCCGCCACCGAGCCAAGCCTGTTGACCGCGCCCGCCTCGAACAGGAGCGCCTCGTCAACGGACGTCTTGCCGCTGCCCCGGTGGCCGACCAACGCCACATTGCGGATCCTCTTTGGCGACTCGTGAGCCATCAAATCTCCTTCCCTCGAGGTGCGCGAGGGCCCAGCCTATCCGGAAAGGGCCTCCTCAAGAGACTCGAAAACCGGTGCTGCCGTGTGCACCTCGGTCAGCTCGATCACTCGCCGCAGCGGCGATGTCGGCGGCATGACGATCCGCAGCTCCTGGCGCCGTCGTGCGAGCCGGCGAGACATGTCGAAGAGCACCTCGATGCCGGCCGAGTCGAGGTAGCGGCAGCCGCTGATGTCGAGCACGAGCAGGAGCGCCTCGTTCGACATCGAGGCGAGCAGCTGCTCGCGCACGTAGGCGGCGTTCGACATGTCGACCTCGCCGCCGAGGCGCGCCACGACGCTGCCGTCGCGGTCCTCGAGTACGAGGTCGGCGGGCGAGCTCACGCGGCCCGCTCGCCTCCGAGGCGCCGGCGCATCGTCACGAAGGTCCCGCCCTCGTCGCGCTCGACCGTCACCTCGTCCATCAGGTTCTCGATGATCCGCAGCCCGCGCCCGCGGTGCTCGCCGCGCTTGTCACGCCAGCTGCCGGAGTCGCGCACTCTCGCGGTGAGGACGCCCTCGTCGAAGGTCACCTCGACCTCGAAGCTGGCGTCGCCCGGGCCGTAGGCGTGTTCGATCGCGTTGCCGGCCGCCTCGCAGATCGTGAGCGTGATCTCGTACTGCTGGAGCTCGTCCGCGCCTGTCGCGTGCAGGAAGCGCGACAGCCGCCGCCGGAGCGTCGCGAGCGAGCCGGGCTCGGCGGGCAGCGTGAGGTTCACCTGGCGCCCTGCGGCCGGGAGCGGCCTGACAGCGAGGATCGCCACGTCGTCGCCCGGGTCGCCGTCGCCCAGGACCTTGCTGAGCACGTGATCGCACAGGCCCGCGAGGTCCGTGTCCGCCTCGCCCGCGACCGCGGCGAGCTGCTCGAGCCGGTCCTCGAGCGGGGCGTCGCGGCGCTCCACGAGGCCGTCCGTGTAGAGCAGCAGCGTCGAGCCGGGCGGTAGCAGCGCGGTGGCCTCGCGAAACACCGCCGGGTCCGCAGCGCCGATGGGCACCGAGCGCCCGCCGTCGAGGTAGCGCGGGCCGTCCGCGGCAATCACGAGCGGCGGCGGATGCCCCGCCGCGGTGAAGGACACCTCGCCGCTCTCGCGGTCGAGCACGAGGTACAGGACGGTCGCCATCACCTTCTCGGTGCCGTGCATGACCAGCCGGTTGATGCGGGCCACGACCTCCGCCGGCGATGCTTCGACCATGCCGTAGGCGCGGAACGCGTTGCGGAGCTGTCCCATCGAGGCGGCCGCGCGCAGCCCGTGGCCCACCACGTCGCCCACGACGAGCGCCACGCGGCCGTCGGGGCGCTCCAGCACGTCGTACCAGTCGCCCCCGATCGCGGTGCCCCTCGCGCCCGGCAGGTAGCGGGCGGCCAGCTCGAGCCCCTCGATCGGCGGCAGGCGCTCCGGAAGGAGGCTCCGCTGGAGCGTCTCGGCGATCTTGTGCTCGCGCTGGTAGACCTCGAGCAGGCGGCCCTCCATCGTCTTGCGCTCGTGGATGTCGATCGCGGTCCCCACGTAACCCACATATCGGCCGCCGTCGTAGCGCGGCACACCGCGGTCGGAGATCCAGCGGTACTCGCCCGAGTGGTGGCGGAGGCGGTACTCGCGCTCCCACTCGCTGAGGTCCGCGCGCGCGTCGTCCCACGTCGAGCTCGTGAGGGTGGCGTCGTCGGGGTGCACGCCGAGCTCCCAGCTCGCCCCCATCTCCTCGTGGAAGTTGGTGCCGGTGAACTCCAGCCAGCCCTGGTTCACGAACGTCACGAGCCCCTCGTCGTCCGTCGTCCACATCATGGCCGGCGCCGTGTCCGCCAGCTCGCGGAAGCTCGCCTCGGACTCGCGCAGCGACTCCTCCATCGTGCGGCGCTCGTCGATGTCCGTGGCCGTGCCGACGTAGCCCACGAACTCCCCGCCGGCGAAGCGCGGGGTGCCCACCTCGAGCACCCACCGGTAGCCGTCCGAGGCCCCGTGGCGAAGCCGGTACTCGTGGCGAAACTCCCCGTGGCGGCGCGAGGCGTCGGTCCAGCTTGCGAGCAGCTCCTCGCGGTCGTCCGGATGGGCGCTGGCCGCGAACGCGGCGCCGGCCGCGCCCCCGGGCGCACCGCCCGTGAAGCGCAGCCAGCCCTCGTTCACGAACGTCACGTCGCCCTCGGCGTCGGTCATCCACATGAGCGCGGGCGTGGTGTTGGCGAGCTCGCGGAACTGCGCCTCGCTGTCGCGCATCAGGTCGTCGTGGCCGGCGCGCTCCACGGCGGCGCCGAGCACGTTCGCCACCGCCTGGAGGAAGTGAGAGTCGTCGTCGCTGAAGTGCGCATCCGCCTGGCTGTGGGCCTGGATCGCGCCGAAGTCGCGGCCGGGCGCGCCGATCTGGGCGGCGATGACGCTCGAGCTCCCCAGGTCGCGCGCGAGCTGGGCCGCATCGACCGGCAGCACGCCGCCCAGCACGCCCTCGGGCAGGCGCACGCCGGCACGCGCCAGCATGCCGGCGCCGTCGCGAGTGCGCTCGAGCACGGCCACCTGGTCGGCGTCGAGCTCGCGTGCGGCAGCCGCGGCCGTCGCGTCGAGCAACTCGTCCAGCTCCATCCCCGCAAGCGCCTGCTGGCCGAGCGAGGCGAGCGCGGCCTGCTGGCTCGCGCGAACCCGCAGCTCCCCTCCCCTGCGGTGCGCCTTGCGCCAGAGCATCGCGCCCGTGCGGCCGCTTAGTCGGCTTCGCCGAGCGGATCGCCCTGGAGGCGCGACTTCAGCCTCAGGACCGCCTTGGTATGCAGCTGGGAGACGCGCGACTCGGTCACGCCGAGCACCTCGCCGATCTCCCTGAGCGTCAGGTTCTCGTAGTAGTAGAGGGCCACGACAAGCTTTTCGCGCTCCGGCAGGCGCGCGATCGCGTCCGCGAGACGGTCCTTCATCTCGGTCGTGTCCATCTCCATGGCGGGATCGAGCGCCTGGGGATCCTGGATCGTGTCGAGCAGCGAGACCTGGTCGCCGGACGAGTCCGAGACGGTCCAGAGCTCGTCGAGCGCCACCACCGAGGAATTGGAGATCCGGACGAGCGACTCCTGGAACTCCTCCACGGTCACCTCGAGCTTGTCGGCCATCTCCTGGTCCGTGGGCGCCCTGTGCAGCTCGTGCTCCAGCCTGGCGTTCGCGCGCTCGATCTCGCGCGCCTTCGTGCGCACCGAGCGCGGCACCCAGTCGAGCGAGCGCAGCTCGTCGATGATCGAGCCCTTGATGCGCGTGATCGCAAACGTCTCGAACTTGATCTCGCGCTCGGGCTCGAAGCGCTCGATGGCCGAGATCAGCCCGAGCAGGCCGTACGAGATGAGGTCAGCCTCCTCCACGTGGGAGGGGAGGCCGCTCGACATCCGGCCCGCTACGTACTTGACGAGAGGCGCGTATGCGAGAACCAGCCGCTCACGGGCCTTCTCGTCGCGTTCCCCCTTGTAGCGAGTCCAGAGGTCCCGGAGCTCGATCGCCTTGAGGTTTGTCTCCATTTGGGTGCTTGATCACGCACGCGGGTGAGAGCGCGCGTACGCCTTCTTCAGGCGTTTCGACTCTACCCGAGTGTAGGTCTGGGTCGTGCTGATGCTCGAATGTCCCAAAAGCTCCTGGATTGTGCGCAGGTCCGCCCCGCCCTCCAGCAGGTGGGTCGCGAACGAGTGTCGGAGCGTGTGGGGAGACACTCCGGCCCTGCGCGTCTGCAGCCTGAGCCGCCTCCTGACGTCGGATGTGGACAGGCGCCGGCCCGTCTTCGAGAGGAACAGCGCCGCGCTCTGGCCGGAGTTGAGGACCGTCCGGCCGCGGGACAGGTAGCGGTCGAGCGCCTGCCAGGCGTGCTCGCCCACCGGCACCACGCGGGTGCGGCCGCCCTTGCCCTCCACGCGCACCTCCTCGGCGTCGGCGTCGAGCGACCCCACGTCGAGGTTCACGAGCTCCTCGGCGCGCAGGCCCGCGGCGTAGGCCAGCTCGAGCAGGGCGCGGTCGCGCAGGTCGAGCGGCGAGGAGCCCGGGATGCGCTCGAGCAGCTCCGCCACCTCTTCGGGCTTCAGCACCTGCGGGAGGTAGGAGTCCTTCTTCGGGCTCGACACCAGCTCCGCCGGGTTCGCCTCGAGCTCGCCGCGCTCCACGAGGTGGCGGTAGAAGGTCCTGATCGCGGCGAGCTTGCGGGCCACGGTGGACTTCATCGCGCCGCGCTCTGAGACCACGCCCGCGAAGTGTCTGAGCTCGCGGTGGGTGAGCGCGTGCGGATGCAGGTCGTGCCCGGAAGCCCACTCCGCGAGCTGGGCGAGGTCCACGCCGTAGGCGCGGCGGGTCTTCTCCCCCATCCCGCGCGCGAGCTGCCAGTCGTCGAAACGGGCCAGCGCGTCCTGCCAGCTAGCCTCGACCGGAGTGGGTGTCTTCTTCGTCAACACGGAGGACGGGCGGGTGGCTACGGGCACTCAGCTCGCCGACGCAGGGCTCATGGACGCGCTCGACAAGCCGGTCCGGCCTTGGCACCCGATCCAGGGTCCGAGCGACGCCTCGACGATGTGGTATTCGGTGCTGCGCAAGCGGGAACGGGGCATCTTCATCGGCACACTCTGCATTCGACACACGGACCGCCGTACCCTGCTCTCAGAGCGGGGCTGGGAGGAGATCCCGATCGACGAGATCGGGATCTAGCCGCCACTACGCGCTGGGCCCGGCGCCCAGGCCGCGGGTCCTGTCTGACAATTTCCTTTCGCACGCGTCTCGCTTGCGCTGCGACGCGCACGAAAGTGTGCTTGTCAGCCACCCGCGGGTGTGACGTTAGTGACGTTCGTGGGACCGTCGGGACTGTTGCCAGCTCGCCGGAGTCCTTGCGAGCACTAGCCGCTTCCGCGTTTCGTGCGAGGTGGCATCCGGGGCCGACCCCGGCTCGTTGGGTCGAGAGTTGGGCAGCGAACAGCGGTTCCGAGATGATCTCGCCATGAGTCAGGAGCCGGTAACCGTTGGGGAACTATTTCCTTCGGATGATCCAGTAGCCCAGTGGGTGTTCTCGCTGTCGGCCGTTGCAGAGGACCTGTCGATTACGGAGGCGGCTTTTCAAGAGGTGCTCGACCGCGACGTCGGGCCGCTTTGGACGGGCTACCACTTCCGTCAGGTGATCGCGCGCCTATACGAGGCCGAGCGCCCGATCGTAAGCGCACGCAAGCATGAGGACGTGACAGCGTTCTTGGCCGGGCTGCCGGCCACGGCCGAGCACATGGAATTTCTCGCGGATCACTACATAGGCGACAAGGGCGGGCTGTCAAAAGTCCGCTCCACGTTCGGCGGAATGCGCCACAGGACTGTCCACCACTCGTGGGTCGGGTCCGCGGAACTACGCGACGCCCTCGAACTCGCGGCCCGCGAGGAGGCGCGGATTCTGGTGAACCACGAAGAAAAGTGGCTACATCATGAGTGGCCCGAGGTCGTCGCCCTGCGGGCGCTGCTCGGCGATCTCAATGAACCAGAGACGCGGGCGCTGTTCGTCGAACAGGCAAAGCTGGCGCAGGAAATTCTTCGGCACTTGGTCGCGCTGGTAAAGATCGTGATTTACGATCATGTCCGCCGGCGTGGCGTCGACCCGGATCGCCTGGTGGTCGAGGCGACCTCCGCGGTGTCGCCACCCCACGATTCGGAGTAAACGGCGAGTCTTCCGCCCGATCGGGCCGTGCGCACGCCTTCGAACACGCGCAGTCGACCTAGTCCCGCAGCAGGCTTAGCGCCGCTACCCAGTCGTGCTTGCCACGAGCCGCGTCTGCAGCAGCGCCGGCGCCTTCGGTCAGCGCGCCGCCGGCCACCGGGACCACGGACACCGCCATCTTGGTCAGCCGCTCCTTGAGCGAGTGCCGCTTCCGGAGATCCTTGTCGGCGAAGATCATGTCGCGCGTGAGCTGGTTGTCCGCGGCGGTGATCCCATCCCGCTGTGCGCGCTCGACGGCGTCCTGAAGCCGGGCACGAGCCTCGCCCGCGGCGTCGTGCTCACGGAACTCCATCACCACTTCCCAGGGCAGGTCGCTCACGTCGGGAAAGAAGTACGTAAGCGTCTCCTCTGCTGTCGGCGCGGCGGCCTCCGGACGCCGCGCGACGAACATGGGCTCAAAAAGCGGCGACACGTTGAAGGTAGCTTCGAGATGCTCGGCAAGGGCGGCGTCGCGGTCGAAAGCCTTGATCACGAAGTCGCGAAGCCACGGCTGCTCCGTGCGCAGGTCCGGCATGAGCTCCTTGTCCCACGAGGCCCTCGTGCTCCGGTGAGGGAGCCAGCGGTCGAAGTCGCTCGCACCCAGGCTGCCGGTGAACGCGATCTGCGCCCAGCCGTCGTTGTAGTCGGCGAAATGGTTCATGACCGAGTACATCAGCTCCGCGACGTAGCGCTGCTGCAGCGACCCGCCCATCATCACGCGCATGTCCTCCGGCGCAGCCGGAACGCCTCGTGCGGACTGCTTCCCGATCGCCCAGACGACGGGGGCGCCAGCCTCGACGCGCTGGTTGGCCTGCTCAAGCCTCTCGGGTGTCGCCGCCTCGGGTGGGTGCCACATGTGCATGGCGCCGCCGTCGGTGATGTCGATCTCCATGAAGCCGTCCTCGAAAAGCAACTCGTCGTAGAGCAAGGCGGCCTGCTTAACCCGACCCTCGATCGCGGGGCTTGCGGGATCGTCGAACCACTCGACTGACGTGCGCAGCGGGAAGACGCAGCGGCTCACGGGATCCACTCTAGGCACGGATCGCCCGGGCCATGTGTACTGCGGCTCCGCATACCGAGGAAGCCGTGGAGACGAGCTACCCGATCCGCCAGGCCGGCTCTCGCCCTACGCGATGTAGATCGGTGCTCCGACCGGGACCTGGTCGTAGAGCTCGATCACGTCCGGGATCGCCATTCGGATGCAGCCGTGCGAGGCCGCTGAGCCGAGCGAGTAGGTCTCCGTGGTCCCGTGGATGCCGGCGCCGTCGAAGATCCCGAGCCAGCGCGCCTTGAGCGGGTTCTCCGGGCTGCCCCCGGGCACGATCGTGCCGGCGAGGTCGCCGGCCCAGTCGCTGTTCGGCACGTGCCAGGCGGGGTCGATCGCCTTGTTCTGGATGTGGTAGAGCCCGGCCGGCGTGTCGAACCCGACCGCGCCCACGGCGACGGTGTACTCCTTCTGGAGGTTCAGGTCCTTGTAGAGCCGCAGCCTGTAGGCGTAGCGGTCGGCGACCAGTAGCACCGGATACTTCGCCGCCAGCTCGGTCTGCGTGACCTTCGGCTTGATGATCCGCACCGGAGCGCGCACGGAGCGCTTCACGCCCGGCACGGTGAGCGCCTGGGCGATCCGCTGCTCGAGCGACGCCGCCCTGACCCTGCGTCCCTTCTGCTCCTTCACCTTCTCGAGCGACGGGAAGTCCACGCTGGCGTCGCGCGCCGGACGGTTCAGCTTGCGCTGGACGCGCTTGACGAGGTCGTGCACCGCGGTCGAGGAGTAGGTGACCCGCGGCGGCACCTGGGCGTTCTCCTCGCCGCCGGTGAGGTCCCGCGCCACGCGCTTGAAGATGCTGCCGCTGCGGCTGGCGTTGAGGGCCTCGGCGACCATCCCGTCCACGTCGGCCTTCACGCCGGCGTCGTGCGCGGACAGCGTGAAGCGCGTCTTCCCGCGGCGCACCGAGATCGGCTGCTCGAGCGGCTCCTGCAGCTCGCGCTGGACGACGCTGCGGGCCTGCCCGGTGGTCATGCCACCCACGTTCACCCCGGCGATGGTCACGCCCTTGGCGATCAGGTCGTCTCGCGAGCTGTCATACGCGAACGCGGCGACCGCGCCTCCGACCAGGGCCAGCAGGAGGACGGCCACGAAGATGAACCACCGGTGCCTCATGGTGCTAGTACGGACCGAGGGTACCTCTGCGTGACGACGGCGACGACCGCTGAAACGCCGATTGCGCTCAGACCCGGGAAACGCTGCGGGCCAGCACCGAGTCGATCGCGCTCAGGACACGCGGGCGATTGGCGTGAACGCGCTCGTATTCGCGGAGCGTGCGGAGGTCGCCCTGCTCGAGCGAGGCCAGCAGCGCGATCACCTCCTCGGCGGCGAGGTCGTCGTAGTGCTCGACCGGCCGCCGCGCCGGCGCAGCGCGCTCGGCCTCCTCGCGCGCCCGCTGCTCCGCCTCCGCGCTCGCGCGACTTTCCGCCGCCCGCTCGCGGCGCGTCGCGGCCCTCTCGGCCTTCGCGACCCGCTCGGACGCCTCGCGCGCGGCGTCCTCCGCGGCGGTGGCGCGGCGCTCCGCGTCCGCCACCCGATCGGCCACCGGGTCCGCGCCCAGGTCCATCCCGGCGGTATCCGCGAAGCTCGTGAGGAGGCGCTGGAGCTCCACGAGCTGGTCGCGGCTCAGCTCCGACACAGCCTTGTCGCGCGTGTTCTTCACGTGCGGGCTCCAGCGGAGGAAGTCCTCCACCTCGCGCTCGTAGCGGTAGGGCTCCTGCGCTCCGCGCACCACGGGGTGCAGGCGCAGGTACTCGCCCAGCTTCAGGACGGTCTCGCGGCTCGTGTGCTGGTAGTCGAACCCGGCCGCCTTGAAGCGCCGGTTGTCCACGCCGCGGCCGAAGCGCATCTGGTTGAGCGCCTCGGGCGGGATCTCGATACCGACTCGCCGGATGATCGACGTGGCGATGCCGGTCCCCCACGGCGGCAGCACCGGCGCGTACTGCTTGCCGAGCAGGCCGGCCACCTCGCTCAGCGACAGGACCCCGTCGCCCGCGACGTTGAAGACGCCCGGCGTCCGGTGGGCCACGGCGTGCTCCAGCGCGTGCACCACGTCGTCCTCGTGCACGAACTGGTAGCGCGGGTCGAAGCCGAGGATCATCGGCACCACAGGGAGCGAGAACAGCTTCACGTGCGAGGTCTCCACGTCCGGGCCGAGCACGTTGGCGAAGCGCAGGATCGTCACGGCCGTCTCCGGGTGGCGCTCCGCGAACTCCGTGAGTGAGGACTCCGCCTCCACGATGTCGCGCTCGATGCCCGTCCGCGGCGGGTGCGGCCGGTCCATCGTCTCGTCGAAGAAGGCCGGATCGTCCTGGTGGCAGCCGTAGTAGTGGGTGGATGACTTGAATACGACCTTCCGCACGGGCGAGTCCGCGCCCGTGCAGGCCGCGAGGATGTTCATCGTCCCCATGACGTTGTTCTCGTGAGCCCGCGAGCTCGGCATCGTGGCCGAGTCGACCACCAGGCGGGTATCGACGACCGTGTCGATCTCAGCCGCCTCCACCACGCGTCTGAGCAGCGCGTGCTGAGCCCCCACCTTCACGTACTCGGTGCGCTCGAGCTCGACCTGCGGTTCCTCGTTGTCGACGCCGATCACGGCCTCGACCTCGGGGAAGCGCTCGAGCGCCTGCGCCAGGCGGCCGCCCCAGTAGCGCGAGATGCCGGTGATCAGGATGCGCTTCGAGTCCACGCCGCTAGCCGAACCAGACGGACTTCCGCTTCGCGAGCATGTCCCAGACGTTCTCCTGGATGCGGGCGCGGATCTCGTGCGCCACGGTCTGGACGAGCGCCTTGTCCTCGTGCATCCCCTCCTCCTCGAACTGGATTGGCTCGAGGAAGCGCAGCTTGAACTTCGCCGGGAGGTAGCCGGCCATGCCGAGCAGGCCGAAGTGCGGAAAGGTCGGCGTGATCGGGAAGTAGAGGAGCCCGGTGAGGCGCTGCATCAGCTTCACGTGGGCGAAGATCGGCGCGGCCTCCTCGGCCCCGACAACGCAGACCGGCACGATCGGCGCCTGAGCGCGCATCGCCGCCTCGACGAAGCCGCCGCGGCCGAAGCGGCGCAGCCGGTAGCGGTCCTTGTAGAGCTTCTCGGTGCCCTTGCGGCCCTCGGGGAAGACCAGCACGAGCTGCTCCTCGTCGAACAGCAGCCGGTGCACGTTCGCGGGATGCGCGGCCACGCAGCCGATCTTCGAGACCAGCATGCTGAAGCCGGGATAGCCCTTGAAGAAGTGCTCGATGGTGATGTTGAGCGGCCGCGGGTGCGGGTGCTCCTCCTTGATCGCCTTGGCGATCATCGCGGCGTCGGGCGGGAGGGCGCCGGCGTGATTCGAGACGAGCAGCGCGCCCCCGGTGGACGGGATGTTCTCGATCCCCTCGACCTCCGCGCGGAACCAGTAGCGGTAGTAGAAGTCGGCCACCAGGCGGTCGTAGATGGCCTCGATGCGCTCCGAGCGGCCCCAGTCGTTCAGCTGGCGCTCGGGCTCGACGCCGGGCAGGTGGCGCTTCAGCTCCTCCGCGGGCACGAGCGCCGTCTCCGGCACATCCCGCTCGCGGATCGAGAGTGTTGTGCGCTTTGGCTCCGCCATTCGGGCGATTCAAGCAGGCGCCGAGTCGAGGCGTCCCAAGACCGGTTCGAGAGCGGTCCTGAGCCCCTGCCAGTCGCGCGCGCCGACGATTCCGTCGTCGTCCGTATCCACGATCTCCTCGTTCCACGGATGGATCAGCGTGGCGGCGATGATGCCCTCCGAGCGAGCCCTCTCGATGTTGACCGGACTGTCGTCCACGAGCACGTGGATACCGAGCTCGACGCAGCGCGGCACCTTGTCGAACGAGCAGTGGAGGTCGTCCCAGGGCATGCCGATCGCGTCGAGCCAGGCCGCGGTGGCCTCGTAGGTGCTGCGGCGGCGGTGGCTCGTCACGTGGATCCAGTGGCCGGCCTCGTGCCAGTCGCGCACGGTCTCGACGGCGTCCGGGTAGGGCACGGCGGCCGCGATGTTCTCGTCGGAATGGGTCTCCTCGACGCAGTGCACGATCGCGTCGCGCTCGAGCACGCTGATGCCCCAGTCGCGCTGCTCCTCGTAGGGGAGGTCCACCCCGTAGCGCTCGCGGGCGATCCTCTGGAGCAGGTCCCAGTAGTGGTGGAGCGTCGAGTCGATGTCCAGCGCGATCCTCGCCACGGCTCCGTACAGTAGAAGCATGGGACGCAGGCTCATGCGCCCCGGTGCCGCCCCCGCGGCGCCCTGGCGCTATCGCGACGCAGACGACGACTACGGCGTCACCGCCAGCCCGGACTGGCGCGCGACCGACTGGTCACGCGAGCTGAAGCGCGTGGAGGTCGACGGCATCCCGATCAACTACGTGGACGTCGGCTCGGGCGATGAGGACCCGGTGGTGCTTGTGCACGGACTCGGCGGCCAGTGGCAGAACTGGCTCGAGAACATCCCGCGGCTGGCCCAGGACCGGCGCGTGGTGGCCATGGACCTGCCCGGCTTCGGGCTCACACCCGAGTCGGACGGCGAGGTGAGCATCTCCGGCTACGGCCGCTGCGTGAACTCGCTCTGCGACAAGCTCGGGCTGGGCGCGATCAGCCTGGTCGGCAACTCGATGGGCGGCTACATCGCCGCGGAGGTCGCGATCCAGTTCCCGGAGCGCGTGGCGCAGCTGGTACTCGTCTCGGCCGCGGGGATCTCGAGCGCCGAGACGCTCCAGGCGCCGATCCTGACGATCGGCCGCGTGGCCACCGCACTGGCCACGAACAGCGTGGCGCGGCACCGACACCTGGCCTCACGCCGCTGGACGCGCCACATCTCGCTCGCGCTCGTTGCCCGCTATCCCGGGCGCCTCAAGCCGGACCTGGCCTACGAGGGCTTCTTCAAGGGCGCAGGCAAGGGCGGCTTCGACGACGCCCTGCGCGCCTCGCTCGACTACGACTTCCGGGACAGGCTGCCCGACGTGAAGGTTCCCACGCTGATCGTGTGGGGTGAGAAGGACTCGATCATCCCGGTGCGTGACGCCGACGAGTTCGAGCGCCTGATCGAGGACAGCCGCAAGGTCGTGATGAGGGACACCGGCCACATCCCGATGGCCGAGCGTCCCCAGGCGTTCAACGACGTCCTGGTGGACTTCCTCGCCGAGACCGGCCCGGCCGAGCAGAAGGAGCCGGCCGAGGGCGAGTCGCAGGCGGCGTAGGGCGCGGGAGTTACTGACCGAGGACCCCCTCGATGCCCGCCGTTCGACTAGCCGGTGACCGCGCCCTCGGACGCCGAGCCCACCAGCTTCCGGTACTTCCCGAGCACGCCGGTCGTGTAGGCGGGCGCGGGCTGGTCGTAGGCCGCCACCCGCTCGGCGATCTCCTCGTCCGACAGCTCCACGTTCAGCTCGCGGCTCGCCACGTCGAAGACGATCGTGTCGCCGTCGCGCACCGCTGCGATCGGGCCGCCGTCGGGTGCCTCGGGGGCCACGTGGCCGGCCATGAAGCCGTGGGTGGCGCCTGAGAAGCGGCCGTCGGTGAGGAGCGCGACCGAGTCGCCGAGGCCCTCGCCCACCAGCGCGGCGGTCACGTGGAGCATCTCGCGCATGCCGGGGCCGCCCTTCGGGCCCTCGTTGCGGATCACGACCACGTCGCCGGGCTGGATCTCCTTCGCCATGACGGCCGCGAAGGCGTCCTCCTCGCGCTCGAAGACGCGAGCCGGCCCCGAGTGCTGCATGCGGTCGTGGCCCGAGAGCTTCACGACGCAGCCGTCGGGCGAGAGATTGCCGCGCAGGATGGCGAAGCCGCCATTCGGCTTCAGCGGGTTGTCCACCGGGCGGATGACGTCCTGGCCCTCTGTCTCCTCGGCCGCGTCCGCCACGGCGCCGATCGTCTGGCCGGTCACGGTGAGCTCGTCCTCGTGGAGCGCGCCCAGCTCCTTCAGCCGCTTGATCACGAGCGGCACTCCGCCGGCGCGGTAGAGGTCGGTGGCCACGTAGCGGCCGCCGGGCTTGAGGTCGGCGAGCAGTGGCGTCTGCCAGGCGATCCGGTCGAAGTCCTCGAGCTCGAGCTCGATGCCCGCCTCGTACGCCACCGCGAGCAGGTGCAGCACCAGGTTCGTGGAGCCGCCCGACATCGCCCCCGCCGCGATCGCGTTCTCGAGCGAGCGCTTCGTGATGATGCTGCTCGGGCGGCGGTCCGCGGCGAGCACCTCCATCACGAGCCGTCCGCACTCCTCGGCCACCTTGCCCTTCTTGCCGTCCTCGGCCGGGACCATCGAGCTGCCCATCGGCGAGATGCCGAGCACCTCGAACGCCATCGCCATCGTGTTGGCCGTGAACTGGCCGCCGCAGGCGCCGGCGCCCGGCGAGGCGTGGTTCTCGAGGTCGGTGAGCTCCTCGTCGGTGAGGTCGCCGGCCGCGTGCGCCCCGATGCCCTCGAAGACATCCTGGATCGTCACGTCCTTGCCACGCCAGCGCCCGGGCGCGATCGAGCCGCCGTAGAGCATCAGGCTCGGCACGTCGAGCCGGGCGAGCGCCATGACGCAGCCCGGGATGGTCTTGTCGCAGCCCGACAGCGCGACCACCGCGTCGAACATGTGCCCGCGCGCCACGAGCTCGATCGAGTCGGCGATCACCTCCCGGCTCACCAGCGAGGTCTTCATGCCCTCGGTGCCCATGGTGATGCCGTCGGAGATGGCGACGGTGTTGAACTCCATCGGCGTGCCGCCGGCCGCCCGCACGCCCTCCTTCACCTTCTCCGCGAGGCGGCGCAGGTGGAAGTTGCAGGGCATCGTCTCGGTCCAGGTGTTGGCGATGCCGATGATCGGGCGCTTGAGCGCCTCGTCGTCGTAGCCCACGCCCTTCAGGTAGGCGCGCGCCTGGGCTCGATCCGGGCCGTCCAGGATGACCCGGCTGCGACTGCGTGGGTCTCCGCTCACCGCTGGCTCTGCTGTACCTGGTGGCGATTGCCGCGGCGGCGCTCCCACTCGGCGAGCCGCCAGAGGTCGCGCCGCACGCGCGCAGGGTCGAGCTGGCGCCCGACGAGGTGCATGTTGGCGCGGCGGATCACGCGGTCCTCGTCGGAGGTGAGCGCCATCCACTTGGCGAGCACGTCGTCCGAGGCGGGCAGCCGGTGGCGACCGCCGCTGCCGCTCAGGTCCGGGAACTCGACGCAGTACTCGGAGAGGAGCTGGCCGCTGTCGGGCACGTAGGCCACGATCGGCTTGTGCGGGTAGACGAGGTAGGCGTAGGCGAGGCGCGCGCCGCGGTCGATCTCACGGCGGGCGTGGCGGCCGCCGACGCGGATGAAGCCGAGGTCGCGGTACATCCCCCACTCCTCCTCGTTCACGCAGGAGCGGAGCAGCTCGCGGGCGCGCTGCTCGGCGCGGCGCTCGCGGCCGGGGTCGTAGAGCTCGAGCTCGAGGGCGTCCTCGCTGCCGGCGCGCTGCGGGCGCCGCGCGCGCCATTCCTCGAGGCGGCGATGCGCGAGCGGCATGGCGAGTACCACGGCGATCAGGGCAAGTGCGAGCAGCGCGAGGAGCACGGGCGTGGCGGGCTAGCCGCCCGAGGCGCGCGGGAAGAAGATCACGCGCTCCGAGTCGGGCGGAATGTCCGTGTACCGCTTGACCATCTGCGCCTCGCGGCGGCCGCTTCCGTTGGTGACCGGCACGGCGGCCCACATCCCCTCGTCGAGCTGGCGGCGAAACTCCTCGACGAGGCGCTCCTCGTCCTCCTGCACTTTTGGATCGCCCTCGGCAAGCAGGATCTCGCCGTGTCCGGGCTTCATACGCAGGAACCTCACGGGTCCGATTATGTCACGCACCCGCCGGCTACCGGGTCCGTTTGGTCACCACTAAGCCGGGTAGCGCTGTGCCATGCGTCCAGCCGAAGCCGAAGGCCCACCACCGTCGCTGTTCCAGGTCGTCCACCGCGCCGTCGAGGTCACCGACCCGGACGGCTCGCTGGGCGTCGCCGACCTGCTCGAGCCGGTCGAGGACTCCGACGAGCCCATCACCGCCCACGAGGACATCGAGACCGACCTCGCGGAGCTGAAGGGACGGATCGACCCGCAGGACGAGGACCCGGCCGTGATGATGGCCGTCGCCGTCGCCACCTACCTCGCCTTCCGCCGCGACCAGATGGACGACGACCCGGACTCCCTGCTTCGCCTGGCCGCCCGCGCCGAGTACGACGGCAACCCGCCGGACAACGTGCGCGCCTGGCTCGAGGAGCGCCGCGTAGAGGTCTAGCGGCGGCGGGCCTCGAGGCCGAAGACGTCAACCGGCCCGGGGCCGTGGCCGACGCTTCGCAGGCCGTCGCGCACGGCCTCTGAGGCGATCCGCTTGGCCGCACGCGCGGCCTCGACCGGGTCGAGTCCGAGCGCGAGCTGCGCCGCGAGGGCGGACGAGTGCGTGCAACCCGAGCCGTGCGCGGAGCCGCTCTCGTAGCGCTCGCCTGGGATCTCGACGAGCCGCTCGCCGTCGAAGAAGAGATCGGTTGCCTGCTCGCGGTGCCCGCCGGTGAGCACGACGGCACGCGGGCCGAGCGCGTGGATCTCTCTAACCAACTCCTCCGGCCCGGCCTCCCCCTCGCGGGCGGCAAGCACATGGGCCTCCGGAACGTTCGGCGTCACGACCGCCGCGCGTGGCACCAGCTGCGTCCGCAGCGCTTCCTGCGCGTCCTCGTCGAGCAGCCGGGCGCCGGTCTCGGAGATCATCACGGGGTCGAGCACGATCGGCGCGTCGCCCACGAGGTCGAGCGCCTCCCCGACCGCCTCGATCGCCGCGAGGCTGCCCAGCATGCCGATCTTGACGGCGTCGACACCGATGTCGTCGACCACGGCCCGGACCTGCTCGACGATGATCGCGCCCGGAATCGAATGCACGGCCGTGACCGCCATCGTGTTCTGAGCCGTGATCGCGGTGATGGCGGTCATCCCGTGAACGCCACAGCGCGCGAACGCCTTCAGGTCCGCCTGGATGCCCGCACCCCCACCGGAGTCCGAGCCGGCGATGGAGAGCACGCGAGGTAGGCGGTCAGGGTCCACGGGGACGGCAGGATAGGAGTAGCCGGTTTGTCACACTCGCGCGCCCACGGGTGCGCGGACGATCCGCAGCATCCAGCCGGTGCTGGCTGCCATCGCGACGTTCTCGCTGGAGGGGGTGCACCCGCAGGAGGTCACCGTCGAGGTGGACGTGCGGCGGGGTCTGCCCGCGTTCACGCTCGTGGGCCTGCCGGACCGCGCGTTGCGGGAGTCGCGCGAGCGCGTTCGGGCCGCGCTGCTCAACTCGGGGCTCGACTTCCCGCAGAAGCGGCTCACGGTGAACCTCGCGCCCGCGCACGTGCGCAAGGCGGGTCCGAGCTTCGACCTCGCGATCGCGGTGGGGCTGCTCGTGGCGAGCGGACAGGTGCCCGGTGACCGGCTCGAGGAGTGCGCGCTCGTGGGCGAGCTGTCGCTGAGCGGCGAGCTGCGGCCCGTGCGCGGAGCACTGAACGCGGCGCTCGGCGCGCGCCGGGCGGGCTACAGGCGGTTGCTCGTGCCCGAGCCGAACGCGCCCGAGGCGGCGCTCGTCGAGGGCATCGAGGTGAGCGCCATCCCGACGCTCGCGCGGCTCGCCGACCTGCTTCACGGCCGCTGGGAGCCGGCGCCGGCCGTGCCGGCGGTCGCGAACCCGGACGAGCCGCGACCCGAGGGGCCCGACCTCGCAGACGTCCGCGGCCAGGAAGACGCCAAGCGGGCGCTCGAGATCGCGGCGGCCGGGGGCCACAACCTGCTGATGGTGGGCCCGCCCGGCGCCGGGAAGACGATGCTGGCCCGCCGGCTGCCCGGCATCCTGCCGCCGCCGAGCTTCGAGGAGGCGCTCGAGATCACGCAGGTGCACAGCGCGGCCGGCATCGGTAACGGCCGGCTCGCCACCGAGCGGCCCTTCAGGGCGCCGCACCACACGATCTCCCCTCAGGGGCTCGTGGGTGGGGGGAGCCGGCCGATGCCTGGGGAGCTTACGCTCGCGCATCGCGGGGTGTTGTTCCTGGACGAGCTGCCGGAGTTCGCCAGAAGCGCCGTCGACGCTCTGCGTCAGCCGCTCGAGGAGGGCCGCGTCGAGATCACGCGCGGGCAGCGGATGCTCGAGTTCCCGGCCAACGCGATCGTCGTGGCGGCCTGCAACCGCTGTCCCTGTGCGCGGCCGCCGGACCGCTGCTCGTGCACCGCCCTCGAGCTGGCGCGCTACCAGCGGCGGCTGAGCGGCCCGCTGGTGGACCGGATCGACCTCGTCTGCCAGGTGGAGCCGGTGCCGACCAGCGCGCTGGTCGACCGCTCGAACGGCAGGCGAACAGCGTCGGCCGAGATCCGCTCGCGCGTGGTCGGCGCGCGGCGGCGCCAGCTCGCGCGCCTCGCCGGGACCGGCGTGCTGTGCAACGGCGACATGGACGGCCGGATGACGAGGCGGCAGGTCCCGCTCGGGGCGAGCCTCGCGGGACGGCTCCTCGCCGTGCGCGACCGCATCCCGCTGAGCGGGCGCGGGCACGACCGCGTCCTGAGAGTGGCGCGGACGATCGCCGACCTCGAGGGGCGCGAGTCGCTCGCCGAGCGCGACCTCGACGAGGCGCTCTCGTACCGGCTCGACGCGCTCGAGCGGGTGGCGGCCTGATGTACGACAGCTGCGACGCATGTCTGCGCCGAGCGCTCCTGATCGCCCACCTCGCCCCGAGGATCGCCGGGTTGCTCGGCACGGGCGAGCGCCGTGCCACCGGACTGCTCGGCTTGGCCGAGCACGACCTGATCGCCGCGGCGGCCGGGCGGCGCGTGGACGAGGCGCTCGCCTTCCTCGACGCCCTCGACACGGAGCTCGAAAGCGAGACCCTCGCTGGCGCCGGGTTCGTCGTGGTCTGTGCCCACTCGCCCGACTACCCGCCCCAGCTTCGGGACCTCGCCGACGCGCCGGCCGTGCTGTTCGGCAAGGGCTCGACCGAGGTGCTGTCGATGGTGGCCGAGGAGCCGGTGGTCACGATCGTGGGCACGCGCCGCGCGAGCCCGTACGGCACCGAGGTCGCCTATGCGCTCGGACGCGGGCTCGGCGCGTCGGGCGTGCCCGTGGTGAGCGGCCTCGCGCTCGGGATCGACGGCACGGCGCACCGCGGCTGCCTCGACGGCGGCGGCGTGCCGCTGGGCGTTGTGGCGAGTGGCCCGGACGTGGCCTATCCGCGACGACACCGCTCGCTCCACGCACGCGTCTGTGAGCGGGGCATCGTGCTGTCCGAGCTTCCGCCCGGGACCCAGCCCTACCGCTGGAGCTTCCCGGCGCGCAACCGCATCATGGCCGCGCTCGCCCGCATGACGCTCGTGGTGGAGGCCGCCGACCCGAGCGGCAGCCTGATCACGGCCGAGTTCGCGAAGGACCTGGGCCGCTGCGTGGCCGCGGTGCCGGGACGAATCACCTCGAGCGTCGCGCGCGGCACCAACAACCTGTTGAAGGACGGCGCCACGCCGATCAGCGGCACCGAGGACGTGCTGGACGAGCTGTTCGGCGTGGGCATGCGGCCAGCTCCCGAGCCGGGCGCGGTGGGAGGCGCGCCGGGCGATCCCCTGCTCCAGGCCGTGCTGGAGGCAGCCGAGCGGTACGACTCGGTGGAAGCGGTGGCCCGTGCCACCGGCCGCAGCGTCGCCGAGACGCGCGCCGCGCTGGGCCGGCTCGAAGCCGAGGGCTACCTGGTCCGCCGCGACCTAGGCCGCTGGGAAAGGGCAGCGCACTGATGCCGGACACGAGCGCGCGGGACGCGGCTCCGGACGGCCCGCGGCGCACCGACCCGCGGCGCGCGCTCGGCACTCGCGGCGAGGAGCTGGCGACTCGGCACCTGGAGGCGCGCGGCTTCGAGGTAGTCGAGCGGAACTTCCGGACCCGCTACGGAGAGCTCGATCTGATCGCCCGCGACGCCCGCTTCCTCGTGTTCTGCGAGGTGAAGACGCGCATCGCGCGGAGCGTGCCCGGCGGCGGCGCGCAGGCCGACGTGCTCGGCCCATTCGCCGCGATCGGCCCTCGCAAGCAGCGCCAGGTGAGGGCGATGGCCCGCGAGTGGCTCTCCCAGGCAAGCCTCGACGGCCCAGGCGGTCCGCTCCTCAGCACTCCGCGCCCGGCCGAGATCCGCTTCGATGCGATCGGGATCAGCTTCGACGCGAGCGGCCGGCTGCTCT
>JAXDIL010000050.1:0-11098 GCA_034664005.1 Thermoleophilaceae bacterium | reverse complement strand
CCGGGGGGGGGGCGGGCGGGGCGGCACGGGCGGCTCACGCTCAGGCTCGGCGCCGGTGAGCACAGCATCGCGCTGTAGGCTCCCCGACCATGGATTTCGCACCGTCGGACCGAGTCGCAGGGCTCCTCGAACGCGTCCGGGAGTTCATGGAGGAGCACGTGGATCCGGTCGAGCGCGAGGCGATGGAGGCGCTCGATCGCGAGGTGCGGCCTGGCGTTCCCTATCCCGAGATCCTGGTCGAGCTGCGCGAGCGCGCGAAGTCCGAGGGGCTCTGGAACATGTTCATGCCGGACGAGCGCTTCGGCCCCGGGCTCACCAACTGGGAGTACGGGATGCTCTGCGAAGCGATGGGCCGCAACGGCGTCGCGCCGATGGTCTTCAACTGCTCCGCGCCGGACACCGGCAACATGGAGATCCTCGCCGAGCACGGCAGCGAGGAGCAGCAGGAGCGCTGGCTTCAGCCGCTGCTCGACGGCGAGATCCGCTCCTGCTTCTCGATGACGGAGCCGGACACCGCCGGTTCCGACCCGACCGGGCTGGTCTCGCGCGCCGAGCTCGACGGCGACGAGTGGGTCGTGAACGGCCACAAGTGGTTCACGTCGGGCTACAACGGCGCGGCGCTGTCGATCGCGATGGTCGTGACGGACCCCGACGCGCCGCCCCACAAGCGTGCGAGCATGATCCTGGTGCCCGTCGAGACGCCCGGGTTCGTGGGCGTGCGACCGGTCCCGGTCATGGGGCACGACGAGGGCCCCGGCCACTGGGAGGTGCTCTATGAGGACTGCCGCGTGCCGGCCTCCAACCTGCTGGGCGAGCGCGGCGCCGGCTTCGCGATCGCGCAGGACCGGCTCGGCCCAGGTCGCATCCACCACTGCATGCGCGCGATCGGCTCGGCCGAGCGTGGCTTCGAGCTGATGTGCCGGCGCGCGCACGAGCGCGACGCGTTCGGCGGCCCGCTGGCCGAGAAGCAGTTCGTCCAGGACTTCATCGCGAAGTCGCGCATGGAGATCGACCAGGCGCGGCTGATGGTGCTCCACGCCGCCTGGAAGATGGACACCGAGGGGAAGCGCGCCGCTCGCCAGGACATCTCGATGATCAAGGTGATCGCGGCGCAGATGCACCAGCGCGTGCTCGACCGGGCGATGCAGGTGCACGGCGCGCTCGGCATGTCCGACGACACCCCGCTCGCCGCCGCCTGGCGCCAGGGCCGCTGGCTGCGCATCGCCGACGGTCCCGACGAGGTCCACAAGATGGTGATCGCGCTGCGCGAGCTGAACCGCTTCAAGCCCAGGGAAACCGTCGAGGCTTGAGGCTGAACGAGGAGCAGGAGGCGTTCGTCGCGGCCATCCGCGACTTCGCCGCGCGCGAGCAGTTCGACCGGCCCGAGGAGGACGGCCACTCGCACGAGGTGGCCGCCCGCATGGGCGAGCTCGGCTGGTACGGGCTCCAGATCGACGAGGAGTACGGCGGCTCCGGCGGCTCGTTCCTCGACGCCACGCTCTTCCTCGAGGAGTTCACGCGCGGCCAGATACCGGTCGCGGGCTACGGCGTGACGCTGATCGTGGTGGGCGCGCTCAACCGCTTCGGCACCGAGGAGCAGAAGCGCGACCTGCTCGGCCGCGTGGTGAAGGGGGGCACGCTCGCCATCGCGATGTCCGAGCCGGACGCGGGCTCGGACGTGGCGGCGCTGAAGACGCGCGCGCGCCGCGAGGACGGGGAGTGGGTGCTCGACGGAGCGAAGATGTGGTGCTCCTACGCCCACAAGGCGAGCCACATCCTGATCGTCTGCCGCACCGGCCCGGGCGAGCGCCACGAGGACATGTCGATGATCCTGGTGCCGCGCGACACCCCCGGCATGACCATCACGCCGATCCCGACGCTCGGTGGCGAGGAGACGAACGAGATCCACCTCGACGGCGTGCGCGTGCCGGAGGACGCGCTGCTCGGGGTCGAGGGCGGCGGCTGGACCCAGCTGATGGCGGGTCTCAACTACGAGCGCACGATCCTCGCGGCCACCTCGCTCGGCCTTGCCCAGCGAGCCTTCGACGACGCGCTCGCCTACGCCAAGGAGCGTCGTCAGTTCGGCCGGCCGGTGGGCTCCTTCCAGGCGATCTCGCACCGCTTCGCCGAGCTGGCCACGGAGCTCGCGCAGGTGAGGCTGCTGGTGCGCTGGGTGGCGTCGCTGACCGACGAGGATCCCAGCCGGATGCTGCCGCAGGAGGCGTCGATGGCCAAGCTCGCGGCCACCGAGCTAGCGAAGCGCGTGGCGCTCGAGGGCGTCCAGATCATGGGCGGCTACGGGTACGCGACCGAGTACCCGATGGAGCGGCACCTCCGAACCGCCGTCGTCACCACGATCTACGGCGGCACGTCGGAGATCCAGAAGAACATCATCGCGAAGACCCTCGGGCTCTGACGATGGGCGGCGGGGAGTCGAGGCTCCTTGACGCGGCCCGCAGCATCAGCCAGACGCTCGACCCGAGCCGCCTGCTCGTGCGCGTCTGCGAGGAGGCCGCGCGCGTGGCGGAGGCGGACTACGCCGACGTCTTCCTCGTTACGGAGGCGGACGGACTTCGGCTCGAGGCCACCTTTGGCAGGCCGGGCCAGGCGATCGGCGCGCGTGTGGAGGCCGGCGAGGGCGCGGTGGGGAAGGCGCTCCAGAGCGGCGAGCCTGCGCGCGACCAGCGTTCGCTGGCGGTGCCGCTGCGCTGGGATGGCGAGCTGCGCGGCGCGCTGGCCGCGGAGTGGGAGGGCGGCCCGGCGCCCTCGGACGAGCGGGGCGAGCTGCTCGAGGCGCTCGCCGAGCTCGTGTCGGCCGCGTGCAGGAACGCCGCGGAGCACGCCGGGCTGGCGCTCGCCGCTCGAGTCGACGGGCTCACCGGATGCCTCAACCACGCGGCGATGCAGGACACGCTGCGCCGCGAGCTCGAGCGCTGCCGGCGGACGGGTGGCGGGCTCGCGCTCGCGATCGTCGACCTCGACGACTTCAAGCAGGTGAACGAGGCTCACGGCCACCTCGCGGGCAACGAGGTGCTCCGGCGGGTCGGCGACGCGCTCCGCCAGACCGTGCGCGCCTACGACGTGGTGGCCCGCTACGGCGGCGACGAGTTCGTCGTCATCGCGATCGACGCCGACGAGCGGACGGCGGCGGAGGTCAGCTCGCGCGGGGTCGACGCCATCGCGAGCGCTCTCGCGGAGCTCGAGCTGGGCGAGGACATCACCGCGGCCACCGCGGGCGTGGCCGCCTGGCAGCCCGACGAGTCGGCCACGATGCTGATCGGCCGCGCCGACACCGCGCTCCTGTACGGGAAGCAGCGCGGCGCGCGCGGCACGGCCGTCCTGGCCTCGGCCGTCCCGGACGATTTCTCGCCGCGGCGATCAGGAGGCCGATAGCGAGTCGAGCTCGGCCCGCCAGTCGCGCTCGATCGCCACGAGCGGGCGGCCGAACATCCCCGCCAAGAGCCCGCGCGCACCCGACTCCTCCAGCGGGCTCGTGGCGAGCGCCACCGCGGCGCGCGGCCCGGCCTCGCGCTCGAGCATGCTGAAGATTGTGCCCCCGAGCAGCATCGCGTCACGAGCGGAGGGCGGGAACTCGGGCGTGCCGCCCTCGCGCAGCCGGCGCACGATCGCCGCGCGCAGGTAGGGCGTCTGGCCGGAGAGCCACACGGCGGCGCCCTCGCACAGCCAGGCCCAGCGCACGTAGCGCCGGAAGGCCGCGAGCGAGAAGGGCGGCGGCAGGTCCGGGTTGTTAGCGCCGATCACGAGGTGCGAGTACTCGTGGAGCGGCGCGAGCAGAAGCGCCTCGCGTGAGCCCGGCACGTTTGAGGCACGCCGCTCGAGGGCCGGCGGCGCGAGTACGTGGATATCGGTCTCGGTGAACCAGCCCGAGAAGTAGCGGCGGCTCGCCGGTGCGGCCACCATGCGCGCGAGCGGGAGCCAGGGGTGGGCGAGCGTGAGCGCCGCGGGGCGAGGATGGAGGACCACGGCGATCTCGGTCGGGGCCACCTCGAAGAGGCGGTCCACCTCCTCGCGGAACGCCTCGAGCGACTCGAGCACCGCAGCCGCCTCCGCACGCTGAGACGAGTCGTGGCGCGCGGAGAACGTAGGCGAGTGCGACTCCTCCCAGGGCACGAGTAGGGGTCAGACCCCTTGAGGGTGGTTGAGGGTTGGACCTCTGATGGCCCGGTGACCGTACCCACTCCGGTGGAGTGCGTGAGAAGCTCTGTTGCAGTCATGAGCGGCGACCCGCCAGCGGCGTTCGTGCCCGCTGCGCCCAGGCCGGCCGTGCTCGCGCGCGTCGAGCCGTCGTCGCGGCGGCAGGAGCGCCGGCTGGTGCGCGAGGTGCAGAGCGGCTCGGCCCAGGCGCTCGAGGAGCTGTTCCGGCGCGAGTGGCCGCGCGCGTACCGCGCCGCGTACCTCGTCGTGCACGACGCCGCGGCGGCGGAGGACATCGCGCAGGAGGCCTTCCTCGCGGCGGTGCGGGCCATCGATCGCTTCGACCGTCGCCGCCCGTTCGGGCCCTGGATGCACCGGATCGTGGTGAACCGGGCGATCGACGTGACGCGCGCCCGCACGCTGCGGCGTGAGGTGGACGCCACCGCCGCCGAATCCGCCGAGGCGCCACCCGACCTGCCGAGCTCGCCGTTCTCGGGAGACGTCGTGGCCGCGCTCGCCGAGCTGAGCCCCGAGCACCGGGCCGTGGTGGTGCTTCGCTTCGTCTTCGACTACACGCCCGGCGAGATCGCGCGGGCGCTCGACATGCCGCGCGGCACCGTGAACTCCCGGCTGCGGCGGGCGCTCGACCGACTCGGCGACGCGATCGAGCGATGAGCGCTCTGCACGACAGCCTGCGCGACGCGCCGCTGCCCGGCGAGGCCGAGGCCGCCGCGCGTAGCTGGCCGGTGGTGGACGCGGCTCTTGCCGAGCGGACGCGCAGTCGCCCGGCGCGCGGCGGGGCTCGGTCGCTCAGGCGAGCCTCAAGGGTCGCGCTCGTCGCGGCGCTCGCCGCCGCGGGCCTCGCCGCCGCGGCGCTCTCGCCCGCGGGGGCTTGGATCGGGGACCGCTTCGCCGGCGATTCGGACGAGACCGCCCCCGCCTTCGCCGCGCTCCCGAAGGGCGGCTCGGTGCTCGCCCTGTCCCGCACCGGCGCCTACGCGATCGACGCCGACGGGAGCACGCAACGGCTCGGCTCGTTCTCGGACGCGGGCTGGTCGCCGCGCGGGCGGCACGCCGTGGGCGTGAAGGGGCGGCGGCTCACGGCCGTGACGCCGGTCGGGACCGTGAAGTGGACGCTTGCCCGGCCGACGCGCTTGCACGATCCCGCGTGGAGCATGGGGGAGGGCTATGCGGTCGCGTACCTCGAGGGCTCGTCGCTCCGCGTGGTCGCGGGTGACGGTGACCCGAGCAGCGACCGCCTGCTCCGCCGTGCCGCGGCCCCGGTCAGGCCCGCGTGGCACCCGGAGAGCGACCGGGTCCTTACCTACGCGACCGTCAGCGGGGCGATCGAGACCGTCGACATCGAGAGCGCGGCGACCCTCTGGCGGGCTCCCGTCAGCGCCCACAGCCTGCAGTGGTCACGCGACGGTCGCCGCCTTGTCGCGGTCTCGGGGCGTCGCGTCATAGTCCTGGATCGATCCGGTCGCATCCTCCGGACGCTCCCGCTGTCGGGCGTCGCGCGGGAGTTTGCGCTGCACCCGTCAGGCACGCATGCGGCCGTCGTCGTGCGCGGTCGCGTCGTGGACGTCCGGCTCGACGCTCCGCGGGAGCGGCAGCTTTTCCAGGGCACCGTGGACGGCCTCGCCTGGTCGGAGGATGGGCGGACGCTCCTCATGTCCTGGCGCGACACCGGCCAGTGGCTCCTGCTCGGGCCGGGTGACCGCATCCGCTCCATGCAGGGCGTCAGCCGCGAACTCGGCGCCCGCGACGGCTTCCCGCGGGTGGCGGGCTGGTGCTGCGGCGACGGATAGGGGCTAGCGCGGGGCCGCTTTCGGGATCTCCACGACCTGCTGGAACGTCGGTCGGTTGATCCAGTGGATCAGCGGCTGGTTGACAGCACCGACCGGGCGCTGGCGGACGGCGTCGTAGCACCACTGGCTCGAGGGCATCTCGTAGTCCTCGCAGGTCTCGTCCTTGTAGAAGACCGCGGGGTCGACGTTCAGCGCCCGCTTCAGCGACGCGCGCAGCCGCGAGCGGCACTTCCGCACGTTGCCCTGCTTCAGCCTGCCGCCGCCGCAGTACCTGCGCGAGAGCTTGCCGCGCACCCGCTGGCCGAGCAGCCGGCGCAGGTCCTTCTGCGCGTAGCCGTACCAGCCGTTCTGGTAGGCCGAGCCGTGGTGCTCGCCCTCCAGGTTCGGGTCGTCGTCCTGGCGGATCATCGACAGCAGCCGCGTGTACGGCCCCGTGCCGAGCGTGGGCCTGAACTGGGCCCGCATCCACTTCGGCCACCAGCGGTCGAGGACGGAAATGGCTTCTGCGTGCTCGTAGACGCCGTTGTGGTCGCGGTCCAGCCGGTGCCCGCCCGCGCGCAGCCACGCGCGCAGCACCGAGACGGCGTGCCGCATCTTCGGCGCGCGCGGGCGCCCCAGCATGCGCAGCGCGAACGGGAGCACCTTCGTGGCGCGCAGGTCGACCGTCCCGGCGCTCTCCATCGCGTCGATCAGCTCCGTCGTCGACATCTTCGCGGCGCCGCGCGTGCCCCTGCGGATCCGGTCCGAGAGCGACTGCGAGCGATAGATAGAGCTGTAGCCGAAGTTGTCGTCCGCCGCGCGGTAGCCGCGCGCCTGCTTGTTGTTCCAGTTCGCGAGGAAGGGCGGGTCGACTGCCTGCGGATGCGAGCTGCGGCCGGTGTAGCTGGCAATCCACAGGTCGGTGTTCCAGCTCTTCCACGGGAACGCGGAGCTCACAGGGAAGTGCGTGCTGGTGCGCGCCTGCCGGACCGGGTTGTTGCCCGAGTTGAAGTACGCGATGTGCGAGTGGTCCGTGTAGAACCAGTTGAAGGTGAAGCCGATCTGCGACGCGGCGCGCTTGAAGTCCGCCGGACCCTTGATCTTGCTCGGGTCGTTCAGCTCGACGAACCCGAGCGCCGAGTCGGCCTCGTGGAAATAGGTCGAGCGGAGCCTCGTGAACGCCACCGGCTTGCCCTTATGGGTGCCTCGGGCCTGGATCAGGCCGAGGTTCGTTCGCTCCGCGTGGAGCGTCTCGGAGCCCGACGCGGTCTGGTCGGCCGGGCTCGGCGTCCAGCTGTTCGTCTTCTCCATCACGTCAACCGGCAGGCACTGGCCGCGGAAGCGGTAGTGCATCGAGCTTGTGGTCGGCTGCGAGCCGTCCGGCTCACAGAGCGGCACCGCGAACGTATCGATGATGTCCTGGCCGGCCGACGTGGCACTCCAGGCGTAGTCGCGCCCGCGCCCGAGCAGCACGTACAGGCTCACCCCGGCGAAGGTCGCGCCGCGGGCGTCGACGCCCGGCCCGTGCACGTCGATCTCCTGCAGGAGCTGCGGGTGGAAGTAGGCGGTCTGGGGTCCCATCACCGCGATCGGCTTGCCGGTCTCCGACTCCCGGCCCGACACGAGCAGCGCGTTCGAGCTCGAGTTCGGGAAGGCGAGCAGGCCGCCGAGGCCGGGCTGACCGCGGCCGGTCGAGGCCGCGCTCGCGTTGGCGTCGTTCGAGACCTTGACCGGCTGCACGCTGCCGCGGTCGGGCAGCACCACGCCGCCGCGCCGGAGCTTGCGCGGCTCGGCGCGGTAGCGGAAGCGCTTCTTCACCGTGACGGGCGCCTCGGGATCCTCCGCCTGGCGGAGGTCCGCCCACACGCGCTTGCCGGCCCTGCGGCCGAAGCGCTGCCGGGCGCTCTGGAGCAGCAGTGCGGAGTCGAGCTCGCGGCCGCCGCCCTTGCCGAAGATCCCGCCCACGAGGCTCGCCGTGGCGATCACGTCCGTGACCTTCCAGTCCTCGGGGCCCGGCTTGCCGATCGCCGCGTATTCGCCCGGCATCTTCAGCGGGTTCAGGCGCGCCTCTTGGATGTAGCGGTTGATGCCCGCCACGTAGTTCGTCACGTCCTCCTGAAGCGCGGTCCCGCGCGCGCCGTAGACCTCGTCGGCCAGGTCGTACTGGCGCTGGAGGTCCTCCTCGCGGTAGGGCGCGATCTCCCACTGTGTGTGGTCCTGGGCGCGGTTGCCCGCGGCGCCGCCGGCGAAGCTCGATAGCTGGGCGCGGCCCGCGTTCCGCAGCGCGTCCATGACGAACAGGCGGTCCTCGGCGCCGACGTAGCCGAGGCCGAACATCGTCCCGGCACGCGTCTTGCCGTACACGTGCGGCACGCCGAAGCCGCTGTCGCGGACGATCGTTACCTCGTCGTTGCCGGGCGGGGAGTAGATGCGCTCCGCGCCGTCCGCCTTCACGCCGAAGGTGGCGTCCTTGAAGTACTTCGAGATGTCGGCGCGGCTCAGTCCGGGGGAGGCGTAGACCAGGTCGCCGTACATCTTCAACTCGTCCGACGAGTGCTTCGGCCGCGGGGCGTCGGGGCAGTTCGTCTTGGGCGGCGGGCAGGCGGAGAAGAAGGCGGCGATGTCGGCGGCGTTCGCGAGGCCGTTCGCGCCCGGGGGCAGGATGTTCCAGAAGCCGCCGGAGTCGTTCGTGGCGTAGGGCTGGACGGGCGTGTCGCCGGGGAGCGGCAGTCCGCCAGGCAGTTGGGGCAGGCCCGGGAGCTGCGCCGCGGCGGTGCCCGAAGCGGCGGTCGCGATTGCGCATGCGGCGGCGAGCGCCAGCATGCCCTGCCTCCCAAGGCGTCGCATGCGCGCAAAATACGCGCCCGCAGCGCGCTGTGCGCCGGTTCTAGGCGCGGCGGTGGTCTCTAAGCGAGGACGGGCACGGCGTCCGAGGCGATCGCCTCGATCTGCTCCGAGGCCCGCTCGAACTCCTCGTCGGAGAGCACGGGCGTGCCCTCGAACGGAAGCTCGCGGTAGAGCTCGAGCCAGGAGCGGCAGCCGTGGTACTCCGGCCGGACCTTCACGGTCACGGGCCGCGGGATCCGGTAGGTGCGCAGCACCATCACGTGGAGCGGGTGGCGGCGCTTCCAAGCGAGCCGCTTCTCCGCGTAGTCGGTCGTCCACACGTAGTAGGGCGAGAGCGCGTCGATCGCGCGCGGATCTGTGATCAGGTAGCTGGCCGCGACCTCCGCCCACGCGCGGATGCGCACGCGCTCGGGCTGCGGGATGCCGCCGTCCTGGAGCAGCGCCTTGGCCGGCGGCTCGTCGTCGGGCCAGACGCCCTCCTCGAGGGCCCGCGCCAGCTCGGGCAGGTGCGACTGGCGGATCAGGTCGTTGCGCTGGTGATCGAAGGTGGGGTAGAGGAAGAAGCGGTCGTGCTCGATCTCGAAGTGCCTGTTCTCCTCGCGGATCCCGCCTTTGCGCAGGGTCAGGAGCTGCTCGCCCTCGGCGAGCGCACGCACGGTTACGGCCCATTCCTTGAAAGCAACTGGCATAGGTAAGAGAAACCTCCGAAACGCCGCGTCGAGGCATCTGCAACGACATCCAACGGGACGCGGGCGACTCATTCTTGCGAACGAGCGTCCGGGTTTCAAGGGAAAACCGTTACTTTTCCGCTTCCAACGCCCGAATTACGGCCGCAAAGTCCTCCTCGCCGTGCCCGGCGTCCGCTGCCTTGGCGAACAGGCCCTCCGCCAGCGAGCCGAGCCGCAGCTCCACGCCGAGCGCCTTGGCCTCGTCGATGCAGTGGCGCACGTCCTTCAGCATGTGCTCCAGCTTGAAGAGGGGAGTGAAGTCACGCTCGAACAGCGGGCGTCCCTTGAGGCCGAGCACCGTCGAGTTGCCGGCGCTCCCCGCGGCCACCTCGAGGAACGCGTCCGGGTCGAGCCCGGCCTTCTCCGCAACCAGCACCGATTCGGCGAGCGCGACGGTGTGCACCGCTCCCATCGTGTTCGTGAGCAGCTTCGCGAGCTGCGCGTGTCCGCGCGGGCCCACGTGGACGATGCGCTCGCCCATCGCCTCGAAGAGCGGGCGGGCCTGCTCGAAGTCCTCCGCCTCGCCGCCGACCATGATCGTGAGCGTGCCGTCCTCGGCCTTCGGACGCGAGCCCGACACGGGCGCCTCCAGGAACGAGATGCCGTCGTCGGCCAGCCGCTCGCCGATGGCGCGCGCGGCGGTCGGCGCGATCGTCGACATGTCGATCGCCAGGCCGCCCGCCTCGAAGCCGTGCACCGCGCCGTCGTCGCCCAGCAGGACCTGCTCGACCTCGGGCGCATCCGGCACCATCGTGATCACGGCGGAGGCGCCCTCAGCGGCCTCGCGCGGCGTGGCGGCGGCGCGCGCGCCGTGCTCGGCCGCGAAGCGCTCCGCCTTCTCGCGCGTGCGGGTGTAGACGGACAGCTCGAAGCCGGCCCTGGCGAGGTTCGCCGCCATCGGCCAGCCCATGATCCCGAGGCCGCAGAAGGCGACCCGACCAGTTTCACTCACTGCCATATCCGCCACCTCCTGGCGTCTCGATTCGGAGCCTGTCTCCGGGACTGAGGGTGCCAGACGCCTTCGGCGCCAGCTCCTCGCCGTTCAGGACGTTCCTGCCGGGCTTGCCCGGTTCGCCGCCGTCCGCCCCCGGCGGCGCGTGCCGGCGGCGCTCGGTGATCAGCGAGAAGCGCATCTCGTCGAGCGCCTCCAGCTCGCGGACCACGCCGTCGCCGCCGCGGTGGCGCCCGGCGCCACCCGATCCGCGACGGAGCGAATACTCGACCGCCCGCAGCGGGAACTCGAGCTCGAGCGCCTCGATCGGCGTGTTGAGCGTGTTCGACATGGCCACGTTCACCGCGCTCGGCCCGTCGGCGTCGGGGCACGCGCCCTGGCCGCCGCCGAGCGTCTCGTAGTAGGAGAAGTCGTCGTTGCCGAGCGTCTGGTTGTTCATGGTGCCCTGCCCGCACGCGCGGCCGAAGGCCTGCAGCACCAGGTCGGCCACGCGCGACGAGGTCTCGACGTTGCCGGCCGCCACGGCGGCGGGCGCGCGGGCGTCGAGCAGCGTCCCGGCCTCGGTGATCACCTCGACCGGCCGGTGGGCGCCGGCCGACGGCGGGATGTCGGCGTCGGTCAGCACG
>JAXDIL010000028.1:0-5880 GCA_034664005.1 Thermoleophilaceae bacterium | reverse complement strand
GGGCGCACTCGCACGGCGCCGAGGAGGTGATCCTCTCCTGCGGCTTCATGTCCGAAGCGGTCAAGGCCGTGCTCGGGGACATCTACGAGGGCATGCGGCTGCGACACGTGACCGAGGACGAACCGCTCGGCACGGCCGGACCGGTGCGGCTCGCGTACGACGAGGGCCTGCTCGAGGAGCGCGTGCTGGTCCTGAACGGAGACGTGCTCACCGACATCGACCTCACGGCCGAGCTCGAGCAGCACGAGCGCACCGGGGCGCGGGCCACGCTCGCGCTGTATCCCGTCGAGGACACGTCGAGCTACGGGGTGGTGCCCACGGCCGAGGACGGACAGGTCACGGAGTTCATCGAGAAGGGGAGCGGCGAGGCGCCCACGAACCAGATCAACGCTGGTGCCTATGTGCTCGAGCGCGAGCTCGTCGAGGCGATCCCGGCGGGACGCGCCGTGTCCTTCGAGCGCGAGATCTTCCCGTCGCTCGTGGGGAACGGGCTGTACGGCTACGAGGCCGCTGGCTACTGGATCGACATCGGGACCCCCGAGCGCTATCTCGAGGCGACCTGGGATCTGCTCGCGGGGCGGGTCCACTCGACTCTGCCGCCGCGGGACGAGACCGGCTCGCTCGTCTACGAGAACTGCCTCGTCGCAGGAGCGCACGTCGGCCCCCAGAGCGTTCTCGGGCGGCACTGCTCCGTGGGCACGGACGCGCGCGTCGAGCGCTCGGTGCTCCACGAGCGCGTGCACGTGGGAGCCGACGCCGCGGTGGTCGAGTCCGTGCTGGCCGCGGGCGTGCGCGTCGGCGAGCGTGCGCGGATCGGCCCGGACGCGATGGTGGGCGCGCGGGCCGTCATAGGGGAAGATGCCGTCGTGGGTGAGGGAGCCAGGGTGGAGCCCGGCGCGGTTGTGGACGCGAAGGAGCGCGTCTCGTGAGCGATCTGACCAAGGACAGCATCGAGAGCGTCGACCGAGAGGGAATGCTCGGGGAGGTCTTGGCGCAGCCCCTGCAGCTCGGTGACGCGCTCTGGCGGGCGGAGTCCGCGGGGATCCGGCCGCGCGACCTTCCCGGCGGGCTCGTGGTCTGCGGGATGGGCGGCTCGGCCATCGGCGGGGACCTCGCGCTGGCGGCGCTCGGCGATCGCGCCACGCGGCCGATCACGGTGGTGCGCGGCTACGCCCTCGAGTCGTGGATCCCGCCGGAGTCGCTCGTGCTGTGCGCCAGCTACTCGGGTGAGACCGAGGAGACGCTCGCCTGCTTCGAGGCGGCCGGCGCCGCCGGCACGCAGAGGGTCGTGCTCACCACGGGCGGGAGCCTGGCGAGCCTCGCTCGCGACGAGGGCGTGCCGGTGATCGGCGTCCCGGCGGGGATGCAGCCGCGTGCCGCGGTCGTCTACATGACGATCGGCGCGTTGGAGTGCGCGGCGCTGTGCGGTGCGGCACCGGCGTTGCATGCCGAGATCGACACGGCGACGGCATTGCTGGAACAGCTCGTCGAGGAGTGGGGCCCCGGTGGGGCGGAGGACTCGCTTGCCAAGCAGGTGGCCCGCGATCTCTCCGACGCCATCCCCGTCGTGCATGGCGCCGCGAGCACCGTCGCCGTGGGGCGCCGCTGGAGCACGCAGATCAACGAGAACGCGAAGTTGCCGGCCTTCTGGACCGAGCTGCCCGAGGCGAACCACAACCAGGTATGCGCCTGGGAGCGCGGCCGCGCCGAGGCCCCGTTCGCGGGCGTCTTCCTCGGCGATCCCGACCAGCACCCGCGCGTGAAGCGCCGCATCGAGCTGATGGCCGCCGAGGTCGAGCGGGCGGATGCGCCCGCCATCCAGCTGGAGGCCCGCGGCGAGAGCCGCCTCGAGCGCGTGCTGTCACTCGTCCTGCTGGGCGACATCGTGAGCGTCTACATGGCCGTGCTGGCCGGCGTGGACCCCACGCCGGTGGACGCCCTGGACCGCTTCAAAGACCAGCTCTAAAGGCCCGCCAGCGCGACTCTCGCTCCCTTTTGCATGACATGTATGCAAAACGTGGAGAGAGTCGGGTGAAGGCCGCGGCAACCTTGACACGATCGTGTTAAGCTTTGCCGTCGCGATGGAGGGGCTCACCATCAACGAGGCCGCTGAGACGACCGGTTGGTCGCCTCGAATGCTGCGCTACATAGAGAGCGCCGGCCTGATCGAGCCTCTGCGAACGCCGAAGGGCTACCGCATCTTCGGACCCGGCGAGCTGCAGCGTCTGCGAACGCTGCGCGAGCTGCTCGCCCGGTTCGACTGCGCGCTCTCCGACGTTGCGTTCGCCAAGCGCCACACATCCGATCCAGAGCTGCGGGCCGCCCTCGACCACTGGTTCGTGGAGCGTCCGAGGCTGCCGGAGGGAGTGGACTCAGGCAACTGGCTCTCATGGGAGCAGCAGAAGCACCAGCGCCTCCTCGCGATGGACACGCCCCCGAGACTTACGGAGACAACCGCCGCATGACCGTCACCGAGACGACGACGCAGGACTTCAAGGTCGCAGACCTTTCACTGGCCGAGTTCGGCCGCAAGGAGATCAGGCTGGCCGAGCACGAGATGCCCGGCCTCATGGCCATGCGCGAGGAGTTCGGCGCCGAGCAGCCGCTCAAGGGCGCCAAGATCATGGGCTCGCTGCACATGACTGTGCAGACCGCCGTGCTGATCGAGACGCTCACCGCTCTCGGCGCCGAGGTGCGCTGGTGCTCCTGCAACATCTTCTCGACCCAGGACCACGCCGCGGCGGCAATCGCCGAGGCGGGCATCCCGGTGTTCGCCTGGAAGGGCGAGACGCTCGAGGAGTACTGGTGGTGCACCGAGCAGGCGCTCACCTGGCCGGACAACGACGGCCCGAACATGATCCTCGACGATGGCGGCGACGCCACGCTGGTCGTGCACAAGGGCACGGAGTTCGAGAAGGCCGGCGCCGTGCCGGATCCCGACTCGGCCGACTCCGAGGAGTTCCAGGTGATCCTCCGCCTGCTCCAGCGCACGCTCTCCGAGGATCCGCAGAAGTGGACCCGCATCGGCGAGCAGGTGAAGGGCGTCACCGAGGAGACGACCACCGGCGTGCATCGCCTCTACGAGATGCAGGAGGCCGGCACGCTTCTGTTCCCGGCGATCAACGTCAACGACTCGGTCACCAAGTCGAAGTTCGACAACCTCTACGGCTGCCGTCACTCGCTGATCGACGGCATCAACCGCGGCACCGACGTGATGATCGCCGGCAAGACCGCACTGATCTGCGGCTACGGGGACGTCGGCAAGGGCTGCGCTCAGTCGCTTCGCGGCCAGGGTGCGCGCGTCCTGATCGCCGAGATCGATCCGATCTGCGCGCTTCAGGCCGCGATGGACGGCTACCAGGTGGTGACGCTCGAGGACGTCGTCCAGGTGACCGACATCTTCATCACCGCCACCGGCAACAAGGACATCATCACGGCGGACCACATGACCCGCATGAAGCACCAGGCGATCGTCGGCAACATCGGCCACTTCGACAACGAGATCGACATGGCGGGCCTGCAGCGCCTGCCGGGCGTCGAGCGCAACAACATCAAGCCGCAGGTGGACGAGTGGCGCTTCGAGGACGGCCACTCGATCATCGTGCTCTCCGAGGGCCGGCTCCTGAACCTCGGCAACGCCACGGGCCACCCGAGCTTCGTGATGTCGAACTCGTTCACGAACCAGACGATCGCCCAGGTCGAGTTGTTCACGAAGAACGACGAGTACGAGAAGCAGGTCTACGTGCTGCCGAAGCACCTGGACGAGAAGGTCGCCCGCCTGCACCTTGACGCGCTCGGCGCACGGCTCACGCAGCTGTCGCCCGAGCAGGCCGCCTACATCGGCGTGCCCGTAGAGGGCCCCTACAAGTCAGAGCACTACCGCTATTAGCCTCGAGCCTGAAGTCCTCGATCCGTCGCTGGCCCCGCAGGGGTTGCGGCGGATCGAATGGGCCGAGGGCCAGATGCCGGTCCTCCGCTCGATCCGTGAGCGCTTCAGGGAGGAGCAGCCGCTCGACGGCGTGAAGGTGGCCGCGTGCCTGCACGTGACCGCCGAGACCGCCAACCTCATGCAGGCGCTCACGGCCGGCGGCGCCGAGGTGGCGCTCTGCTCGGCCAACCCGCTCACCACCCAGGACGAGGTGGCGGCCGCGCTGGTCGATCTGGGTGTCCCGGTGCTGGCCGGGCGCGGCGAGGACATCGAGTCCTACTCGCGGCACGTGGAGGCGCTGGCCGATTGGAAGCCGGACATCACGCTCGACGACGGCGCGGATCTCCTGGTGCTCATCCACGAGCGCGGCCAGGAGGTGAGCGGCGGCGCCGAGGAGACGACCACCGGACTGCTCCGCATACGCCGCCTCGAGGCGGAGGGCCGGCTCACCTGCCCGGTCGTGGCCGTGAACGAGTCGCGCACGGAGCGCACCTTCAACGACCGCTACGGCACCGGGCAGTCGGCGCTCGACGGCATCCTGCGCGCGACGAACCTGCTGCTCGCCGGCCGCACGCTCGTCCTGTTCGGCTACGGCGCGACCGGCAAGGGCATCGCCCAGCGCGCGCGCGGCGCCGGCGCGACCGTGATCGTCTGCGAGGTCGACCCGCTGCGGGCGCTCGAGGCGCGGATGGACGCCTTCGAGGTGATGCCGTCACTCGAGGCCGCCGAGCGCGGCGATCTGTTCGTGACGGTTACGGGCTCGCGCGCCGTCGTGAGGCGCGAGCACCTCGAGCGCATGCGCGACGGCGCGGTGCTGGCGAACGCGGGCCACTTCGACGTCGAGATCGACCTCGACGCCCTGCGCGAGCTCGCGGGCGACCGCGTCCGCCAGGTCCTGCCGCTGGTGGAGGAATACGATCTCGGCAACAGGCGAGTGCACCTATTGGCCAGCGGCCGGGTGGTCAATCTCGCAGCGGGGCAGGGCCACCCGGCCGCGGTCATGGACATGAGCTTCGCCAATCTCGCGCTCGCCGTGGAGCACCTGAAGCTGCACAGAGCCGAGCTCGAGAACCGCGTGCTACCGGTGCCGAAGGAGCTGGACGAGCAGATCGCGCGCCTGAAGCTCGAGTCGCTCGGCGTGGGCATCGACGCGCTCACACCCGAGCAGCGCGACTACCTCAGCTCCTGGGGAAGCGGCACCTAGCGGGCGCGTCCCGAGGCGAGGTGCGGCACCAGCGCCGGATCCGCCACCAGCCAACGCCGCGGGCCCGGCTGGTAGATCACGTCGTGGTCGCGCATGCGCCCCAAGGCCTTCGCGATCGCGTCCGGCCGGGCGCCTGGGACCGACGGATACACAGGCTCTCCCGCGGCAATTGCGCGGAGCAACCGGGGAGCGAACCGGTGGAGACCGCGCACCAGCCCGCGCACGGCCGCGGCGGCCTCGCCTGCGTCCCGCGCGTGTGCGAGCCATGCGGCTTCGAGCTCAGCCTGCGTGCGTTCCTCGCGGTCGCTCGGAGGGAGCTGCTCCAGGACGGCAAGGGTGGTCCGGGGAACACCGCGCGTCTGCCTCAACAGCCAGTTCAGCGCCTCGGGCTTGATCGTGTAGTCCGTAGCCATGGCCCAATCGTCCGCGGAAGGGATCGGCAGCCCGATCAGCCGCGCGAAGCCGAAGAACGGTCCGTCAAGGCCCACGAGCGGCTCCGTGTGCCACGGCCGGCTCAGCAGCACCAGCCCTGGTGGGTCGGGCCGCTGCATTCGGGCCCTGAGCGCCCAGAGCGCCCTTCCCGCCCAAGCCTCGTCTGTAAGCAGGTGTGCGTCGTGCACGATTAGTGCCGCGTGCGACGGGAGCGCGGCGAAAATGTCCGCCAGCGGCAGCTGGATCCCCACATTGCCTTGGACGAGCGCAAGGGCATCCGCAGAACGGGCTCCAAACGCCTCGGCTAGGGCCCGGT
>JAXDIL010000007.1:0-14176 GCA_034664005.1 Thermoleophilaceae bacterium | reverse complement strand
GCGGGATCACGATCGCCACCTCGCACGTGGAGTACGAGACGGAGAACCGTCACTACGCCCACGTGGACTGCCCGGGGCACGCCGACTACATCAAGAACATGATCACGGGCGCCGCCCAGATGGACGGTGCGATCCTCGTGGTCTCGGCGGCTGACGGCCCCATGCCGCAGACCCGCGAGCACATCCTCCTGGCCCGCCAGGTGAACGTGCCGTACGTGATCGTGTTCATGAACAAGGTGGACATGGTCGACGACGAGGAGCTCCTAGAGCTCGTCGAGGTCGAGGTCCGCGAGCTCCTGTCCGAGTACGACTTCCCGGGCGACGACGTCCCCGTGATCCAGGGCTCGGCGCTGAAGGCGCTCGAGGGCGACCAGCAGTACGTCGACAAGATCGTCGAGCTGGCCGCGGCGCTCGACTCCTACATCCCGGAGCCCGAGCGTCCGCTGGACCGCCCGTTCCTGATGCCGGTCGAGGACGTCTTCTCGATCACCGGCCGCGGCACCGTCGCGACCGGCCGCATCGAGCAGGGCATCGTCCACACCGGCGACACGGTCGAGATCGTGGGTATCCACGAGCAGACCAAGTCGACGGTCGTGACCGGCGTCGAGATGTTCCGCAAGATCCTCGACGAGGGTCAGGCGGGCGACAACGTCGGCTGCCTGCTGCGAGGCGTCAACCGCGAGGACATCGAGCGCGGGCAGGTGCTCTGCAAGCCGGGCTCGATCACGCCGCACACCAAGTTCAAGGCGCAGGTGTACTGCCTGAAGAAGGAGGAGGGTGGCCGTCACACCCCGTTCTTCAACGGCTACCGGCCGCAGTTCTACTTCCGGACGACCGACGTGACCGGGGTTGCGAACCTCCCCGAGGGCACCGAGATGGTCATGCCGGGTGACAACGTCGAGATGACCGTGGAGATGATCCAGCCCATCGCTATGGACGAGGGTCTCCGCTTCGCGATCCGAGAGGGCGGCCGCACAGTGGGCTCGGGGGTGGTCACCGAAGTCATCGAGTAGCCCTCGAGACACAGGTTTTTAAGGGGCGGGCGGCAAGGTCAGCGCCCGCCCCTTAAGTCTGTTCAGGAAACACATGGCAACACTCACGCAGAACAAGATCCGCATCCGGCTAAAGGCCTACGACCACTCGGCGATCGAAACCGCCGCGAAGGAGATCGTCGAGACCGCCACCCGCACCGGCGCATCGGTGTCCGGGCCCGTGCCGCTGCCCACAGAGAAGAACGTCTACTGCGTGATCCGCGGGCCCTTCAAGGACAAGGATTCGCGCGAGCACTTCGAGATTCGCACGCACAAGCGGCTGATCGACATCCTGCAGCCCACCCCCAAGACGGTGGACTCGCTGCAGCGCCTCGACCACCTGCCGGCGGGCGTCGATATCCAGATCCAGCTCATCTGACGTCATGGCCGGGCTGCTTGGAAGAAAGATCGGAATGACCCAGGTCTTCGACCCGGACGACGGACACGTGGAACGCGTGACCGTCATCGAGGCGGGGCCCTGCTTCGTGACCGGCATCCGGCGCGCCGAGCGCGACGGCTACGACGCGATCCAGCTCGCCTTCGGCGAGGTCCGCGAGAAGAGCCTCACGAAGCCGAAGCTCGGCCTTCTGAAGAAGGCAGGCGTCGGCAACCTCAAGCACCTCGCGGAGTTCCACGGCGAGGCGGGCGAGCTCGAGGTCGGCGCCGAGGTGAGCGCGGGCTCCGTCTTCGAGAAGGGCCAGACCGTCAAGGTCTCCGGCACCTCGAAGGGCAAGGGCTTCGCCGGCACGATCAAGCGCCACAACTTCGCCTCCGGCCCCAAGTCGCACGGCTCGCACAACGTCCGCGCGCCGGGCTCGATCGGCGCCTCCGCCGACCCCGCGCGCGTCTTCAAGGGCATCCGCGGCCCCGGCCAGATGGGCAACAAGCGCGTGACCCAGCGCGGCCTCGAGGTCGTCGACATCCGCGACAACCTGCTGCTCGTGCGTGGCTCGGTGCCGGGCCCCAAGGGCGGCGTGGTCGAGATCAGGAGCGACTCCTAGCCATGGCCACCACTGCCAAGTACATCGGCGGCGGCACCGGCACGCTCTCGCTCGACGAGACGGTCTTCGGTGAGCGCTTCCACGGCCCGCTCGTGCACGAGGCGGTGCGCGCGGAGCTCGCGGCCCAGCGCCGCGGCACGGCGTCCACCCAGACTCGTGGCGAGGTCAGCATGACCGGCGCGAAGGCCTGGCGCCAGAAGGGCACCGGCCGGGCGCGCGTGGGCGCGCTGTCGTCGCCGACGCGCAAGGGCGGCGGCGTGGCGTTCGGCCCGAAGCCGCGCTCCTACACGGTGAAGGTGAACCGCAAGGCGCGCAGGCGCGCGCTGCGGGCGGCCCTGAGCGTCCACGCCGAGCGCGGCTCGATCGCCGGGATCGACGCGTCGAAGTTCGACACGCCCTCCACGAAGGCGGCCGCCGCGGCGATCGCCTCGTTCGACGGGGACGGCCGCGTCCTGCTCGTCCTGACGGACGGCGAGGAGAGCTGCGTGAAGTCGTTCCGCAACCTGAAGGGCGTGACCGTGATGCACGCCGACGACGTCGGCGTCGCCGACGTGATTGGCCACGCGCGGATCGCGCTCTCCGAGACCGCGCTGGCGCGCCTGACCGAGAAGGCGGCGTCCAAGTGAACGCGCGCCAGGTGATCATCAGGCCCGTGATCTCGGAGAAGAGCTACGCGCTGCTCGCGGCCAACAAGTACACGTTCCGCGTGCACGAGCGGGCCAACAAGACGCAGGTTCGCAAGGCGATCGAGGAGATCTTCGGCGTGCGAGTCGACGGCGTGCGCACGGCATGGGTCAAGCCCAAGCCGAAGCGCCGCGGGATCACGGCCGGAAGCCGGCGCAAGTGGAAGAAGGCGGTCGTGACCCTCCATCCCGAGGATTCGATCGAGCTGTTCGAGGGTCAGGGGATCGAGTAGTGGCCATCAAGAAGTACAAGCCGACCTCGCCGGGACGCCGCTTCGCGACGTACCTGCAGCACGAGGCCGTCACGAAGACAGAGCCGGAGAAGTCGCTCACGGAGGGACTTCGGAAGTCGGGTGGCCGGAACGCCCACGGCCGCGGTGGCGCCAAGCGCAAGTACCGCAAGATCGACTTCAAGCGGACGAAGGACGGGATCCCGGCGAAGGTCGCCGCGATCGAGTACGACCCGAACCGCTCGGCCCACATCGCGCTGCTCCACTACGCGGACGGCGAGAAGCGCTACATCCTGGCGCCGGGCCGCATCAATGTCGGCGACATCATTTCGTCCGGTCCGGGCGCGGACATCGCGCCGGGCTGCTGCCTGCCGCTCGCGAACATCCCGACCGGTACGACCGTCCACAACGTGGAGCTGAAGCCGGGTCGCGGCGGCCAGATGGGCCGCTCCGCCGGCACGTCGATCCAGGTCGTCGCCAAGGAGGGCCGCTACGCGACGCTGCGGCTGCCCTCCAGCGAGATGCGGATGGTGCTCGTGGAGTGCCGCGCCACCATCGGCGTGCTCGGCAACGCGGAGCACGAGCTGGTCACCATCGGCAAGGCTGGTCGCTCGCGTCACAAGGGCGTCCGCCCGCAGACGCGTGGCGTCGCCATGAACCCGGTCGACCACCCGCACGGCGGCGGCGAGGCGCACCACACGCCGGGCGGGCACCCGAAGACGCCCTGGGGCGTGCCGACGCTCGGCTACCGGACGCGCAAGAAGAGGAAGGCGTCGGACCGCTACATCGTGCGCGGCCGGCGACGCGGCAAGAAGGGTCGGAGGTAGTAGATGTCCCGCTCATCAAAGAAGGGACCGTTCGTCCAGGACCGCCTCATGACGCGGATCGAACAGATGAACGAGGCAGGTAACAAGACGATGATCAAGACCTGGTCGCGGACCTCGACGATCTTCCCGGAGATGGTCGGCCACACGATCGCGGTCCACGACGGGCGCAAGCACGTGCCCGTGTTCGTCTCCGAGTCGATGGTCGGGCACAAGCTCGGCGAGTTCGCTCCCACGCGGATGTTCCGTGGCCACGCGGGTAGCGACAAGGTGAGGATGCGTTGACGCCCGACAAGGTCAATCCGCCGCCGGAGGGCGGCTGGGAGTCGCTGAAGGTCGACGAGCTGAAGGCCGAGCTCGAGGGTCGTGGCTTGCCAAAGAGCGGCACGAAGGCCGAGCTGATCGCGCGCCTCGCCGACGACGACGTCGCCCAGGCGGGATCCGCTCCGGCGACGGCGGCGGAGAAGGAGGTTGCCCCGGAGGAGGCGGCCGCCGATGGTGCCGACGAGGGCGCCGCCGAGGAGCAGCCGAAGGCCAAGCGCCGGCGTGGCTCGGCCGAGACCTCGACGGGCGCTCCCGCGCGGACTCGCGCTGCGCGCCCGGAGGGTGACCTGGTCGTGCGTGCGCGCGCCCGCTACGTGCGCACCGCCCCGCGCAAGGCGCGGCTCGTGATGAACCACATTCGCGGCAAGCGCGTCGAGCACGCCCAGGCGATCCTGGCGCACGCTCCGCGAGCCATCTCGACCGACATCCTGAAGCTGCTCAACTCCGCCATCGCCAACGCGGAGTCGGCCTACGAGCTCGGCCCGGACGAGCTGACCATCAGCCGTGCCTACGTCGACGAAGGCCCGACGATCAAGCGCTTCCGGCCGCGTGCGCTCGGACGCGCCACCCCCATCCACAAGCGCACCAGCCACATGACGATCGAACTTATGACCACCGACGGGAACGGGAGGTAGCCCATGGGCCAGAAGGTTCATCCCGAGGCACTTCGGGTCGGCTACATCCACGATTGGAAGTCGACCTGGTTCAACGAGCGCGATTTCTCCGACTATCTGTTGGAGGACGTGCACATCCGCGACCACATCGAGAACAAGCTCGCCCACGCGGGCCTCTCGACGATCACCATCAAGAAGAACAAGAACGAGGTCGAGGTCAACATCCACACGGCCCGGCCCGGCATCGTGATCGGCAAGTCCGGCAGCGAGGTGGACGCGCTCCGCAAGGAGCTCCACAAGATGACCGGCAAGGCCGTGAAGGTGAACATCCTCGAGATCAAGCGCCCGGAGCTGGACTCCCGGCTCGTCGCGCAGTCGGTCGGCGAGCAGCTCCAGAACCGCGTGGCCTTCCGCCGCGCGATGAAGCGTGCGCTCACGAGCGCGATGCGCTCGGGCGCGAAGGGCGTGAAGATCCAGGTCTCCGGCCGGCTCGGCGGCGCCGAGATGGCGCGCACCGAGGGCTACTCGGACGGCCGCGTGCCGCTCCACACGCTGCGCGCCGACATCGACTACGGCTTCTACGAGGCCCGCACGACCTTCGGCCGCATCGGCGTGAAGGTCTGGATCAACAAGGGCGAGATCATGCCCAAGGGCTTCGCGCAGGACCTCACCGAGCTCGAGGCCCCGCAGGCGGTCGGCCCCGGCGGCGGTCGCGGCGGACGGCCGGGTGGTCCGGGCGGTCGTGGTCCCGGTGGCCCAGGCGGTCGTGGCGGTCCCGGTGGAGGCGGCGGCTTCGGCGGGCGCGGCGGTGGCCGCGGTCCCGGCGGTCCGGGCGGCCCCGGTGGGCGTGGCGGACGCGGCGGTGGCCGTGGCGGCCGCGGCGACGGTCCGCCCCTGGCACAGGAGAGGCTCTGATGCTGCAGCCGAAGCGCGTCAAGTGGCGCAAGGAGCATCGCGGCCGCAGGCGCGGGTTCGCCAAGGGCGGCACCAGCCTGGAGTTCGGCGACTACGGGCTCAAGGCGCTCGACCGCGGCTGGGTCACCAACCGCCAGATCGAGGCTGCCCGGATCGCAATGACCCGCAAGATCAAGCGTGGCGGGAAGGTGTGGATCAACATCTTCCCCGACAAGCCGTACACGAAGAAGCCGGCCGAGACGCGGATGGGCTCCGGAAAGGGCTCGCCCGAGGGCTGGGTCGCCGTCGTGAAGCCGGGCCGCGTGATGTTCGAGCTGTCCGGCGTGCCGGAGCCGCTGGCGCGCGAGGCGATGCGCCTCGCCGGCCACAAGCTCCCCGTGAAGACGAAGTTCATCGTCCGCGAAGGCGCTGGTCAGTGATGAAGGCTGTCGAGGTGAATAACCTGGAGGATCCGCAGCTAGTCGAGTTCGCGGACAACGCGCGCCAGGAGGTCTTCAACCTCCGCTTCCAGCATGCCACCGGGCAGCTCGAGAACACGGCGCGGCTGAGGGCGGCAAAGAAGGACCTCGCGCGCGCGCTGACGGTGGCGCAGCAGCGCGGTATTGACGTGGAGACCGAGATTCGTAGGCAGAGACGAGCCAATGCTTGACACAGACGACAACGTGAACGAAGAGACACCGGGCGGCGACGCCCCGGCCGACGAGGCGCCTGACCAGGTGGCCGAGGAGGTCGTGGCGCCGGAGGAGCCCGCGGAGGAGCCGACGGCGGACGAGGTCGCGGAGGAGTCCGCGCCGGAGGAGGCCGCGCCGGAGGAGCCCCCCGCCGCCAAGGCCCCCGCTACTGCTGCCGCGCCCGCCGCGGACGAGGAGCCCGTCGAGGCTCTCGGGCCCAAGGAGCGGCGCAGGCAGAAGCGCTCCGCGCACACGGGTGAGGCCCGGCCGGCTCGCACCGTCGAGGAGCGCGTCGCCGAGCGCGCCGAGCGTCGCAGCACGAAGGCGAAGCAGCGTCGTGCCTACCGGCAGAAGCAGCGCGAGCGCCGCGCCTCGGAGCCGCGCGAGCAGGCACCCGACCAGACCGCCGTCGAGCAGTCCGCGTCCGGCAGCGCGAAGACGCGCCAGGGCATCGTCGTCTCGGACAAGGCCGACAAGACGATCATCGTGCGCATCGACAGCGCCCGCGCGCACCGGATGTACAAGAAGATCGTCCGCAGCTCGTCGACGCTCCACGCGCACGACGAGCAGAACGAGGCACACGTGGGAGACACGGTGCGTGTCATCGAGAGCCGCCCGCTCAGCCGCACGAAGCGCTGGCGCCTGGTGGAAGTGCTTGAGAGGGCCCGATGATCCAGCAGGAATCCCGGTTGAAGGTGGCGGACAACACCGGCGCCCGCGAGGTGCTGTGCATCCGCGTGCGCGGCGGCAGCCACCGTCGCTACGCGGGCGTGGGCGACATCATCGTCTGCACCGTCAAGCAGGCGATCCCGCACGGCTCCGTGAAGAAAGGCGAGGTCGTGACCGCCGTGGTGGTGCGGACGAAGAAGGAGTTCGGCCGCGACGACGGCACCTACATCTCCTTCGACGAGAACGCGGCCGTGCTGATCGACGACGGCAACAACCCGCGCGGCACCCGCATCTTCGGTCCCGTGGCCCGCGAGCTGCGCGACCGCAACTTCATGAAGATCGTCTCGCTCGCCCCGGAGGTGCTCTGACCATGGGCCTCAGGATCCGCCGCGACGACACCGTCCGCATCATCGCCGGCAAGGACCGCGGCAAGACCGGCCGCGTCAAGAGCGTCGATCGCAAGAATCACCGCGTCTTCGTGGAGGGCGCGAACATCATCAAGCGCCACACGAAGCCGCGCACGCTGCGCGACACCCAGCGCGCCCAGGAGATCGGCGGCATCGTCGAGATGGAGGGCCCGATCCACGTCTCGAACGTGATGCTGATCGACCCTGAGTCCGGCGAGCCCACGCGGGTGACCGTCACGCGCGAGGACGGCAAGCGCAAGCGCATAGCCAAGAAGTCCGGCAAGGAGATCGACTGATGGAAGCCTCGGCACAGGCCAAGGTCCCGCCGCGGCTGAAGGAGCGCTACGAGGCGGAGATCGCGCCCGCGCTCCTCGAGCGCTTCGGCTACAAGTCCGCGATGCAGGTTCCGCGCGTCGAGAAGATCACGCTCAACATGGGCGTCGGCGACGCCAAGCAGGACTCGAACGTGCTCGACGCCGCCTCCGAGCAGCTCGCGACGATCGCCGGGCAGGCGCCGAACGTGCGCCGAGCACGCAAGTCGATCGCCAACTTCAAGCTGCGCGACGGGATGCCCGTGGGCGTGACAGTGACGCTCCGGCGCGCGCGCATGTGGGAGTTCCTGGACCGCCTCACGGCGATCGCGATCCCGCGGATCCGCGACTTCCGCGGCCTGAACGCGCGCTCCTTCGACGGCCGCGGCAACTACTCGATGGGCGTGCGCGAGCAGATCATCTTCCCTGAGATCGACTACGACGCGATCGACCAGGTGCGCGGCCTCGACGTGACCATCACGACCAGCGCCCAGACCGACGAGGAGGCATACGTCCTTCTGCGAGAGTTGGGCATGCCGTTCTCGCCGGAGGGCGCCCCGGGCTCGGCCGACGCCGAGGTCGATCCGGAGGAGGTCGCGGAGGAGGAGCGTCGCGAGGAGGCACGCCTCAAGGCGGAGGCCGAGGCCGAGGCGCTCGAGGCCCTGAAGGAAGAGAACCCGGAGGCGTACGAGAAGCCCGCAGCCCCCGAGGAAGACGAGCAAGGCGAAGCCGAGGCGGGCAAGGAGACACAGGACTAGATGGCAAAGACTTCACAGAGGGTCCGCCAGCAGCGCGGGTCCAAGTACAAGACACGCAACTACAACCGCTGCAAGCGCTGCGGTCGCCCACGCGCGTACCTGCGCAAGTTCGGCATGTGCCGGATCTGCGTGCGCGAGATCGCGCACGAGGGCATGATCCCCGGCCTTACGAAGTCGAGCTGGTAGCGCCATGTCGATGACAGACCCAGTCGCCGACTTTCTGACCCGCATCCGCAACGGCCTGCACGCCGACCGCGACGACGTGGAGATGCCCGCTTCGAAGTTCAAGGCGGAGATCGCGCGCATCCTGCGCGAGCAGGGCTACATCGAGGACTACTCGGTCGAGGCCGCGCGCGTCGGCCGCGTGCTGCGCGTGCGCCTCAAGTACACCGAGGACCGCAAGCCCGTCATCCAGGGCATCCAGCGCGTGTCGAAGCCCGGCAACCGCCGCTACGTGGAGGCGGGGACGATCCCGAAGGTCCAGGGCGGCATGGGCACCACGATCATCTCGACCTCGCACGGTGTCATGACCGGCCACGACGCGCGCCGCGCCGGCGTGGGCGGCGAGCTCGTGGCGAAGGTGTGGTGACGTGAGCCGAATCGGAAGGCAGCCCGTGGCCGTGCCGGACGGCGTGGAGATCACCATCGAGCCGGAGCTCGTGAGCGTCAAGGGCCCGAAGGGCCAGCTCGCGGAGCGCAAGAGCCGCGACATCGAGGTGAAGCAGGAGGACGCCCAGATCCTCGTCAGCCGCCCGACCGACCGCGGCGAGCACCGCGCCCTGCACGGCCTAACTCGCAGCCTGATCGCGAACATGGTCGAGGGCGTCACGAACGGCTTCGAGAAGCGCCTCGAGATCCAGGGCGTCGGGTACCGCGCGAACCTGCAGGGCAACAAGCTCGTGCTCGCGCTCGGCTACTCGCACCCCGTCGAGCTCGACGCGCCGGAGGGCATCGACTTCGAAGTGCCCCTGCCCACGCGCATCGTCGTCCGCGGCATCTCAAAGCAGGCCGTCGGCGAGGTGGCAGCGATCATCCGGAAGCAGCGCCCGCCCGAGCCCTACAAGGGCAAGGGCATCCGCTACGAGGGCGAGTACGTGGCGCGGAAGGTCGGTAAGCGCGCATGAGCATCAAGACGAAGAGCCAGTCGAGGCTGCGCCGGCGCCGCCGCGTGCGCGCGAAGGTGCGCGGCACGACCGAGCGGCCGCGTCTGTCGGTGTTCCGCTCGAACCGCGGCATCCAGGCCCAGGTCATCGACGACGTGGCGGGCCACACGCTGGCCGCCGTCAACTGGACCGAGGGCGATCTGAAGAGCCTCAAGTCGATGGAGCAGGCCAAGCGGGCCGGCGAGCTGCTCGCCGAGCGCGCCAAGGCGGCGGGTGTCGAGTCGGTCGTCTTCGACCGCGGTGGCTACCGCTACCACGGCCGCGTGAAGGCGCTCGCCGACGGCGCCCGCGAGTCGGGGCTGAAATTCTGATGCCGATGATGAACAGCATCGCTCCGGTCCGGGCACGGCCCGGCCCCTCGCGCACGACGGTCGCTACGGTGAGTGGTTCGAATGGCTAGTAGGGATAGGACACGCGGACCGCGCGGGGAGGGCTCTGACCTCCAGGAGCGTGTGGTCGAGATCAACCGCGTCGCAAAGGTCGTGAAGGGCGGTCGCCGCTTCTCGTTCACCGCGCTGGTCGTGGTGGGAGATGAGAAGTCGCAGGTGGGGGTCGGCTACGGCAAGGCGAACGAGGTTCCGGTCGCGATCCAGAAGGGCGTCGAGCGCGCCCGCAAGAACCTCTTCAAGGTGCCGATGCACGGCTCCACGATCACCCACGAGAACATCGGCGTGCACTCGGCGTCGCGCGTGCTCCTGAAGCCCGCATCGCCCGGTACCGGCGTGATCGCGGGCGGCGGCGTTCGCGCCGTGCTCGAGCTGGCCGGCATCCACGACGTGCTCTCGAAGTCGCTCGGCAGCCAGAACCCGATCAACCTCGTGAAGGCGACGGTCGCGGCCCTCCAGGGCCTGCGCAGCCCCCACGAGGTGGCGGAGCTCCGCGGCCTGTCGGTGCGCGAGGTGCTCGGGTTGGAGAGGGCGCCCGTCGTGTCCGAGGTCGCGGGCGTGCCCGCGACGGAGGATTCCTCTCCCGAGCCGGCGGCTGCAGCGGAGCCTGAGGAGACGCCGGCCTGATGGCCACGCTCACCATCACCCAGGTGAAGTCCTCCGTCGGCGCGAGCCGCAAGCAGCTCGAGACCCTGAAGACGCTCAAGCTCGGGAAGATCGGCCGCTCGACCGAGCGCGAGGATCATCCGACCGTGCGCGGACTCGTCCACGCCGTCCAGCACCTGGTGCGAGTACATGAGTGAGCGCATCGGCCTCCATTCGCTGAAGCCCGCTCCGGGCTCGCGCAAGCCGCGCAAGCGTGTCGGGCGCGGCGAGGGCTCGGGCACGGGCAAGACTTCGGGCCGCGGCCACAAGGGCGCCGGCTCGCGCTCGGGCGCGAAGGAGCGGGTCAACTTCGAGGGTGGGCAGACGCCGCTTCACATGCGGATGCGCAAGCTGCGCGGCCCGCACATGAAGAAGTCGATGCCGTTCGAGATGTTCCGCACGCGCACCCAGCCGGTGAACCTGCGGGACCTCGAGGCGCGCTTCGACAAGGGGTCGGAGGTGACCCCCGATGCCCTGCGCGAGAAGAACCTCGCCACGCGCCGCGAGGTGCCGGTCAAGATCCTTGGCCAGGGCGATATCTCAAAGGCGCTCACCGTGCACGCCCACGCCTTCTCGAAGACAGCTCGCGAGAAGATCGAGGCCGCGGGCGGCACCTGCCAACTGATCGAGGAGTAGCCGACCGGTGCTCAGGACGTTCCTGAACTCGTTCAGGGTCCCCGAGATCCGTAAGAAGCTCGCCTTCACGGCGGCCATGCTCGCGCTCTACCGGATGGGCGCGTACATCCCCGCGCCCGGCATCAACGTCGACGCGGTCAAGGACATCGCGGACAACTTCACCGGCTCGAGCGTCCTCGGCCTTCTGAACGTCTTCTCGGGCGGCTCGCTCCAGCGCTTCGCGATCTTCGCGCTCGGGATCATGCCGTACATCACGGCGTCGATCATGCTGCAGCTGCTCACCGTCGTGGTCCCGCAGCTCGACAAGCTCCGCAAGGAGGGCGAGGTCGGGCAGCAGAAGATCACCCAGTACACGCGCTACCTGACCGTCGCGCTCGCCTTCGGCCAGTCGATCGGCTACGTGTTCCTGTTCCGGACCTTCTCGACCGGCAGCGCCGACGTCGTCGAGAACTTCACCTTCGGGCGCGTCTTCGTGATCGTGATGACGCTCACAGCGGGCTGCGTGCTGCTGATGTGGCTGGGCGAGCTGATCACCCAGCGCGGCATCGGCAACGGCATCTCGCTGATGATCTTCGCCTCGATCGTGTCCGGCCTCCCGAACGGGATCCAGGCCTGGTGGACCAACCCGGACCAGATCTTCGTCGTGATGATGCCGTTCCTGGCGCTGGCGATCATCGCCGCGATCGTGTTCATGCAGGAGGGCCAGCGCCGCATCCCGGTGCAGTACGCCAAACGGGTGGTGGGGCGCCGCATGGCCGGCGGCGGCTCGACCTACCTGCCGCTGCGCGTGAACATGGCCGGCGTGATCCCGGTGATCTTCGCCGCGTCGCTGATGGCCTTCCCGCCCACGGTCGGCACGCTGACCCAGGCCGGATGGGCGCAGGACTTCTCTGCGTTCTTCAGCCCGAACCGGGCGCCCTACCTGGTCGGCGAGTCGCTCCTGATCATCGTCTTCACCTACTTCTACACGGCTGTCACGTTCAACCCCGTGGAGCAGGCGGACAACCTGAAGAAGTACGGCGGCTTCATCCCGGGTGTGAGGCCAGGCAGACCCACGGCCGAATACCTCGACCGCATCCTCGCGCGGCTGACCTTCCCGGGCGCGCTCTACCTGGCCGCGGTCGCGGCGTTGCCGACGATCCTGCTCAACCAGACGTCGGCCAACTTCTACTTCGGCGGCACGTCGATCCTGATCGTGGTGGGCGTCGCGCTCGACACCATGAAGCAGCTCGAGGCGCAGCTGATGATGCGCAACTACGAGGGCTTCCTCAAGTGAGCGAGCTCAACCTGGTCCTGCTCGGCCCTCCCGGCGCCGGGAAGGGGACGCAGGCACAGCGCCTGATCGAGGACTTCGGGCTGCCCTACTACTCCACCGGGATCATCCTGCGCGACGCCGTGGAGGAGGGCTCGGAGCTCGGCAAGAAGGCGAAGGAGTACATGGACTCCGGCGAGCTGGTGCCGGACGAGCTGATCAACGAGGTGATTGCGGAGCGGCTCGACTCCGGCGACGCCGACGACGGCTTCCTGCTGGACGGCTTCCCCCGCACGGTCGGCCAGGCCGAGATGCTCGAGAAGACGCTCGAGGGGCGCGGCCGCGAGCTGTCCGGCGTGCTCCTGATCGACGCCCCGGACGACGAGGTGGTGCGACGCCTGTCCGGCCGGCGCACCTGCGCGAAGGGGAACCACGTCTACCACGTCGACTTCGACCCGCCCAAGCACGAGGACGTCTGCGACCAGGACGGCTCGCGGCTGATCCAGCGCGACGACGACAAGCCGGACACGGTGCGCAAGCGGCTGGGCGTCTACCACGAGCAGACCGAGCCGCTGATCGACTACTACGAGGAGCGCGGGCTGCTGCGGCGCTTCGACGGGACGCGCACCCAGACCGAGGTGCACGACCACATCCGCGCGACGCTCGCCACGCTGCGCCTGGAAGAGCGGCTGTGATCGTCAAGAAGTCCGCGTCGGAGATCGACGCGATGGCCGTCGCGGGCGACATCCTCGTCCGCTGCATGGACCTGCTGGCGACCAAGGTCCGCCCCGGCGTCACGACCGCCGACCTCGACCGCGCCGCCGAGCGCTTCATCCGCTCGCAGGGCGCGACGCCCGCCTTCAAGGGCTACCGCGGGTTCCCCGGCTCGATCTGCGCGTCGCCGAACCACATGGTCGTGCACGGCATCCCCGGCAACTTCAAGCTCGCGGCGGGCGACATCCTCGTCCGCTGCATGGACCTGCTGGCGACGAAGATCCGCCCGGGCGTCACGACCGCGGAGCTCGACCAGGCGGCCGAGCGCTTCATCCGCTCCCAGGACGCGGTCCCCGCCTTCAAGGGCTACCGCGGCTTCCCCGGCTCGATCTGCGCCTCGCCCAACCACATGGTCGTGCACGGCATCCCGGGCAGCTTCAAGCTCGGTCCGGGCGACATCATCTCGGTCGACATCGGCGTCATCAAGGACGGCTGGGTCGCCGACGCCGCGCGCACGTTCCCGGTCGGCGACGTCTCGCCGGTGGCGGAGAAGCTGCTGGAGGTCACCCGCGAGTCGCTGTTCAAGGCGGCCGAGCAGTGCGTGCCCGGCAACCGGCTCGGCGACGTCGGCTACGCGGTCCAGTCCTACGTCGAGGACAACGGCTTCTCGGTCGTCCGGTCGCTGGTCGGCCACGGCATCGGGCGCAGCATGCACGACGGAGAAGCCGTGGTCCTCGACGTAGGACTGCACCGCGTAGCCGACGTCGCCGAGCCGGTTGCCGGGCACGCACTGCTCGGCAGCCTTGAACAATGATTCGCGCGTGACCTCGAGCAGCTTCTCGGCCACCGGCGAGACCTCGCCGACCGGGAAGGTGCGCGCGGCGTCGGCGACCCAGCCGTCCTTGATCACGCCGATGTCGACCGAGATGATGTCGCCCGGGC
>JAXDIL010000143.1:0-2521 GCA_034664005.1 Thermoleophilaceae bacterium | reverse complement strand
CCGTCCATCTGGGCGGCGCCCGTGATCATGTTCTTGATGTAGTCGGCGTGCCCCGGGCAGTCCACGTGGGCGTAGTGACGGTTCTCCGTCTCGTACTCCACGTGCGAGGTGGCGATCGTGATCCCGCGCTCCTTCTCCTCAGGAGCGTTGTCGATCTCCTCGAAGCTGCGCGCCTGGCCGCCGTACTTCTCGGACAGCACCTTTGTAATGGCCGCGGTCAGCGTCGTCTTGCCGTGGTCGATGTGACCAATCGTGCCGACGTTGACGTGCGGCTTGTTGCGCTCGAACTTCTCCTTCGCCACTCCGAACTACCCCTTTCTAAAAAGTCTTCCCGGGCGCGAACCCGAACTCGCGAAACATACTCCTCAAAACCTTTACGCGCCTGCCCCGACCGGCTCACCGGTGCGGGTTTCGACGATCTCCTCCGCGATGCTGCCCGGCACTTCCTCGTACCGGTCGAACTGCATCGTGTAGTTGGCGCGTCCCTGCGTGGAGGAACGCAGGTCAGTTGCATACCCGAACATAGCGGCAAGCGGCACGCTGGCCTTGACCGCGACGGCGTTGCCGCGCGGTTCCTGGCCCTCGACGTGGCCCCTGCGCCGTGACAGGTCGCCGATCACGTCGCCGATGAAGTCCTGCGGCGTGACCACCTCGACGGCCATCACGGGCTCTAGCAGCACGGGCTTCGCGCGCCTGGCCGCCTCCTTCAGCGCCAGCGAGCCGGCGATCTTGAAGGCGATCTCCGAGGAGTCCGTGTCGTGGTACTTGCCGTCCACGAGCGTGGCGCGCACATCCACCATCGGATAGCCGGCCTTGACGCCCGAATCGAGCGCCTCCTCGATCCCCTTCTCCACCGCGGGGATGAACTCGGACGGCACGGCGCCACCCTTGATCTTGTTGATGAAGTCGAAGCCCTCGCCCGGCGCCGGCTCGAGGTCGATGTAGACCACGCCGTACTGGCCCGAGCCACCCGTCTGCCGGATGAACTTGCCCTCCACCTTCTCGACCGTGTTGCGAATCGTCTCGCGGTAGGCCACCTGCGGGCGTCCCACGGCGGCCTCGACCTTGAACTCGCGCTTGAGGCGGTCCACGATCACCTCGAGGTGCAGCTCGCCCATTCCGGAGATGACGGTCTGGCCGGTCTCCTCGTCGGAGCGCACCTGGAAGGTCGGGTCCTCCTCGCCGAGGCGCTGGAGCGCCACGGACAGCTTCTCCTGGTCGACCTTCGTCTTCGGCTCGATCGAGAGATGCACGACCGGGTCCGGGAAGACCATCCGCTCCAGGATCACGGGCGCGTCCGGCGCCGAGAGCGTGTCGCCCGTGGAGGTCTGCTTGAGGCCGACGCCGGCGGCGATGTCGCCCGCGTACACCTCCTCGACCTCCTCGCGCGTGTTCGCGTGCATCATCAGGATGCGGCCGACGCGCTCGGTGCGGCCGGTCACGGAGTTGAGCACGCGCCCACCGGCGCTCAGCTTGCCGCTGTAGACGCGGAAGTAGGTGAGCTTGCCGACGTACGGGTCGGCCATGACCTTGAAGGCGAGCGCCGCGAAGGGCTCGTCGTCCGAGGCCTGGCGCGAAAGCGGGTTCTCGTCGGCGTCCATGCCCTCGATCGACGGCACGTCGAGCGGGCTCGGCAGGTAGTCGATCACGGCGTCGAGCAGCGGCTGCACGCCCTTGTTCTTGAAGGCGGAGCCGCACAGCACCGGCGTCATGGAGATGTCGAGCGTGGCCTTGCGGATGTCCTGGATGAGGCGCGCCGGCTCGATCGGCTTCTCCTCCAGGTAGTCCTCCATGAGCTCCTCGTCGTACTCCGCCACGGCCTCGATGAGCTCCGTGCGCGCCTGGTGGGCAGCGTCGGCGTAGCTCTCGGGGATGTCGGTGACCTCCCAGTCCTGGCCGAGGTCGTCCTTGTAGACGATCGCCTTCATGTTCACGAGGTCGATGACGCCGCTGAACTCGGCCTCCGAGCCGATCGGCAGCTGCACCGGCACCGGGTGCGCGCCGAGGCGGTCGATCATGGTCTTGACCGAGCCCTCGAAGTTGGCGCCGATGCGGTCCATCTTGTTGATGAACGCGATGCGCGGCACGCGGTACTTGTCGGCCTGGCGCCAAACCGTCTCGGACTGCGGCTCGACGCCCGCGACGGAGTCGAACACGGCCACGGCCCCGTCGAGCACGCGCAGCGAGCGCTCCACCTCGACGGTGAAGTCCACGTGGCCCGGCGTGTCGATGATGTTGATGCGGTGGTCGTTCCACTGGCAGGTGGTGGCCGCCGACGTGATGGTGATGCCGCGCTCCTGCTCCTGCGCCATCCAGTCCATCGTGGCCGCGCCGTCGTGGACCTCGCCGATCTTGTACGCCTTGCCCGTGTAGTACAGGACGCGCTCGGTCGTCGTGGTCTTGCCCGCGTCGATGTGCGCCATGATCCCGATGTTGCGGGTCTTGGCGAGGACGTCGTTGCTAGCCACTGCAGGTTCTCTTCTTCCGGGTCTCGGGTGCTGGTGCGATCAGCGGGGGTGGT
>JAXDIL010000138.1:0-2923 GCA_034664005.1 Thermoleophilaceae bacterium | reverse complement strand
CACGAGCGAGGCCGCGACCGCCAGCGACTGCTGCACCGCCACCACAGCGGTGCGCGGCCCCCCGACGGCGCGCCGCGAGCGCGCATGCTCGAGCGCAAGCCGAAGCGCCTCCTCGGCAAGCCCGGCGAGGTAACCCGTCGAAGCCGCACACCAGGCGGCCATGCTGATCTCGGGGCGTGGCACCTCGTTCTCGCCGTCCAGCTCGACATGGCCGGCTCCGAGCGCATCCGTGTATGCCACAGCCTGCAGGCTGGCTGCCGACCCACGCACCAGGCGCCCTCCGCGTGGCTCCACCAGGGTCCCGCCCTCCTCGGCGTAGCGCGCGAGCCCGTCCACGCACAGGGCGCCGCCGAGCAGGCGGTCGACGGGCGCGAGCGTCGCGAACGCGCGGCCCAGCTCCGCTCCGGCCGGGGCGGCGAGGGGGAGGAGCTGCTCGTCGCTGCCGAGCTCGTCCCAGCCGGCGTCCGTGAGTGCTCCCTGGAGGGCCGGATCCGCGTCCGAGACGGCCGCACCCGGCAGCCACGGGTCCGGCGGCCAGCGGTCCGGCCGCGCGTGCTGCGAGACGATCGCGGCGACGGTGGCCGCGAACTGGCGCGCCTCCTCGGGTCCGGCGCATGCGCGCGCCTCGGGGGGCGCGGCCGGGTGGCTCATGCCGCGCACCCCAGTCCCTGGCGGGCGATCACGCGACGCTGGATCTCCGCGGCGCCGCCCGCGACGGTGCTTCCCGCGCTCGCGCGCGTGAGCGCGGCGAGGCGGCCGTCGCCGATGCTGCCCGCGCCGTCCTCGACCAGCGCGCGCGGGCCGAGCAGGCGCGTGCCGGCCTCGGCCGTCCGGCGCACCAGCATCGAGATCGACAGCTTCGCCATCGACGAGGCGGCCGCGGCGGGCCGCCCGTCCGCGAGCAGCGCCGCCGCCCGCCGGCCGAGGAGGCGAGCGGCCTCGGCCTCGCCGCGCAGCCGGCGCAACTCGAGCCGTGCGCCGCCGCCCGACCGCCCGCCGCCCTCGAGTGCCGCCTCCAGGTCCTCCAGCACGCGCAGCACCACGCCCACCTTCTCGCTCGTGACGCGCTCGTGGTCCAGCGTGCTCATCAGCACGCGCCAGCCGCCGTTCGGCTCGCCCACGAGCTGGTCCGCCGGCACCTCGACCTCGTCGAGGAAGACCTCGTAGAGCGTGCCGCCGCCGACCGTCTCGATCGCGCGCACCTCGATACCGGCGGAGCGCATGTCCGCCACGAGCACCGAGATGCCGCGGTGCGGGCGCGACGCGTCCGGGTCGGTGCGCACGGCCAGGTAGATCCAGTCGGCCAGCGCGGCGCTCGACGTCCAGAGCTTGTGCCCGGAGACCAGGTAGCGGTCGCCGTCCCGGCGCGCGGTGGTACGGAGCGCGGCCAGGTCGGAGCCGGCCTCCGGCTCGGAGAAGCCCTGGCAGAACAGGAGCCGGCCCGCGGCGATCTCCGGCAGGAGGCGCTCCGCGAGCTCGTCGGACCCGTGTCCGAGCAGGACGGTGCCGATCGTCTTCACCGACAGCAGGTAGCCGGACAGCGGGAGCCAGTGGTAGCCGAAGCGCTCCTCGGCGGCCACCGTCGCGAGCGGGTCGAGGCCCCGCCCGCCGAGGCGCTCGGGCCAGTGCAGCCCGATCCAGCCCTCTTCTCCCATCGCCTCGTACCCGGCACGCGAGTCGCCGTCGGAGGGCATGCCCTGGAAGCGATTGACCGGGTCGTGGCAGAGCTGCACCGCCAGCCGCGAGCCGAACCGATCGGCGTCCGCCGTGATTTCACTGAGTGAAACCACTCTTTCATAAATGCTACCGCCTGCTGCGGCGCCCGAGCACGAAGCGCAGGGCGAAGATCCCGCCGATGGCCCCGACCTTCAGCAGCGCGTACGCGGGGCTCCCCGGAGTGAGGAGATGGAGCGCAGCGGGTGCGGCTGGGGCCACCATCGGCATCAGGGTAGCTACGAGAAATGGCGGGCCGAAGCCCGCCATTCCCATTCTCCGTCGAGCTGTGCTTGGCGCTATGCGGCCGCGGGCGCCAGCTCCGGCTCCGTGGTCACGTGGGGCAGCCAGCCGAGCTTCGACGGCAGCCACCAGTTCCAGTCGCCGAGGAGCTTCATCGTGGCCGGTAGCAGCACGCCGCGGATGATCGTCGCGTCGATCAGGATGGCGGCCGCGAGGCCGACGCCCATCTGCTTCATCTGAAGCTCGGTCGACAGGGCGAACATCGAGAACACGGCGACCATGACGATCGCCGCGCTCGTGACCACGCCGGCCGTGCTCTTGATCCCGTGAGCCACGGCGTCGCCCGTGCTCATGCCGCGATCGAATGCCTCGCGGACCCGCGTGAGGATGAACACGTGGTAGTCCATCGACAGCCCGAACAGGATCACGAACAGGAACAGGGGCAGCCATGCCGCGATGGCACCGTTGCTCTCGAAGCCGAGGAGCGACTCCCCGAGTCCGTTCTGGAACACCAGCACCCGGACGGCGTGGACGAGGTGGCGGCCGCCCAGGTGACGAAGGACGGCCACTCCGCGCTCGTGACGTTTCCCGCATCAGGGAATCCCTTACCTAACCCGCGGGGAAGATCAGCAGTACCGGCGGGAACGTCGGCGTCGACGGCGACAGCGCGGCCACGGCCGGCGCGCTGACAGCGACCGGCTCCGGCGCCCGGTAGCGCAGGCGCGTGAAGGTCGGGTGCTCCTCACGCTCCACGAGCACGAATCCCGGCGGCGGCGCGGGCGTCTCGGGACGGACCGGGTCGTCGGCGTCGGCGCGGCCGAGCGGCTGCACGACCTCGAGCTCGCTCACGGACGCGCCCTCCGGCCCTGCGATGACGGCGCCGGGGATGTAGCGCGCCAGCGGCTGGCTCCCCAGGTAGGGCGTGAGCACCCCGACCGAGGCGCCCGGATGGCCGAGCGCCTCGGCT
>JAXDIL010000089.1:0-4483 GCA_034664005.1 Thermoleophilaceae bacterium | reverse complement strand
CGGAGAAGCCCCCCTACCGCCCGGGCGGCCGCACCGAGGGCTCCTTCATCGCCTTCGTGCGCGACCCGGACGGTTACCGGATCGAGCTGATCGGGCGGTCGTAGGTGACGGACGCCTGCGAGGCGATTCTCCGCCGTGATCGAGTACCTCACCGCCGTCCCCACGCAGCGCGAGTCGCTGCGCTGGGACTGGCACGAGGTCGTCCCGTTTCATCAGGGCGCGGACACGCTGGGCTTCGCCGCGTTCGGGGAGATTGTCGTGTCGGACGGCACTGCTGAACGGCGAGCGCCGATCCGCGCGACGTTGTTCGCGGTCGACGCGGGGGACGGGTGGCGGCTGCGCCAATTCCACGGCTCGATCCCGTCCGACTTCTGACGGCGCCCTCGCGCCGGCGGCGCTAGCCTCGATGAGATGGCACGGCTCACCGACACATTCGACGTAGGAAAGCTCGGGCTGTCGTCCGGCGAGGGGCGGAGCCTCGATCTCGAGGTTCCCGTGGATGCGTTCGAGTTCGGCGGCCAGCACTACGAGCTCCGGGGCGGGACCGTCGACGCGCGCGTGGACGTCTCGCATACGGTCAGCGGCTACGCCTTCCGGCTGCGCTTCGACGCCGGCCTCGAAGGGCCATGCGTGCGCTGTCTCGAGACCGCGGACCAGGGCGTGGACGTGGACGCCCGCGAGATCGACCAGCCGGACGAAGAGGCCGACGAGCTCAACTCCCCCTACTTCGACGAGGGCCACCTCGACGTGCGCTCCTGGGCCCGCGACGCGCTGGCGCTCGCGCTCCCAACGAAGATCGTGTGCAGGGAGGACTGCGCCGGTCTCTGCGCGGTGTGCGGGGAGAACCTCAACCGGACGCCCGGGCACGCCCACGAGCGCGAGCCCGACCCGCGCTGGGCCGCGCTGCGCGAGCTGAAGCTCGACTAGCGGCCTTGGCGAAGCTCATCTACAACGCGATCGCGTCGCTCGACGGCTACGTCGAGGACGAGTCCGGCGGCTTCGCCTGGGCCGCGCCGGACCAGGAGGTGCACGCCTTCGTGAACGAGCTCGAGAGGGAGGTCGGGACCCACCTGTGCGGGCGGCGCATGTACGAGACGATGGTGTTCTGGGAGACCGAGCCGTCGGGTGATGACGAGCCGGAGGTCATGCGCGACTTTGCCGCGATCTGGCGCGCGGCCGACAAGGTCGTCTACTCCAGGACGCTCGACACGGTCACCGCAGCGCGCACGCGCATCGAGCGCGACTTCGACCCCGAGGCGGTCCGCCGGCTCAAGGCCGATGCGACGACCGACATCTCGGTGGGCGGCGCGGAGCTTGCGGCGCAGGCGTTCCGCGCCGGCCTCGTGGACGAGTGCCACCTGTTCCTCGTGCCGATCCTCGTGGGCGGGGGCAAGCGCGCGCTCCCGGATGGCGTTCGGCTGGAGCTCGAGCTGCTCGACGAGCGCCGCTTCGCGAACGGGACCGTCTTCCTGCGCTACGCGACTAGCCCTTGAGCGCCGCGTCGAGCGCGGCCTTGAACTGCGAGTACGGCTGCGCTCCGCTGATGAGCCGGCCGTTGATGAAGAACGCCGGCGTGCCTGTCACGCCGTAGCTGCGCCCGTCGGCCAGGTCGTGCTCGACGACGGCGCGCGCGGCGGCCGAGCCGACGCAGCTCGCGTAGCGCCCCATGTCGAGCCCCGCGTCGCGCGCGTAGCGTGTGAGGTCGCGCTTCCCGAGCGCCTTCTGGTGCGCGAACAGCAGGTCGTGCAACTCCCAGTAGCGCCCCTGCTCCTGTGCGCACACGGCGGCGCGCGCGGCGGCGGGGGCGTCCGGGTGTATCGCGAGCGGGAACTGGCGCGACACGTAGCGGATGCGGTCGCCGTACTCGCGCCTGAGCCGCGGCAGCGTGTCGCGCGCGAAGCGGCCGCAGAACGGACACTCGAAGTCCACGAACTCGACCATCGTCACCTTCGCGTCCGTCGGGCCCTGCGCCGGGCTGCCCGAGGTATCCACCTTCACTGGCCCCGCCGCGGGCGTCTCCGCGGCGGCTCCGTCGCCCTGCGTGGCTGGGAGGCCGTACAGGACCGGCTGCGACTCGTCGGCGGTCACGCGCCCGATCAGGAAGCCGATGGCGATGCCGCCGATCAGCAGGGCCGCGGCGACCCAGAGGTGGCTCCGGCGCAGGTGGATCGTGATCTCGGAGCCGTCGGAGGGCAAGCGCGGGCGTCAGCTCAGGGCTCGATCTTGCAAAACTGATCGCAGCCGTCGCCGGGCGTCGGGTTGGCGTCGTCGCACTCCTCGACGGCGGGGTTGACGTTTCCGTCGCCACAGCTCGGCGTCGTGCAGTCGTTGTCGCAGATATTCGAATAACCGCCGCCGTTGTTGTCGCACTGCTCACCGCGCGCGCTGTTGGTGGTGCCATCGCCGCAGTACGCCGTGGTGCAGTCCGAGTCGCAGATCGCGGTCGTGGTGCCGGCGTCGCACTGCTCGGGGTTCGGCCCGGTCGTATGGGTGACCCCGTCGCCGCAGGTGAAGTCAGCGCAGCTGTTGGTGCAGTCATCCGTCGGGTTGGTGTTTCCGTCGTCGCAGGCCTCGCCGCCCTCCTGGATGCCGTCGCCGCACACGGGGCCGTCTCCGGGCCGGACGCAGCGCGGCCGTGCCACATGCCCCGACCCGTAGACGAGCTCGATCGTGCCGGGCCCGTCGTCTCGGGTGCACGGCATGCCGTCGACGTCGTTGAAGTCGTCGATGCCCGGTGGGCCCTCGGCGCCCTGCGCTCCCTGGGCGCCGGCCGCGCCAGGTGATCCGGGAGCGCCCGTCTTGCCAACCGGACCGATGCGCTTCCAGGTCACCTTGCGCTCGCCCGCGCGGCACCTGGTCCGGGAGCTGACGAGCCGCGCCGCGCCGGACTTCTTCTGCACGCAGGCGGTGATGGTGGAACTGGAAGCGCTCGATCCCGCGCTCAGCGCGCCCCCGGCGACAGCGAGCGCCGCCGCGAGCGCGGCGAGTGCACCGACGCTTACGAGCCGCATCGGAAGGTGGCGAAGCCGTTGGAGTCGTAGGTCACGTTCACTGTGTCCGGTCCTGATCCGGCGTCGCATGGCATGTCCTTGAAGTCGTCGAAGTCGAAGTTGCCGCGGACGCCCTGCGCGCCCGTCGCGCCTCGAGCGCCGGGCTGTCCCGGCGCGCCCTGCGCGCCCGTCCTGCCGCGGACGTTCCAGGTCACCGCCCGCGAGCCCTTGCCGCAGCGCTTGCCCTTCTGGACCAGGCTCACCTGGCCCGTCTTCGACAGCACGCAGATCCGAAGCGGCTTGTTGCTCGCGGCGCCCTTGCCTAGCGTCGCGCCAGCGCCCGTCGCGACGACCGCGGCGGCGCACAACGAGGCGATGAGGCTTGCCCTCTTCAACGCCAGGCGAGCGTAGATCCGGTTTGCGTTACGCGCAAGCGTTTGGGCTACGCGACCTCGAGCTCCTGCTGGGCGCCCAGCGGGGTCTTCCCGCGGATCAGGTCCGAGGCGCGTTCCGCCAGCGCGATCACCGGGCCGTTCGTGTTGCCGCGCGGCACCGACGGCATCACCGAGGCGTCGACCACGCGCAGGCCCTCGACGCCGCGGACGCGCAGCTCGCGGTCCACGACGGCCGTCGGCTCGTCGCCCATCCGGCAGGTGCCCACCGGGTGGTAGAGCGTCTGCAGGCGCTGGCGGCAGTGGGCCTCGATGTCAGCGTCGGAGTTCGACTCCGGGCCGATCAGCATTCCGGTGGAGAGCTCGCCGAGGCGACCGGTCGCGCAGATCTCGAGGCAGACCTTCACCCCGGCGACCATCGAGGCCACGTCGTCCGGGTGCTCTAGGTAGTTGTGGACGATCAGCGGCTTGGCGGTCGGGTCGGGGGAGCCGAGCGCCACGAAGCCGCGGCTCTTCGGCTTCAGCACGCAGGCGCCGAGCGCGAAGCCGTGACCGTCGCCCGGCACGAGCCCCTCGGACTGGAAGCGGGCGGGGGCGAAGTGGAACTGCACGTCCGGGGCGTCGAGCCCCTCGCGCGTGCGCATGAAGCCGCCCGCCTCGGCCACGTTCGAGGTGAGCGGCCCGCGGCCCTCCGCCTCGAACAGCGCCAGGTTCTCCTCGTTGAGCGCGCCGAACAGCGAGATCTCCTCGTCGATGCCGTAGACCGCGCCCGAGTTCGGGTGGTCGTGCAGGTTCAGCCCCACCTCCGGCGACTCCGCGACAACGTCGATCTGCAGCTCCTCGAGCTCGGCCGGCCGGCCTAGGCCCGACAGCATCAGGAGCTGCGGCGAGTTGTAGGTGCCGCCGCACACGACCACCTCGCGCTCGGCGCGGTGCACGACCATCTCGGAGAGCCGCGCGCCCACCACGCCCACGGCGCGTCCGCCCTCGAACAGGATCGAGAGCGCCTGGACGTGGGTCTCGACGGTGAGGTTCGGCCGGCTGCGTGCTGGCCAACCGCCTCTCGGAGGACCCGGACGTCTCGGTCCTGCTGCTCGAGGC
>JAXDIL010000086.1:0-10990 GCA_034664005.1 Thermoleophilaceae bacterium | reverse complement strand
CGCGGTCGCCGCCGCCACGGAGACGGCCACCGCGAGCTGCAGCGCCTGCACGGCTTCGAGCTCTGCCCGCAACGGCGGCTCGCGGCGCTTGATCAGCGCGCCGCCGAAGCCGCCCTCGGAGAACAGCGTCCCCGCCACGACGACCACCATCCCGAGCGCGAAGATGCCGAAGTCGCGCGGCGCGAGCAGCCGTGCGAGCACGATATTCGCGGCGATCCCGAAGGCGTATATGAGGAGCCCGCGCGCCCCGAGCAGCGCGGCGCCGCCGGCGGCCCGTTCGCGTACATCTCCGGCGGTCAGCCGGCCCTGTGCGTCGTCCTGGGTGTTCAAGCCTCCGTCGCTCCTATCACAGCTAACCTCACGGGACCATGGGCGCCAGCGCGCTGCGTCATCGCCTGCACACGGGCTTCGCGGACGTAAGGGGACCGGACGCGACCTGATGCCGGAGCCGAATTCAGTCATCTTCCTGGCCCCCGAGCCGCTCGCCGAGAGCCCGACCGGCCCCGCGCGACGTACCGTGAAGCTCGCCGAGGTCGTCGCTGAGCACTGCCGGGTCACGCTTGCGGCGCCTGCCCCCTCGACCTTCCCCGAGGGTCCCTTCGAGACCTTCGAGACCGGTCCGCCGCACGACCAGCGGCTCGCTGCGGCAGTCGCCGCGCACGACGTGGCCGTCGTGCAGGCCCTGCCCTCGCCTCGCCAGCTCTTGACCGTCCGGCGGCACGCGCGGCGGCTTGTGACGGACCTGATCGCGCCGCTCGCGCTCGAGCTCGCCGAGATGGGCGACGACGCCGCCGTGACGCGCGCCGCGGTGCGCTGGCGCAGGCGCCAGATGGTCGCGCAACTCGCCGCCGCCGACCTGGTCCTCTGCACGAACGAGAAGCAGCGCGACCTCGTGATCGGGGCAGCCCTCGCGGCAGGCATCGTCGAGCCGGACGGGACGCCGCTGCATCGGCGGGTGGCGGTCGTCCCGCACGGGCTCGACGAGCACCCGCCGACGGGCGGCGAGTCGCTCCTGCGCCGGAACGGCTACGTCGACGAGGGGGACCGGATCGCCGTATGGGGCGGTGGAATCTGGAGCTGGCTCGACCCGCTCACGGCGATCCGCGCGATCGAGCGCCTGCGCGGCACGCGGCCTGAGCTGAAGCTCGCCTTCGTCGGCCTCGACCACCCCGATCCTGAGACCCGGCTCGCGCACGAGCCCGCCGCGACCGCCGCGAGGGCCGACGTCCGCGACCTCGGGCTCGAGCGCCAGGTGCTCTTCTTCCCGCGCTGGCTCGCGCGAGAGGACTTCGTCGCGCATCTGCGAGAGGCGGATGTCGGGGTGTCGCTCGCGGGCTCCGGACTCGAGAGCCGATACGCGTCGCGGACGCGCGTGCTCGACTACCTCTCCGCGGGCCTGCCCGTCGTGTGCACCGGCGGCGATGCGATGTCGGAGCTGGTCGACGCGCGCGGCTTCGGCTGCGTCGTCGATCCCGCCGACGTTGACGGCACCGCCGCCGCTCTGGACAGGCTCACGCGCGAGCCGCGGCGAGTCGAAGGTCACGGCGCGCTCGAACCGCTGTTGTGGCACAACGTCGCGCGCCCGCTCGTCGAGTTCTGCGCGGAGGACGGCCCAGCTCAACCGGGGCGGACGCGAGCTACGGCCGCGGCCGCGGCGCGGGCGTACCCGGATTTCATCCGCTTCATCTATCGCGCCGAGCGCGCGGGCGGGCTCGCGCGCGCCGCGCGGCGTCGCCTCGCGAACCTGAACACACGGACCTGAACTCGCGAGGTGACTCGCCTGGCCCGCGCTGTCGCGGTTGCGACAGCGTTCGGGGTTCTTCTGACGTGGCGCGATTGCGGTGACCGACATTGCGCACAACGAGATCACGCGTGGGGGCGCCGCGCTCGCGGCCCCGTTTTTCGCTCTAGGCTGGCCGGGTGCCGAGGCCGGCCGACATGCCGCGCAGCCGGTACTACCCCGCTGCCCTGCTCGACAGAGCGACTGCGCTCAAGCCGGTTGCCCGCGCGCGGGAAGCCGTGGCCGCCGCGCGCGCGGCGGGCGACGACGCGCCCCATGGCGGGCTTCCCGTCCCGCCGGCCAAGCTTCGCGTGCTGGTGTCCGGACCCTCGCGCGAGCTGTTCATCGACGAGACGAACGCTGGGGTCCACGCAATCAGTGAGGTGCTCGGCGACCATCTACGGGGGTCGGTGCTCGACTTCGGATGCGGATGCGGTCGCACCGCGCGGCATTGGAGCGGGCTCGGCCTCGACCTGCACGGCTGCGACTACAACCCGGAGCTCGTGGACTGGTGCCGCGAGAACCTGCCGTTCATGACGGCGGCGCGCAATGGCGCGCGGCCGCCGGCCCCGTATCCACCGGACAGGTTCGACGTGGTCTACGCGATCAGCGTGCTGACGCACTTGACCGAGGAGTCACAGCGGGCATGGATGAGCGAGTGGCGCCGCATCCTGAAGCCGGGCGGATGCCTGCTCTTCACCACCCACGGCGACTCGCACAGCCACAAGCTCGGCAGGCGCGAGCTGCCGCGCTACGAGGCGGGCGAGCTCGTGGTGCGCCATCCGAGCATCGAGGGCCTCAACCAATGCGTCGCCCACCATCCGCCCGCGTATGTGCGCGACACGCTGCTCTGTGGCTGGGAGCTCGCCCGTTTCCGGCCCGCGAGCGACTACTTGCAGGACATGTGGCTAGCGAGCCCGAGCTAGGTAAGCACGAGCCATCGCCGAGTAGACGGCGGCTCGCCCTCGGCGGCGCAGCAGGTTGAACGCCGCGGCACGCGCGCCGTACCCGAGCCCGGTGAGGACGCGGATCGCAGTTCGCCGCGCCACGCCGTAGTGCGCCCGCAGGAAGGCAATCTCAGCGAGAGCGACCCGCCGCGCCCGCTCGGCATCTGACCACTGCTGCGAGAGGGAGTGGTTCCCCACGTGCATGACGGTCACCGAGGGGTCGAAGCGCACGCGCAGGCCGCGCCGCTGGGCGCGCAGGGCGAGGTCCTGCTCCTCGGCATACATGGTCTCCCAGAACCCGCCGAGCTCCCGGAACAGCTTGGCGGGGATCGCGATCGCCGCCCCCATCACCCAGTCGGCGTCGATGGCGGTCTCGTGGGTCCAGTGCGCGGGCGCCACCCGAGCTCGCGCCGAGTCGGGGAGCAGGCGATGCGCGCCCGCGCCCACCAGCAGCGCGCGCCAGACGCCCGGGTGAGAGCCGCACGAGGGCTGAAGCGTGCCGTCTGGGTTCACCAGCCGCGGGCCCGCGATCGCGACCGCCGCCTGCTCCGCGACGTCCGCGAGCCGCTCGATCACACCGGCACCCCGCAGCTCCGTGTCCGAGTTCAGGAAGAACAGCACGCTCCCGCGCGCCACCCGCGCCGCCTGGTTGTTCGCACCCGAGTAGCGAGCGTTGTCGTCGTTGGTGATGACGCGCACGCGGTCGCCGTACGAACGCAGAAGCTGCGGAGTCGCGTCCGTGGAGGCGTTGTCCACGACGATCGTCTCGAATCCGCCCTCGACCTCCTGGCGGAGCACGCTGTCGAGACATGCGCCGAGGACGTCGCCGGCATTCCAGGTCGCAATGATCACGGTGACGCGAGGGTCCACGGGCGCATGGCATAGCACGCGCATAGCATGCGTTCCGATGAGAGCCGCCGCACGTGCACGAGCCCGGCTGCTCGGCCGCTTGGCCGATGGCATCCCGCTCGGCTTCGTCGCGGCGCTTGCGGCGCTGGTCCTGGTGGCGATCCTGTACACGGTCGCCACCCGTGAGCCGAAGGAGCCCCGCGGCTACGCCGAGGTCGTGCTCTTTCGCGACTCCTGCGTGGTCGACAGCACGCGGCAGTTGAACGCGAGCGAGTGCGTGAGCCTCGGGCGCGGCACGTACCGGATCTTCTTCACGAAGCCGCTCGGCGGAACCACGCCCGTCGCAAGTCGCGGCTCCTGCTGCTTGGGACGAATCGCCGCGAGCATCGAGGCGCCTCGGATCGTCCTGGTGGTTGTCCCACCTCGAGTGCGCCGCCCGATCCGCGCCTCGGTCGTTCTCCCCTAGGACGAGGCTGCCGGTCGTGCGACCCGGCCCGAGCAGTAGGCGCCGACGAGCGCGATCACCGCGATATCCCACACCGCAATCAGCGTGAACGACAGGAGGTTGTCGTACGTCATGTACGCGGCGTAATAGACCGCGTACGCGATCACGGCGGTGCCGAGGAAGCCGCCGATGGTGCGCGCCCAGCGGTAGAGGGCGCCGAACCCCAGCCCGAGCAGTAGGGAGCCCAGGAGGACCCCCTGCCAACCGAGGTCAGCGAGCAGGCGTCCCTGGTAGGTCGCGACGGCCCAGCTGAGCCGGTCCCCGCCCGTGGTCCGCATCAGCCCGGAGACGTCGCCGCCGAAGCCGGGCTTCCCCTCGGGGAACGCCGCATCCGGCAAGGACGTGAGGCTGTTGCCGCCGAGACCGTACGGCAGCTGGTCGGGCACCGCCGCCTCGAGGCGCCTGGCCGCCTCCAGCGGGAAGGCGACGTTCAGGTACAGCGGGACCAGGGGCCGCAGGGCGGCCGGCTGGCGCTCGATTTCCCCGTCGACGTAGCTCCGAGCCGAGCTCTCCGTGCGGGCCAGGCGCGCCACGAAGAGCCCGCTCACGCCGAGGGCAAGCAGGCACACCGCGGCGGTGACCCAGGCCACCTGCCGCGCGGAGCCACGCGGGCGCGCGAGCAGGTACGCCGTGATGGCCGGGATCGCCAGCGCGAAGAGCACGAGGTTGCGGGAGGCCTCCAAGCTGACACCGAGAAGGGCGACGGCGGCCAGAAGCCAGAGGCCGGCCGTACGCGCGTGGGATCTATCCGAGCGTCCCACGCACACGGCGGCGAGCGCGCACCACATGCCGAGGTAGAACCCGTTGGTGAGCGCGGAGGACCAGCTCGGCAGGTTCCGATCGCCTCCCGCCCCGGCGCGCGCGCGGACGGCGTCGGGATTGTCTGAGAAGAGGGCTACCGCACCGAGCTGGTGGGCCTTGTACGCCGCGCCCGCGACGCCTGCCGCGACGAGCACCAGGGCGGCCGCCACCAGCCGGCGCTCCCGGAGGCTCCGGCGCTCGATGCTGAGCGCGCCACGCGCCGGCGCGGTGCCGCTCGCAAGCGTGGCGGCGACCACGAACGCTGCGCCGCCTCCGAGGGCGATGAGCGTGAAGCCCGTGCTCCAGGGCTGCTCGACATCGGTCAGCCGAAGCTGGGCGAGCGCGACGGCGCCGAACCACGGGACGCCGAATGCGACGGCCGGCCTGGAGAGGTCGCGCCGGCCGAGCCAGAGGATCGTGCCCGCGCTGATGCCGGCGACGATGGCCGTGAGGACGGACGAGCTCACGGCGCTAGCTCTCGGCGGCCAGCATCAGCGTGTGCGAATCGCTCGGCTGGGCGGCCGGCAGCACGTGCGGGCGCTCGGCCACGGCCTGCTCGAGGACGATCGGACGGCGGCCATCTTGGCGACGCAACGGTTTGAGGCGTCCACCGCGAGAACGCGCCCGGCGCCGCGCCTGCGCAGGAGCGCCGGGACGAGATCCTCCATCGTCCCGATGTCCAGGCACGACATGCCCGCGACGTCGGCGCGCCGGAGCATGATGCGGGGGAGCATCGGCATGCCGGCGGGTACTGCCCGAGGGCGACCACGCCCGGCAGGAGCTCCATCCCGTAGTACCACCACGCGTCGAGGAGCCCGCTCTCGCGGAGCTCGCCGGGGTCCTCGGGGTAGCGGCGCCGGACGACTCCGCGGGTGTACGCGCGGATCGCCCGCTCGCGGCTGAGCGGCTCCAGCACCCGGTCAACGGAGCGCGGCATCCACCACAGACTTCCACGCGGCCAGATCCTGTTCGCGGCCGAAGCGCTCGAGCACGCGCTGGCGCCCGCTCTCGACGAGCCGCTCCGCGAGCGCCCGGTCCTCGGCCAGGCGCACGACGGCGCTTGCCAGCGCCGCTTCGTCGGCCGGCTCGACCAGGAGCGCGTCGATCCCGTCGCGGACCACCTCCGGGATCGCCCCCACCCGGCTCGCCACGACGGGTCTCCCCGCGCGGAGCGCCTCGGCTGCCACGCGCCCGAATCCCTCGGGCGACCTCGCCGGGTTCAGCACGATGTCGGCGGCCGCGTAGACGTCCGCCATCGACTCGGCCGTGCCCGCGAGGACGACGGCGTCCTCGACCCCGCAGCGCGCCGCGAGCGAGCGCAGCTCGCTGGCGTACATGAGGTCGACAGCCCGCGCGTGCGGCGCGCCGACGACGGCGAGCCGCGCGCCGGGAAGACGCTGCCGGATGCTCGCGAGAGCGCCGATCGCGACGTCCTGACCTCGCCCCGGGCTGATGCTTCCGACGACGAGCAGACAGGGCTCCCCGCCGACGATACCCAGGCGGGCGCGTCCCGCCTCGCGGTCGCCTCCGGCGTACTCCTCGCCCACCGGGGGGTAGGCCACGGCGAGGGGGCGGCGGGGCCGGCGCGGGAACTGGCTCGCGACCGCCGCAGAGCAGGCGACGATGCCCTGCGCGAGACCCGCCGTGCCGGTCACGAGCGCCCGGCCGGCCGCCCGCCGGCGGGGCGCGTGGAGCTCCGCCGCGTACACGACGCACGGGACGCGCTCGAGCCGCGCGGCCACCACCAGCGCCGGGAGGACGGTCGTCACGGCTATCACGAGATCCGGCCGCCGCTCGCGCAGCTCGCGCCGGAACATGCGCACTTCGCGGCCGGCCCGGCGCGCGAGCCGGACGCCTTCGAGCGGGCCGCGCGCGTAGGTCAGGGCGGAGTACGGGCGCACGCTGCCCGGCCCGTAGGCGGCGTACTGGGCCGTGGTCGCGCCCTGCTCCGGGACGACGAATTGGACCTCGCCTCGCGACGCGAGCCACTCGACCGCCTGCGTCAGCGAGCGCTGGGGCCCGCCTACGCCGCCGGTATGGAAGACGCAGAGCGTCCGCATCAGCCGAGCCAGGCGCGGCGGCGGCGGAGCGCGGCGGTGAAACCGCGGCGTGGGGCGAGGTCGACGGGACGGCGCAGCCCGGCGTTCTCCGCGCGGGCGGTCCGCCACTCGCGCAAACCGGCGAGCCGGCCGGTCACCGGCGCGAGCGTTCGGTCGGTGACCGCCACGAATGCCACGTAGGCAAGGTCGTAAAGCACGATCAGCAGTCCATAGCGCAGCAGGTGCCGGCGGTCGGCGTTTCGCGCCAGGATCCGCACGCGGCTCCGCCCCACGTGGAAGTACTTGAAGCTCGAGCCGTGCCTCGCGGTGGCCGAGTGGGCGTGCCAAGCCACGGCGTCCGGCGCGTACAGCGCGCGCCACCCCGCCATCCGCGCCCGCCACGCCACGTCCGCGTCTTCGAGGTAGACGAAGATCCCCGAGTCGAACCCGCCGATGTCCTCCAGCATCGCGCGGCGGAACAGCGCCGCCCCGGCGCACGCGCCGAACACCTCGGCCGGCGCGCTGGCTCCGCCCTCGGCAGGCTCGCCCAAGAAGCGGTCGAACGCGACACCGAGCACGTCGACGCCGATCCCCGCGGAGTTCACGATCTCGGGACGGCCCGCGAAGCGCATCTGGAGCGCGATCGTGCCCACGTCGGCCGGAATCGGTGCGTCGAGGGCGATGCGCAGGGCGTCGGACTCGAGCGTCGCGTCGTTGTTCAGGAGCAGCACCCACTCCGCGGTGCCCTCCCGGAGGCCGCGGTTCACAGCGGTCGAGAAGCCGAGGTTGTCCCCCATCGCGATCCAGCGGGCCTCGGGCACCTCCCTCGCCACTCGCTCGGCGGAGTCGTCCGTCGAGCCGTTGTCCACCACCACGAGCTCGCCGCGGGCGCCCGCGGCGTCGAGCGCGGCCCTCGCGGACCGGAGCGCCGCCACCACGAGCTCGGCGCGGTCGCGCGTGACGATCACGGCGTCGATGCTCGGACCTTCGCTTTTCATCGCCGGGCGTAAGGTAGCCGCGCCGCTAGGGTCCCCGCGATGCCCTTCGAGCGAGTCGAGACCCGCATCGACGGCCCCGCGCTCATCCAGCCCAAGCTGATCGGCGACGAGCGCGGCTTCTTCGTCGAGACGTACCGGGCTAGCGAGTTCGCGGAGCTCGGGATCGCCGAGGAGATGGTGCAGGACAACCACTCGCGCTCGAAGCACGGGATCGTGCGGGGCATGCATTTCCAGGTCGGCGAGGGAGCGGCGAAGCTGGTGCGCTGCGGGCGCGGGGAGATCGTCGACGTGGTCGTGGACCTCCGGCGCGGCTCGCCGACCTTCGGCGAGTGGGAGGCGTTCGAGCTGAGCGACGAGAACGGCCGGATGGTCTATTGCCCGGTCGGCTTCGCACATGGCTTCTGCGTCGTGAGCGAGGTCGCGGACGTCTTCTACAAGCAGTCGAACTACTACTCGGACGAGCTCGAGCGCGGCATCCGCTACGACGACCCGGACGTGGCAATCGAGTGGCCGCTTCCCACGGAGGAGCTGATTCCGTCCGAGCGCGACTCGAACGCACCGACGCTCGCCGAGGTGGCCGACGAGCTGCCGTTCGAGTACCGCGCCTCCTAGAGGTTCGCGCGCCCCATGTAGTCGTCGAGCGCCTCACGCCAGGGGCGCAGCGGCACGAGCCCGAGCTCGTCCGCCCGCGGGCGCGCGAGCACGCCGTTCAGCGGCCGGTCGACTCCATCGGGGCCGATGACCGTCTCCACCGGCTCGATCGGCACGTCGAGGCCGGCGTTCTCCACGATCGCCTGCGTGAACTCGAGCCACGAGCACGCGCCTGAGTTGGTGAGGTGGACCACCCCGCGGGCGTCCCGTCGCAGCGCGTCCACCAGCGCGGACGCGAGGTCGGTGGTGAAGGTGGGCTGGAGGCGCTGGTCGGCGACCATCTTGAGCTGCCCCGTCTCGCGGGCGCGGGTGAGCATTCGCTGCACGAAGTTGCCGCCCTTGGACGCGTTGCCGGCGAATCCGTACAGGCCGGCCGTGCGGACGACCAGCGCGTCGGCGCCGTAGGCGGTGGCCGCATATTCGCCGGCGAGCTTGGTGAGCGCGTACACGCTCCGCGGGGCGGGCAGGTCGCCCTCCGCGTACGGCTCGGGGCGGCGCCCGTCGAAGACGTAGTTCGTCGACAGGTGCACGAGCTTCGCGCCGCGGCGGGCCAGCTCCATGACCGCGCGCACGTTCGTCTCCCAGGCGCTCCCCGGCTCGCGCTCGCACTGGTCGACGTTGTGGAAGGCGGCGCAGTTGAAGACCACGTCCGGCCGGACCTCGTCGAAGGCCCGCTCCACCTGCTCGGCGTCGCGGATGTCGAGCTCGGCGTGTGAGCGGCTCACCGCCTCGTCTCCCAGCAGCGCCTGGAGATCGCTGGCGAGTTGCCCGCCCCCGCCGGTGATCAGGGCCCTCACACGACGGTCTGGAAGCGCTCGAAGCTCGGCTTCAGCTCGTTCATCAGCTCGAGCCAGCGGATGTTGTAGTGCCGCGGGTCCGTGAGCTTCGAGGAGTCCACGTCGGCGAAGCGCTCGACGAGGTCGGTGGCCGCGCCGAGCACGTTGTGGCGCGGGATGAACCCCAGCGTTGTCGAGAGCTTCGCGTTCGAGCACTCGTAGTCGCGCTTCAGCGCGGGCTCGGGCGCCTCCACCAGGTCGACCTCGCGACCCGCCAGGCGGACGGTGCCGGCGACGATCATCGCCAGCTCGCGGATCTGGTAGTTCGAGTGGAGGACGTTGAAGATCTCCCCTCGCACCTTCTCGGCGGGCGCCTCGTACGCCGCGATCAGGGCGTCGGAGACGTCGCGCACATCCACCAGCGGGCGCCACATCCAGCCGCCGCCGTGGAGGAGCAGCCTGCCGTCGAGGAGCGCGTCCTTGACGAACGTGTTCACCACCAGGTCGAAGCGCATCCTCGGGCTCCAGCCGTAGACGGTGCCGTTCCGCATGATCACCGAGGTGAGCCCCTGGCCGGCGAGCCGCAGCAGCGCCTCCTCGCCGTAGCGCTTGGAGGTGGCGTACGCCGCGCGCGGCGCGATCGGGGCGGTTTCGTCGTGCATCCCCGGCGGCAGGCCGTCGTAGAGCGCACACGAGGAGGCGAACACGTAGCGCTCGATGCCGCGTTCGAGGCAGCGCTCGCCGAGCGTCTCGGTGGCGAGCGCGTTCATCTGCCAGTTCGCCTCGGGGTCGTACTCCGCCGTGGGGTCGTTCGAGAGGCCCGACAGGTTGATCACGCCGTCGATGCCGTCCAGCGCGGCTTCCGGGATGTCACGGACGTCGGCGACCACGAGCTCGATCGCGTCCCTGAACGCCGCGAGCGGCTCCTCGCCGAAATAGATCCGGTCGAGCACTCGCACCCGGTAGCCGCGCTCGAGCAGGCGCGGCACGAGCACGCAGCCGATGTACCCGGCTCCCCCGGCCACGAGGATCGTCTCACCCTCCCGTTGCGGCATGCGCCGCAGGGTACCTTCGGGGGAATGTTCGCGCGCCTCGCGACCGCCCTCGCCCTGCTGCTCCTCGCCGTGCCCGCATCGGCGTGGGGTGCCGACCGCTTCGAGACCGGGCTCCAGGACCCGCTCGACCCCAACTTCGCCGACACCGATCCCGGCCCGGTCTTCGACGTGGCGCGCGACGCGGGCGCCAGCGTCATCCGCGTGCCGGTGTCGTGGGCGAGCATCGCGCCGACCGAGCCGGCGTCGCCCCGCGACCCCGCCGATCCCGCCTACGACTGGGGCTGGCTCGACGGGCGGGTCGCCGCGATCGACCGGAGCGGCCTTCAGCCGCTGCTCTCGCTCTACCTGCCGCCGCGCTGGGCGCGGATCACCGGCAGCGGCGGACAGCGGCTGCTCGCTCCGAAGGTCGACGCGTTCGCAGACTTCGTCGCGGCCGCGGCTCGCCGCTACGACGGGACTGGAGGGCATCCGCGCGTGCGGCTCTGGCAGATCTGGAACGAGCCGAACCTCTCCTTCTACCTCAGTCTCCGCCGCGGGGCGCAGCGCTACCGGGCGCTCGTGAACGCCGCCTACCGGGAGCTCCACAGCC
>JAXDIL010000064.1:0-3535 GCA_034664005.1 Thermoleophilaceae bacterium | reverse complement strand
GCTTAACGCGGAGAAAATCTCGCCTGGAAACGCCCGTCGTCACCGGGCCTGTACAGGACCAGCGGGGTGGGCGGCGCGGCGCGGCCCCCGATCCGGACCGGAGCGCTACTACCCGACCGGTACGCGCAGCTTCGTGCGCATCGGACCGCCGGACTCGGCGGAGGCGAAGGCGCTGGTCGCACGGCTCGACGCCGCGGGCGCGACCCGCATCGCGATCGTCTTCGACCGCGAGATCTACGGGCGCGAGCTGGCGACGCAGCTGACCGTGCGCGGCCGCGAGGAAGGGCTCGAGGCCGTGGCCTCGGAGGTGTACAGCGCGCGCCCCGACGAGATCCCGGAGATCGTCCGCGGGCTTGCGGAGTCGCGGCCGGACGCGGTCGTCTACCTGGGCGTCGCCGGACGCGGCACCGTGCCTCTGCTGACCGCGCTCGGCGAGCAGCTTCCAGGCGTGCCGGTGCACGCCGCCAGCGGGATCCTGGCCAACCCCGAGCTCGCGCTGCCGCCGGACGCGCCCGAGATCGAGGCGGTCGGACCGGCGCTCTTGCCCGAGCGCGCCGGCTACCGCGCGATGAGGCTCGTGCTGAAGGCGGTGGCCGAGGGCGGCCGCGACCGCAGGCGCGTGATAACCGCCGCCAGGCGCCTCGCCCGCGCCGCGCCGCCCACCCCGCTGGTCCTGTACAGGCCCGGTGACGACGGGCGTTTCCAGGCGAGATTTTCTCCGCGTTAAGCAGGGGCAACCCCGCCACAGCGCGCGCAACGCTGGTTAGGATGCCCGCCAGGTTGGAGCCACTCCATAGGAGGGACGTTTTGCGAGTACGTTGGCTGGCAGTCTTAAGCTGCCTCCTCGGCGTCTTCGCCCTGGGCCTTGTTGCCTGTGGCGGCGACGACGAAGAATCGGTAAGCGGCGGAGGCGACGGCAGCAGCGCCGGTATTTCAGGCGACACGCTGACCATCTATTCAAGTCTCCCGCTGCAGGGGACTTCCAAGGGGCAGTCGGAGGCCGTGATCAACGGCGAGAAGCTGGCCCTCAAGGAAGTCGGCAACAAGGTCGGCAAGTTCAAGATCAACTACGTCTCACTTGACGACTCGACCGCCCAGAACCCGGGCACGGCGGACGAGGGCCAGACTGCGCAGAACGCGCGGAAGGCCGTTCAGGACGAGACGACGATCTTCTACCTCGGTGAGTTCAACTCCGGTGGTACGAAGGTCTCGCTGCCGATCTTGAACAAGGCGAACATCCCGCAGATCAGCCCGTCGAACACCTACGTCGGACTGACCACGGATGCGCCGGGCTCGGAGCCTGGCGAGCCGGACAAGTACTACCCGGCTCAGAAGCGCACGTACGCGCGAATCGTGCCTACGGACACGATTCAGGGTGCGGCGCTCGCGACCATCATGAAGGAGGACGGCTGCAGTTCCGTCCACATCTTCAACGACAAGAGCACCTACGGCGCGGGTCTCGCGAAGAACGTCGAGAGCGCGGCCAAGGCGGTCGGTCTGACGGTCGAGGGCAACGACGGAACGGACAAGAACTCCGCTAACTACCGCTCGCTCGCGGCGAAGATCAAGGCCGACTGCTTCGTCGGCTCTGGTGTGACCGGTGAGAACTACGTCCAGGTGTTCAAGGACGTTGCGGCGGCTTGCGCGGACTGCAAGCTGTACGGACCGGACGGCGTCGCCGAGGCGGCCTTCTCCGATCCGAAGGAAGGCGGAATCCCGGCAGACGTCGGCGCCCGCACAAAGGTGACGGTCGCCACGCTCAGCCCGGAGGAGTTCGAGAAGCAGGGCATCGAGCAGGCGGCATCGTTCTTCGACTCGTTCAAGTCGGAGTACAACGTCGATCAGCCGGACCCGTACGCCATCTATGGCTACGAGACGATGAAGCTCGCGCTGGACACGCTGAAGGCCGTGGCCGACAAGGCCAACGACCGTGAGGCGGTCCGCAAGCAGCTTCTGGAGAACACCAAGGGTCGCGACAGCGTTCTCGGTACGTACGACATCGATGAGAACGGCGACACGACTCTGACCGACTACGGGCTGTACGCCATCAAGGATGGTCAGCTCGAGTTCGTGAAGGCGATCAAGGCCGAGGGCGGCTGAGCCCTCGATCCGGTCCGCCGGATCGGTTACGTTAGCCAGCGGAATGTGGGGACGGGCCTCGGGCCCGTCCCCTCCGCTACCAACTTTGAGGGAAATTGGAAGCCGCCGGGATCGCTCCTGACGCAGTACTGAAGCCGAGGACTTCGGAGGTCGTCGCCGAGTTCATCTCGAAGTACGGCCTGATCGCGATCCTGATCGCGTTCCCCGCCTACTACGGCATTCAGGACCTGATCGATGACGGGAACCTCACCCGCATCGGCAACAACCTCGCCGACGGCCTGTCGAACGGCGCGATCTGGGCGCTCGTGGCGCTCGGGTACACGCTGGTCTACGGGATCATCGAGCTGATCAACTTCGCCCACGGCGAGATCTTCATGATCGGGGCCTTCGTCTCGTTCGCGCTGTGGGGCACGTTCGGCTTGCACGCCGACACGTCGACGATCGGCCTGGTGCTCGGCCTGCTCGCGACGCTGATCGTGGCGATGCTCGTGAGCGGCTCGCTCAACGTGATGATCGAACGCGTCGGCTACCGGCCGTTACGCGGGGCGCCGAAGCTCGCGCCGCTGATCACGGCAGTCGGCTTCTCGTTCATCCTCCAGAACGTCGGCATCCTCTGGCTCGGCGCCTCCCAGCACGCGGTGCCGGACCTGATCCACTCGCAGCGCGAGCTGTTCAACGTCTTCGGCGTGTCGATCTCGCGCGGCGATCTGCTCGCCGTCGCGGTCACGGCGCCGCTCGTGTTCCTGCTCACCGCGTTCGTCGCTCGCAGCCGGCTCGGCAAGGCGATGCGAGCCACCGCCCAGGATCCCGAGGCCGCGCGGCTGATGGGGATCAACGTGGACACGACGATCTCCCTGACCTTCCTGCTCGGCGGGCTGCTCGCCGGCGCCGCCGGCCTGATCAACACGCTCTACCAGACCAACGTCTGGTACTTCCAGGGCTTCACCGCCGGCCTGATCGCGTTCACCGCGGCGGTCATGGGCGGGATCGGCAACCTCCAGGGCGCCGTCCTGGGCGGCCTGATCATCGGGGTGATCCAGAACATCTCCGACGACCGGATCGCCGCCAAGTGGACACCCGCCGTGGTGTTCGCCTACCTGATCGTGATCATGGTCTTCCGGCCGCAGGGGCTGCTGGGCGAGGAGACGCGGGAGGCCGGATGACCGCGCGCCTGCACCAGCTGCGCCAGTGGAAGCGCTTCAACCTCGTCCTGGCGATCGTGCTGCTCGGACTGGCCGTCCTGCTGCCCTACTTCTTCGATCCGCGCGCCTCGTTCATGAACAACGCGGTGCTGGCGCTGGCCTACGTGGTCATGGCGCTGGGCCTGAACGTGGTGGTCGGCTACGCCGGCCTGCTCGACCTGGGCTACGTCGCGTTCTTCGCGTTCGGCGCCTACTCGACGGGCTGGTTCATGTCGGGCTTCTACGCGGACGCC